>CABTZE010000043.1 GCA_902489215.1 uncultured Brevibacterium sp.
GCCACAGGCGATTGCCGCCAAAGAACCATATGACGCACATACGTACGCCGAGCTCAGCGAGGACGTCAAAAGGTGCGCACGGGCGCTCGTAGATCTCGGAGTGGAGGCTGGCGACGTCATAGGCATCCAACTGCCGAACTGGTACGAATGGCTGGTCATCCACCTCGCCGCTATCAAAGTCGGCGCTATCACCAATGGACTTATACCGATCTACCGGGATCGGGAGATTGGATACATGGCCAAAAAAGCCAAAGTGTCCGTCCTATTCATCCCAAACCTGTTTCGGAAATTTGACTACGCGAACATGGTCGATCGCCTGCGGCCAAACCTGCCGGACCTGAAGCACACAATCGTGCTGGACACACCTGGGGAAACGCAGTTCGACACCAGGAACGGATTTGAGAAATGGACAGACTTCCTCGACCGCGGAGTCCAAGAGGTGCCATCGAATACGCGACCGCCAACCGGCTCAACGGACGAAGTCTTCGATTGGAATGAACGTCGACCCGACCCCAGTGATGTCGGTCTTATCCTCTTCACGTCAGGGACGACGGGCAATCCCAAAGGCGTCATGCACACGCACAACAATGTCCTTGCCGCGGCTCTCCCGTGGCCCGACCATTTGGGTTTGAAGCAGGGTTCGGTCGTCCACATGGCCTCGACTTTCGGTCACCTCACCGGATACATGTACGGCGTGTGCCTCCCCCTGCTTGTCGGCGGTTCGGGTATTTTCCAGGACACGTGGAACGGCGAAGAATTCGTCCGGCTAGTCGCTGAGCATGGAATTCAGCACACCTCAGGCGCGACACCGTTCCTCCACGATCTGCTCGAAGCTGCGAAGTCGACAGAATACGACCTTTCCTCCCTCAAGCATTTCTGCTGTATGGGCGCTCCGATTCCACGCGTAATGGTGGAAGAAGCGCGCACTCTGCTGCCGAGCCTCAGCGTTTTCGGCGGCTGGGGGCAAACAGAGTGCGGCCTGGTGACGATGACCGCTCCCGGAGATTCCGAAGAAAAAATCACAGGCACAGACGGACGCGCTCTAGGCGCTATGAAAGTCCGCATTGTCGATCCCCTTGGAGAGCCAGTCGGCCCCGGAGAGGAAGGACGAGTCCAAGTCACCGGACCTTTCCTGTTTGTCGGATATCTCGATGAGCCCAAGAAGACCGCGGAGAGCTTCGACGGCGAATGGCTCGACACTGGCGACCTCGCTGAAATGGACGACGAGGGCTTCATTCGGATCGCCGGACGGTCGAAGGACATCATCATCCGAGGTGGCGAGAATATCCCGGTTGCCTACATTGAAAATGTCCTATACGAACATCCGGCAGTGGCGCAAGCCGCCGTGGTCGCGATGCCGCATCCGCGGCTGCAGGAGATTGCCTGCGCCGTTGTCAATTTGGTGGACGGTCACACTCTCTCAATGGATGATCTTCGCCAGCACTTTGCAGATAAGGGAGTCGCAAAGAACTACTGGCCGGAGGCATTGGAGATTCTCGACGAGCTGCCCCGCACACCCAGCGGTAAGATTCAGAAGTTCAAGCTCAGAGAGGAAGTCGCCACCAAGAATGACAGCTGATTCCGAGGACATCAATGCGATCGTCAAAGGCGCTCGCGCAGAATTCCGTGAGCGGCAGATCGTCGAAGCTGCCGTTCGCCTGATGCAGAAGAAGGGCACCCACTCGGTGTCCATGCAGGCGATCGCGAAGTCTGCCGGAGTCAGTGTTGGGCTGTTGTACAAATATTTTTCAGACAAGGAGCAGATCGTGCTCGCCGCGATCACCCGCGTCCTCGAGGAGTTCCGTCTGCGAATTCCTGCTGCCATCGCCGAGGCGACGGACCATGTGGACAAGGTGATTGCCGCGTTTTCCGAGTTCTGTCGCATCGTTGACGAACAGCGACATGCGGTCGTTCTCACCTATCAAGTATCTAAATCGCTGTCGAAGGAGGGGCTGCAGTCGATTCAGGCTCAGGAGCTCGAAACTCTGCAGCCTCTCGTGGATGTCGCCGCTGCTGCCATCGACGCCGGGAAACTTCGCAATGTGGATGCCCAGACGCTTGGTCACGACCTCATGGTGATCGCACACATGTGGGCGCTCAAGCATTGGTACTTCCAGCGAATCGGAGTCGATCTTGATGCGTATATCTCTCAGCAGGTTCGCACCGTTGTATTGAGCAACACCGAGGCATCCGACAAAGGGTGAGCTTCCAAGTCGCTCAATACCCACCGGGCTCCACCTCGTGAGCTCCCACCCGCCCTTTAGCAACAAAAACTCCCGTTAGCAGTGGTTGCTTTCGCGCAGATCCCGGCTAACGGGTGTTTCCTGGCTGCTAAGCCGCAGAATCCGGCTGACGGGTGTGGACGACACGCTTGTGATGCCGGGTCCTATAGATGCCCTTAAGAAAGCCCAGCCCGGGTCCACTTCTGCTGATTAGAAGTACTGATCGGGGAGGTTGGTTAATCGGGTGACTGGTGGCTGGCCTCCGGATGCGGAATGGGGTCGGTGGTGATTGTAGTCGTGGATGACTCTCATGATGTGAACATTGCGGGCTGCGAACCACGCAGTCGCCCGACGTAACACCCCTGCTGCGGTGACGGCCTTTTCATCATCGTGGATCTCTGCGTACACCAACTGGGAATGGTCATCCACCACGGTATGGACAAAGCAGTATCCCAACGCTGATTGTCTGGACCGTTCCGGTGGCTTGCCTTCTGTCTTTGCCCGGTTGAGGAAACCTTGAGCCCTGCCGACAAACCGGCACCCACCACCATCAGGGATCTTGCCGAACTTCGTCACATCCACATGGAGTAAGTCTCCCGGCTGGTCATGCTCATAACGACGCACAACCTCACTGATAGCACGGTCAAGATACGACAGCCGGTTCAGCCGGCAGCGTTTAAGCACCTGATGCGCTCTTGAGGGTACCGCACCGCACAGGACAACTTACTGCAAAGGTCCGATGCGTTTACGCAACGGCAGCGACACAATGCGTTTGACCACTTTAGAAGCGGCTTTTATTCTGGCCGGTGTGGGGTCGGGAAGAACGATCCTGCATGCTTTCACCATTGCGGTAGCGTTCGGCCATCGTTTGACCGTTGGCTACGAACACTGGAAACGAGCAGCTACTTCAGCAATCGACACACCGTGTTCAACAACGAGCTTGGCAACTTTCAAACGGTGACGAGGAGTCAGCGCTGCATTAGAGCGGGCCATCAAGAAGACCTCGTGTGTCGAGTGAGCAGATTAGAGCACCTTCATTCCACACCGGAGGTCTTCCCTATGTCACCGCAACACACAAACTCAACCAACGTCCCCGGTTAGTACAGGCTGGTCACTCGATGTCGTTGATCCATGCGGCGCGGGACGAGTCGAAGGTGATGAAGCCTTCGAACAGCAAGATGTGGTCGCCCGACTCGTCGGTCGTGTCGAAACAGACGAGTCCACTGGTGGTGCCTCCCGGCGCGAGGTCGCCCGAGTTCAGCTCATCATCCATGCCAGAGTAGGTCACCGTCTGGATGTCGCCAGACGGCGACTGCAGCGACCAGTCCCACTCGTGGTAGTCGATCCGGTCCTCAGAGTTGTTCTGGTAAGTGACGTGGCTGCAAAGGACCGGGCTGAAATACTTAGGGGTCATCCGTTTCAGCGGTTCGGCAGTCACGGTGACCCCACGCGCTTGCAGGGTCTCACCCGGTTCACCAATAACGTCAGAGTCCCGCTGTCCCGAGAATCGCTTATTGTCGTCGTCCGTGCTGCTGGCCACATTAGTTGAGCCGCCTGTCGTGCCGGTGTCACTGTCGCTGCCGAGCCAAGCACCGACGAGGAGAGTCAAGACCACGGCGATGATCACCGCGATAGCAGACAAGATGAGTCCAACAGTGGTCGATGCTTTGTTCGTGGCGTTTCCTTTGGAGAGCCGCCTGTATCCGACGATCGCGAAGATGACGCCCAGCAGCCCCAACGGTACGGCGGTGAATAGCGACAGCAGCGGGATGAACGATGCGAGGAGCGCGAGGATGCCGAGGACGAGAGCGGCTGTCCCCATGCCGTTCTTGGGTCGTGGCTGGTGCTGGGGCTGAGCGTACGGGTATGCGCGCGGAGGTACCGGATAAGCCATGATTCTTCCTTGATGAGGAGAGTTACCCGTTCGCCTGTTGGCCCGGGATCCGCTGATCATAGCAATAGTGCGAATGTGATGGTGTCCTGAAGTCGTGATACCTGCCACGGAGGGTGACACTGATGGCCCGCTCACACTGGAGCGGCTGTCAGCAGGGACACGCGCGCAGATGAGCGGGCGCCGAGAGTGGAGGGGCATCAACGAAGTGGGTCTCTCCTGCCCAGGCTGACGCAGAGTTTGTGCGTCGACCTGATGGCACGCTCGGTATAAAAGTGCAACGTGGAGATGAACTGCGGTTCGTCGGACGAGAGTCAGGGTTGCAGGCTGCACCGGGGAACATGGCGTTGGCTCGTCTGGGCATCTTCTACTTCATCGGTCGCAGCTACCGCTACTACGACGCAGTGAGTATCCAGTCGACGACGAGAGTCCTGTTCCGCCGTGAACCTGACAACCCGCACGGGCCAAACGTGATAGCGGTCCTCGACCCACGTACTGAGGTCTTGTATGGCTACGTGAATAAAGGGTTCGCGGCACGGTTGGCGAAGAGGATTGGCGCAGGGTTGCTTTCGCGCAGATCCCGGCTAACGGGAGTTTTCTTGCGGCTAAGGCGCAGAATCCAGCTGACGGGAGTTTCAACGGCTAATGGGTGCTTCCATGCTCACCACCACGCCGTGCCCACCCCAAACAGAAAACCCCGGCAGTTCTAGGAACTGCCGGGGTGTCCGGCGGGGAGTGTGGGATTTGAACCCACGGAGCCCGTGAGGACTCAACGGTTTTCAAGACCGTCACATTCGGCCGCTCTGTCAACTCACCTAATGCGCACAGCGCCTGACCATTGTGCCACACGAAGGTGAAATACTCGCAGGGTGCCGTCTCTCGCTGACCATCAGCACTCGCTGCGCCTCAACCGCCCGCGGCGGTCGGCCGCCACACGCTACTGGCTGGCTCGAGTCCAGTAGGCCTTCTGCAGGTCCTCAGCCAGGAGCTTGCCGTCGGCGAGTGCCCACTTGCTGGGCCGCTCAGCGCTGCCGGTCTTCGAATCGACGAACACAACATCGCCGTGTTCCTCAAGGTGGCGAACCAGCAGGAGCGGCAGTTCCGTCATGTCGACGGGATCTGCGGTCTGCTGCTCGGTCGGTTCTTCACTCGGCTCAGCAGATTCCGAGGCGCCGGAAGTCTGTTCGGCTCCCCCACCTTCCGCCTGCTCCGCTCCCTCGTCGGCGTTGCCGTCAGCGGCTTCCGAAGCGCCGCCAGCATCCTCGGTCCCCTCGGCTTCGCTGCTCGGCTCGGCTTCCGGTGCTGGTGTTCGCTTGTCGGCGTTGAACAGCGCAGCTCCGGCCCCTTTGGGAGCACCGGCGGACGCGGTTGGAACTTCGAGATCCTCGACGGCTTCCATCAGTCGGCTACTGGGCTTGGTGTCGGCGAGCTTCTTCCAGTCGTCAAGAGGTTTGAGTCCCGAGTGGGTGTAGCTGCTTGCCGTGGGTGCGCCCGTGGTGAAGTCCAGCTGGACTGTCTGGTCGTCCTGGGTGAGCACGACCGCGCGGGTTTCGTTCCCGGCGAACTCAACGCTGAAGACTTCTTTCACTTCGTAGTATTCGAGCGCTTTGACCAGCTGAGTTCCGGATTCTTCGGCCATTGCTTGGACGGCCGGCATGGTGTTCAGCAGCTTTTCGGCTTTTTCTGTCTGGGCGATTTTCGGCTCGGCCCCGTCAGCACTGGGCACACCGAGGATGCGCTCAGCATCGAGGCTCCACACGACGGTTCCCGACCCCTCACCGAATCCTTCGCCGGAGGTTGCTGCACGCAGCGTGGCTGACGGTCCGGCGTCGCGGCCGTTGAAGTGTCCGTAGTCCTGTTCGATCGACAGCGCGCGGATTCGATCTGCATGGTCGATGACGTTCAGGGTCTTGTCGGCGGCGGCCGTAAAAGCGTCAGCGCTGAGGTCAGCAGCGGGAACACGTGCAGCGTCGGCCGGGGCACTGCCTCCCGGCTTCTTTTCGGGTCCGCCGGTTTCGCTGAACATCAGACTGGTGAGTTTGCCGTCTTCTTCGAAAACCTGTGCCGTGGCATGCTTTTTGGTGATGATCAGCTGGTAGACGTCCGCGCCTTCATCCTGCAGGGCGTTGACGACCCGTGCGGTCTGTTCGGGCTTGAGGAAATCAGCTTCGGTCTGCTGTTCCTGGGATGGTGCGGCGTCGTCTTCACACGCGCGAATACCGACGGCGGCTATGAGCAGGGCCGCGGCGACTGCGATGATCGCAAGGATCGGCTTGCGCGATCCCCTGTGGGTCGGTTCAGCACTTTCCATGCGGGGACTATCGCTTGTGTCGTGGGTTTCCGGCACCGGTGTCTGCTTCCTTGGCTGCGTGCGCTGAGTCATGCGGGAGCAAACCCGCTGGCCCCGAGTCTATCGAAGCGCCTCTGAGCCTTTCCGCCCAAGCACGGCCTTTAGGTCACACTCGCAGGCGGACCGCCAGAGCCTGTCAGTTGTTGCGTGCTGATTTCGGCTGTACGGGCGGCAGTTCCTCTTCTTCGGTTTCGTCTCCGTAGTCGCCGTCTTCTTCGTGGAGCGTGTAGTCGCCGATGACGAGCCCGCCCAGGCCTCCACCTGCGGGTTTGGGCTGCGGTTCTGCTTCTGCAGAATCTGACGAGGTGCCGCTGGCCTTGTCTGCCTTCTGTTCCGCCGGATTGTCGGCCTGTGCGTCCGGCTTGCTGTCCGGTTTGCTGTCAGACTCACTGGGCTCGGGCTGAGCCTGCGGCTCAGCCTTTTCGGCAACTTTGTCTTCAGCCTTCTTCTGGGCTTTTTTCGCCTTTTTGGCCTTCTTGGACTTCTTCTTCAGCTCGTCCTGCTGTGGGATCTGCAGTTCGGCCCGCTGTGCGAAGTCTTCCGCGCTGACCTTGTCACCGGGAACAGCCCAGGAGGATGCCTGCGCAGCGTCGCCCGCTGATCCGGCGCCTGTCTCATCCTTGCAGCCTGCATCATCAGCAACAGTCTGCGTCTTCTTCACGGGAGCGGCAGTACCGTCAAGACCGAAAGCCCTTCCACCTTCGTGCTTCTTGTCAGCCTTCTTGCCGGCTGAAGCCTGTGCTTCTTCCGGAGCTTCGGCACGCGGGGTCTTCGTGACCTTCGTCGGTTCGATCGGGCCGCTGCGGTGCGCTGCCGTACCGCGCGGAGTGGCCTTCGGCGGACGACCGCGCAGTGCCAGAGTCAGTGCGGCAAGAGGCACGGTGAGCCATGCCGGTCGGTTGCGCAGTTCCGTGACCACCTCGACCAGCAGTCGGTCGATGAGCACAGCGCGCAGAATCGGGTCGTCCAGAGTGACAGCACCCTCGACAGCGCGGGAGTACCCGGTCAGAAGCGAGTTCTGCGCCCGGTTCGACCATTCGAACTCAGGCGAGTCCGTGACATCGCGCAGCTGGTCAGGTGACAGACCGGAGATCAGCGGCACCTCGTCAGCTTCGAGAGCGCCGGTGCGCTTGAGCCTCGCGTAGCCCGCAGCGTAGTCCAGGGAGCGCAGCAGCGCGACCAGGTCAAAAGCCGGAGGTTTCGGTTCGGCGGTCGGCCCATCCCCACCCTCGGCGAAGTTGCGCACCCGGGGGCCAGCGGCGGGCGCCATGATGACGTTGCCCAAGGTGAGGTCGCCGTGGATGCGCTGCAGGCCGCCTACGGAGTCGAGTCCGGCCAGCCATTCGCGGTGGCGTTTGAGGTCGCCGCGCAGCGGTTCAAGCGTCAGCGGTGAACGTTCAAACGCCCAGTCGATGCGCTCCTGCCACTTCTTGATCCACGCGCTCGTGGCATCAGCGGATTCGACAATGCCGAAGATGCCGGCAAGGTCACCGTGCAGTTCGCCGATGCGCGAACCGATCGCTCCGGCCGTGTCGACAAAGCTGGCGGTCGAACCGGAGTCAACGTCGAGGGCCGACCGGACGGCCTGTGCCCACGCGGTGTCAGCTTCGGCTTCACCGCCGGTCAGCATGAGAGTCGGCAGTTCGCAGGTCTCCAAACCGTAGCCGTCGAACCACCGGCCGGACATCCAGCCGGCAACGTGCGCAACGGCAGCAGAGTCAGCCTTCGTCAGCGCGACCGGCATGTGCAGCGCCGCCGCAGTGGCCGCGTTGAGCACGCGGAAAACCGTGAGCACCGAGCGGGTCAGGCCGCGGTCGATGACGACGTTCGTAACATTGGCGCGGTCCGAAACCGAGACCTGGGCTGAGCTGAGGGCCTCCACAACAGCGACCGACGAGCTCAGGTCGTAGGCGTCGACGGCTTCGGGGCTCACGCGGTGCGCGTTGACCTGGTTGCCGGGGAAGCTTCGGCCGGCGGTGATCGCTCCGATCATCGTGAGCACATAGGCGGGATCCGCCGCAGCGTCATACACCCACACCCGGCCGAGCGTCAGATCGTCAATGCGGCCGATGAGGTGCGAGCGCAGACTGGGCTCTTCTTCAGTCCGATACGTCAGAGGAATGTTGAGGCGGAACACCTGTTCCGCACCGCCCGGGGTGGTGCTGCCGACGGCGATGACTGATTCGTAGCCGTACACCTGCCCACCATCGGGCAGGTCCAGGTGGAACACCTCGACCGATGACATGGGGGTGACATCCGGGGAGGATGCGAGCACGCGGCCGAGAACCCCCTGCTGCCTCGGAAACCACGACTGCCGGGGCAGCCATTCCGAAAGCAGGTGCTCAAGCTCGCTGCTGATCGCCACTGTATGTTCTCCTCACCAGGATGGACTGACCCTCCCACTGTATCGGCCAGGCCCCATATTTCAGTGATATTACGCGGGAAGTTGCCGCCCCGTCAGCTAAAGGTCGAGAATGAAAACGTGTTAATAGACGGCAAGAAACCCCAGGTCCCCCCGACAGCTGCTGAAATCCGCGAGGCCGCCTCGCGAATTCAGCCGAAAGTGGTTTCGACGCCCCTGCACATTTCCGAGCGGCTGTCGGCCGCGACGGGAGCCACCGTCTACCTCAAGCGCGAAGACCTGCAGACTGTCCGCTCCTACAAGGTGCGCGGCGCTTTCAACTTCATGCTTCAGCTGACCCCGGAAGAACGGTCCCGCGGTGTTGTCGCCGCATCGGCCGGAAATCACGCGCAGGGCTTCGCCCAGGCGTGCAACGATCTGGGCATCGACGGGCGGATCATCGTTCCGCGCACCACACCGCAGCAGAAGATCCAGCGGATCCGTCATTTCGGCGGCGAGCGCGTGACCGTCGTGATCGAAGGCTCCACCTACGACGATTCCTCAGCGCTGGCCAAGCGCTACGCCGAACGGACCGGCGCTCTCATGGTGTCAGCTTTCGACCACCCGCGCACAATTGCCGGGCAGGGCACGATCGGCGTCGAGATCCGCGATCAGCTGGGCCACGACCCCGATTACATCGTCGTGCCGATCGGCGGCGGCGGAGTTCTGGCCGGCATTGCCGAATACGCTCGCGAAGCGATGCCCAACACCAAGGTCATCGGCATTGAACCGGCGGGCGCTGCCTCCATGATCGCGGCGTGCTCTGCGGGCAAACCTGTTGAACTTCCCGAAATCGACTCCTTTGCCGACGGCGCCGCTGTGCGCCGGGCCGGTGACGTCACGTACCAGATGATCTCCGGCATGGACCTTGAACTGCACACGGTTCCGGAGGGCCGGATCGCGAAGGAAATGCTCGACCTTTACCAGGTTGACGGCATCATCGCCGAGCCCGCCGGTGCGATCGCTTCGGCCTCTGTCGGGCCGGAAGGGTCTTTCGCTCCGTTCGAAGTGCCCGCCGGTTCGTCTGTCGTGTGTGTCCTCACCGGCGGCAACAACGACATTTCCCGCTACTCGGAGATTCTTGAGCGCTCACTCGTGTGGGAGGGCCTCAAGCACTACTTCATTGTGAACTTCCCGCAGGAGCCGGGCGCTCTTCGCCGGTTCCTCGACGAGGTTCTGGGCCCGGATGACGATGTCGCCCTGTTTGAGTACATGAAGCGCTCCGGGCGCGAAACCGGTCCCGCTTTTGTCGGCATCACGCTGGGCAACGCGGCTGATCTGCCCGGTCTGCTGCAGCGGATGGACGAATCACCTCTCGAAATCGAGAAGGTCGGCGAGGACTCGCCTCTGTTCCACATGTTCGTCTGAGTTCGCACTCGGCTGATTGCGGCAACGCCCCGGTCTGGTCTGCTGCCGGACCGGGGCTCTGCCGTGTCTTGGGCCCGTGGAGCGCTCACGCTGACGAGGTGCCGGACCGGTTGTGGTGCCGGGCTCAGGCTTGTGTCAGTGCCGGCCGATAGGCTTGCCTCATGGCTGAAGTGACGACGATGCGCGCGGTGACGATCCCGGAACCCGGTGGGCGCGATGCCCTGCGGGTTGAGACCGTCGCCATTCCAGAGTGTCCGCCCGGGCACGCGCTTGTGCGGGTCGCCGCGGCCGGGGTCAATCGGGCTGACATCGTGCAGCGCGAAGGAAACTACCGGCCTCCCGCGGGTGCCACGCAGATTCCCGGTCTGGAAGTCGCCGGCACTGTTGTCTCCATCAACCAGGCAGAAGGAGCTGAGCCCGCGGCCGCCGGTGCTGCGGACGGCAGCGCTGCGGGAGTGCAGGTTGGTGATCGTGTGGCGGCTCTGCTCACCGGCGGCGGCTACGCCGAATACGTGCCCGTTCCCATCGGCCAGCTGATGCCCATTCCCACTGTCACCGACCCAAACAGCGGCGCCGAACGTCCCATGACGTTTGCCGAAGCAGCCGCTTTGCCGGAAGTCATGGCCACCGTGTACTCCAACCTGTTCACCACCGCGCGCCTGCAGCCGGGCGAATGGGTGCTCATCCACGGCGGCGGTTCTGGCATCGGCACCGCCGCCATCCAAATGGCCAAAGCCCACGGAGCAAGAACAGCCGTGACTGTCGGCAGCCAGCGCAAGGCTGAATTCTGCCGTGGGCTGGGTGCGGACGCCGTCATCAACTACCGCGAAGAAGACTTCGTTGACCGCATCAAGCAGATCACGGCGGACGCACAGCAGCCAGACTCTCCCAACTTCTTCGGACTTCCACGGGATGACAGTCGGCGCCCCGGGGCTGACGTCATCCTCGACATCATGGGCGCGGCCTACCTCGAAAGGAACACGGAAGCACTCACCCGCGACGGCCGACTGGTGGTTATCAGTCTGCAGGGCGGGGCAAAAGCCGAACTCAACCTGGGCAGGCTCATGGTGCGCAGGCAGACGGTCATCGCAACCACTCTGCGAGCTCGCTCAGAACAACAGAAAGCAGCCGTGGTTTCAGACCTTCTGCAGGACTTCTGGCCGCACGTGGCAAGCGGCCGCATCACCCCGGTGGTGTACCGAGAACTTCCCATTGACGATGTCGCCGAAGCCCACCGTCTGCTGGAAGACGGCGAAGCCATCGGCAAGGTAATCCTCAAGGTAGGTGCGCATGACTGACGCAAACAACAACACAGCTGAAGCCCCCATCGAATCCGAAGAAGAACAGCAGCCGACCGCCGATGCAGCTGAGTCGCAGGATCAGACAACCCCAGAACAGCCTGCTGACCAGCGGGAGCCCGGCGGCGCCTCGGACGCTGGGGACGCTGCTGACAGCGGCACGGAAGGCAGTGCAGAAGGCAGCTCTGACAGCGGCGAGGGCGACAGCCCGGAAGGCGACGAGGAAAGCCCAGATGTCACCGACCCGTCCCGGGTTCTGCGCATAGGCAGCACCCTCAACCGACTGTTGGAAGACCTGCGCGGCACTGACGATCTCGATGCCGCAGGCCGCAAGAGGCTCAGCCGCATCCACAAGGGCGTTCGCGAAGACCTCGCAGAGGTTCTCAGCGACGAACTGCTCGAAGAATACGATCGCGGGGCTGCCGCTCTGCCGGTCACACCGTCGCGCGGCGAACTGCTCATCGCCATTTCGCACGCTTCGGGGTGGATTGACGGTCTGGTGCAGAGCATCCAAACCGCCATCATGGCCCGCCAGGCCATGAGCGGCGAGGGTCAGCATCCCGCACCCGCGGCTCAGGCCGTCAGGAAGCCCGGACACACTCCGGCAGGACCGGGCAACTACCTGTAATAGGACACCCGTGGGACTGTTTTCTTGGCTGCGATCACGCACATCAGGCAGCGGCCAACAAGAGGATTCGCTGGACGCCCGCCTGGGCACGGGTCTGTGGCGGCAGCACCGCGACCGCTTCGGCCGCGCAGTCGACAGGCTGTACACAACCGCCGTACAGGCCCAGAGCGAATCCCCTGGCCTCCCGGCGGTCACTGCGGTGGTCGAACTGACCCACCGACTGTCCGAACTCGACCAGAGCGTCGCTCAGATTGCCGAACACGCGCACAGCAGCTGGCCGTTGGAAGGGCTTGTCCTCCCAGCCGACGTCCGCCAGCAGGTGGGTGACCTTCCCGAACTGCTCAGCCGTGCAGCGGGGAAAGTGTCCGAAGCAGCCCAGGCGGCAGCTCATGTGCGCGTCGCTGCGCGGCAAGCAGTTAACGCCGAACGGCTTGCGGCGCCAGCACCAGGCCCCGCAGCCAATCCTGCGGATGCCGCTGCCGCATCGGCTGCTCGGTTCGTCGACGACGCCGAAGCCTTGATCGCCGAAGCCCAGGCGCGCACGGTGGGAAAGGAAACACCGTGAGCATGCACATGCCAGACGAACGCGCTTTGGCCGGAATTCGCCTGATCGCCACTGATGTCGACGGCACGCTGCTGGAAACCGGCAGCCCGATCACAGCCCGCGTAGTTAAGGCCGTCGAGGCCGTTCGCGAAACCGGCGCACACGTTGTTCCCGTCACCGGCAGACCCCTGCGCTGGATGGAGCCGGTAGCAGCGCAGCTGCCGCAGCTTCAGTGGGCCATCTGCGCCAACGGATCTGCTGTACTCGACATGCAGAGTGGACAGCTGGCGGCCGCCTACGGCATCGACACCGACCAGCTGGTTGATTTCCGCGAACGCCTGCACTCTGTTCTTCCGCAGGCCGTTTTGGCCTATGAAACCCCGGATGGGTCGTTCACGTCGCCGGGCTTCGTCCATGATTCAGCAACCGAACTGTCTGAATCAGCTGCTGTGCGGGCTCGCCTAGAGGCTCCCGAAATCGCCTATGGCGAAGAAGGCACGCTCGGCACGGTCCTGAAAGTTCTTGTGCGGGTTCCCGGTTCCTATGATTCCGAGGCTCTTCTGAATGCCGTCGGCCCGCTGACCCGCGGAGTTTTCCACCCCACGCATTCGAATCCGTCGTCGGGGCTGATCGAACTGGCGGCCCCGGGCATCACAAAAGCGCACACTCTCGAAGTCTTTGCCGCTGACCGTGGAATCGGCTCCCCCGAAGTCGCGGCGTTCGGCGACATGCCCAATGACATTGAAATGCTCACGTGGGCTGGTGCGGGCTTTGCAATAGCCGACGGCCACCAGCAGGCGCTGCGGGCTGCAGCCTTTCGCGCCCCGCCGCTGGC
>CABTZE010000044.1 GCA_902489215.1 uncultured Brevibacterium sp.
GCATATTCGGCTCCCCACGCCAGCACATCGCGCGAAGCTTCCATCATCCTGCCGTAGTGGAGGAAGGAATGCAGTGCACCTTCCTCTAAATGGAACTCCCTTTCGCGGCCGAATGTTCCCAGCACCTTGTCCAGGGCCCGCGAATCATCGGCCAGGGGGTCGAGTTCTGCGCCGACGATGAACATGGGCGGCACGGGTTTGGAGTAATCGGCCGTCAGCGGGTCGACGTAGGGGCTGGCTTCGTGCTGCGCGCCCCGGTAGTGGGCTTCGAGCATGTCGTCGAGATCGTTTCGGCTCAGGCCGTCCCACCAGCCGCCGTACAGGCGCATGGTGGCGGAGTCCCGCAGCCCGTACGTGCCGTAGTACAGCAGGAGTGAGCGAATCGATTCGAAGGGGCTGACCCCTGCGGGCTCCCCGACACTCGGGTCGTCGCTGAGGCCTGCCGCTTCGGCCGCAGTGCCGGGCTCATCGCGCAGAAGCAAAGTGGCTGTCAGCGACAGGATCGCACCGGCGGAGTCCCCGGCGAAGGCAAGACGTTTGGGATCGATGCCGTGTTCGGAGCCGCGGGCTGCGAAGTAGGCGGCGGCACCGGCAACTTCGTGCATCGCCTGCGGGAACACAGCTTCCGGGGTCAGTGAGTAGTCCACCGCAATGACCGCCGCTCCGGATTCGGCCGCCAGTACGCGCTGAATCCGGTCGTGGGTATCAAGGTTGCCCACGCTGAAGCCGCCGCCGTGAATGAAGATGATCGCCGGCAGTGTTTCAGCATCCACGGGACGATGAATCCGCACGGAAACCGAGGCCCCGGCCAGGGGCAACGTGAGGTTCTCGGTGCTGGCCATCTGCGGGCCGCCCTCGTTCCAGAATGTGCGTTCGTCGTTGTAGTCGGCGCGCATTGCCTCGACCGGGTCAGCGCCGGCACCGTCAGAGCCAAGAGGTGTGCGCGCAAGCTGATGCCGGACGACAGCGGCCTGTTCGGGCGTCATTGCACGGCGAATGTGCGAGGGGATGGACTCAAAGGTCTGTTCGTCAGCCATGGGGCAATCGTCTCACCTGTCCTATAGAGGTCCTATAGAACGAGGGGATCGGCACGCGGAGGGCCTCTGCAGTGCCCGTCCACAATGGGAAAGACCCCCCGAGAACTCAAGGTTCTCGGGGGCCTTTCACCGCTTGGCGGAGTTGGAGGGATTTGAACCCTCGGTCCCCAAACGCGAGGACTTCACCTTAGCAGGGTGACGCTTTCGACCGCTCAGCCACAACTCCAGGCAGATACAGGTTACATTCCAAGCGCCGCGGGAGCAAAAGCACCTCTAACTGAAGCATCGGGGCCGAGGTGGAGCTCGCCTGAGCGTCGCATGTGACCTGTGCGACGCACAGGCTCGGTACACTTGCTGTTCAGCCGAGGAACATATACTCACCGCGCCGCTTCTGTGAGCGGCACGGCTGATGAATAGAGGAGACGACACGGTGACCGATTCTCACGACACCCCAGGCGACTCTGGCTCCGCTGGCGGCACAGACAAGCCGGACGGTGCAGGCACCACCCAGCATGGACGCTGGGACAATCTCCCTTCGCGCAGGGTTCTTCGCGCATCCTCTCGCCCCAACTTCCGCGGCGACAAACCCACCGGATCCCAGAGCGAAGAACCGTCCGCTCCGGAAACTGTCCGCCCCACACCGGCCTCTGAACACCACAACACGCGCCACCTGGGCGACCCCCTTCCGTCACGCCGTGAACTTCGCGAGCAGCGCGAACGCGAAGAGCAGCAGCGCGCAGCACAAGCAGAAGAAACCGCACCGGCTGACGCGCCCACCGCCTCGCCCGCGGAATCGCAGGCAGCCCAACCCACCCGTTCGGCAGCAGCCACCCCGGCAACCGCGCCCGCCGCAGTGCCGGCTGCCACCTCGGCAGCGGCAGCCTCAGGAACGACAGCCGCCTCGACTGCAGCCTCGGCCTCACCGCGCACCGCACACCGCGACTTTGACGACAACGACAACGCCCAGCCGCGTCACGGCCAGCGCGGCGGCGATGGCTTCCCGTCGATCGTCACGTGGACGACGCTGGGAACGATGCTGCCGGGCCTGGCGATCGTTCGCCGCAACCGCAGATCCATCGCCGGATGGGTTCTGCTGTGCGGCTTCATCCTGGGCATCGCAGCCATCATCGTTACGGCCCTCGTCTACGGCCCGACGGCTTTTGCCAGCCGCGTGGTGTCCAGCCCGAAGATCCTGCGCTTCGCATCGGTTGTGCTCATTGTGGGGCTCATCATCTGGGTCCTTGTGATCCTGCGGTCCTTCGCAGTGTCCAAACGCGGCTTCCGCCTGCCCAAAGCACAGAAGGTGCTCAGCTGGGTGCTTGTAGCCAGCCTCATCGTGATCGTCGGCATTCCACTGAGCGTCGGCGCCGCGTACGCCAATGTCACTGCCAGCACCCTGTCAAAGGTATTCGGCGAAAACGGCGCCAAGGTGCTCAAACGCGAAGACCTGTGGGCAGACAAAGAGCGCATCAACGTCTTCCTCATCGGCCAGGACAGCTCGGACACCCGTCAAGGTGTTCGTCCTGACACCATGCTTGTAGCCAGCATCGACACGCGCAATGGGCAGACAACCCTGATTTCAGTCCCACGCAACCTGGCCTTCCCTGAATTCCCCGAAGACTCGAAGCTGGCAGAAACGTTCCCCAACGGTTTCCGCCCCACCGGCGATCCCACGGAGGACCTCATCAACGCGGTGTGGGACTGGGCTGAAAACTCACCCGAATCCGTCGGCGACACCCACGGTCTCGAACCGGGCATGTTCGCCACCATCCAGGCGGTTGAGGCCTCCCTTGGGCTGAAGCTCGACTACTGGACTGCCGTCAACATGCAGGGCTTCACCGACCTCATCACCACGATGGGCGGAGTCGAACTCGACGTTGAGCGCCCCATCCCGATGGGCGGCGGCACCAACCAGAACACCGGTGGGAAGAACCAGATCTTCGGCTGGATCGACCCGGGCCCACAGCGTCTCGAAGGCAAGAAGGCCCTCTGGTACACCCGCAGTCGTGACGGGGCGGACAACTACGACCGCATGTGCCGTCAGCAGCGTTTCCTCAAGGCCGCTCTTGACCAGCTCAGCCCGCAGGAAATGGCGCTTAAGTACCCCAAACTCGCCGCGAGCGCATCCAACAACATCCGCACCGACATTCCTCTGTCGGACCTCAATGCATTCGCCGACCTCGCTATGGTCATGCGCGGCACCGAGGTGAAATCCGCCCAGATCACCAACGATGTCGTCAACACCCTCCACCCCGACTATGACGACCTGCGCAAATGGGTAAAGAAGAACACCACCTCGGACGACGGCAAGAAGAAGGCCGACAAGTCCGCGAAGTCCTCGGACAACTCGAACAGCGCAGACAATTCAGACAGCACGCCTGCCGACTCCGCCTCGCCATCAGAGGAACCGCAGGAGGAAACCGAGACCACGGAGCCCGGCATCGGCATGGAAACCGATGACGGCAAGTGCTACCCGCGCGGTTACAAGCCGGGCGACCCCTGGCCGGGCTACCCGCATAACGACAGGCTGCACGGAGGTGCGAACGCTGGGACCGGTGCCGATGGCTGATATTGCGATCATCGGCATGGGCCCGCGGGGCCTGACTGTTCTGGAGCGCCTGGTTGCGCTGTCGTCTGCTGGGACGGACGAGGCGCCGCCCCGGCTGCGCATTCATGTGATCGATCCGTTCCCGCCGGGTGCGGGTCGGGTGTGGCGGACGGATCAGAGTCCGTCGCTGCTGATGAACACAACAGCGGCCGAGCAGACGGTGTTCGCAGACGAATCCTGTGGTGTGCCGAATCCGGATCAGGGGCCGTCGATGGCCGAATGGTCGACGGATCCGCGCAGTCCGGGCTCGTATTTCCCCAGCCGTGTTGAGTACGGCCGGTATCTGCGCGATTCCTACCGGCGAATCGTCGCCCGGGCGGAAGAAACACAGACCGCGGACGTCATCCCGCATCAGGCGCGCGTCACCGACATCACCGAACCAGACGGCACTGACGGCCAGCAGGTTCTGCGCTTGTCCGATGGCAGCCGCCTGGCTGTCGACTACACCGTGCTGTGCTTGGGCCACATTGAGGCGCGTCTGACGGATGAGCGCCGTTCCTATGCTGAGCTCAGCCGCGAGCCCGGTGTCGAATACCTGCCGCCGTGCCTGCCTGCTGAAACTCCCGTCAACCACCTCAAACCGGGCGAACCGGTGGTCTTCCGCGGTTTTGGGCTGAACTACTTCGACCTGCAGGATCTGCTCACCACCGGTCGGGGCGGCACGTTCACGCAGAACCCGGACGGCACGCTGAAATACCACCCCAGCGGGCTCGAACCGATCCTCGTGCCCTCTTCGCGCCGCGGTGTCCCCTACCGGTGCAAGCCGATCACGGAAGCGCACCCGCTGTCTACGTGGGAGCTGCGCTATTTCACTCCGGAGAACATTCAGGCTCTAGTAGACGCCCAGGCGGCTGAGGGCCAGAAGCTGAGCTTCAACGACCATCTGTGGCCGCTGATTCTGGCCGACATCCGCTCAGCCTGGTATCGCACGCTCTATCGGGTGCACCCCGAGGCTTTCAGCGCCGATCCGCTTCACATGCACGATGCGCTGACCCACGCCGTCACCGAACACATCGGGGCTCGCGCAGGCCGCACTGAAAAGGGCGGCAAAGCGGCCTTAGCTGCCGCAGCCCCTGTCGCAGCAAAATCGTCGGCAGCAGCCGCTGTCGGCTCGCACCGCAGTCAGCACGCACCTGACAGCCGTGAGCGACCCTCTGGAGGCACTCCTGCGGGGCACCTGACGCAGGCCTCCCCCAATTGGGTTTCTGTCGAACGAAGGGTGCTTGCTGATCCCAGCTTTGCGCTTGATCTGCACCGGCTGCTGCGCCCCATGGACGATGTTGAATTCGCAGACCCGGACACCGATCTGCGCGAATGGATGCTGCAGTTCCTGCGCCGTGACCTCGCCGCGGCACAGGCCGGCCCCACGGGGTCTCCCGGCAAGGCTGTTTTCGCCGCCCTGTGGGCTGCGCGCAACCTGCTGAAGACTGTCGTCATCGACGATCTACTGGATCCGGTGAGCTTCACATCAGAGGTTCGCGGCTGGTTTGAGGGCTTTGTGTCCGGTATCTGCGATGGCCCTCCCCCGCAGCGCTTTGCCGAGCTCATTGCGCTGACTGAGGCTGGTCTTGTCGACTTCATCGGCCCTGACGTGCAGATCAAAACCGTCAGCGGTCCCGGGCGCGGCCATTTTGTGGCCACAAGCCCGGCCGTGGACAGGCCGATCCGGGCAACCGCGCTCGTGGACGCTTCGACACCCGGCAACAACGTCCGGTTTGCCGATGACGAACTCATGAACTCAATGCTGGACCGCGGCCAGGTGCGGCCAGCGGTCATCGCAACCCCGACGGGCGTTGACATGCCCCTGACGGGGCTGGATGTTGACGGTCCCGCGTACCGCACAGTCACCTCGGACGGCACAGTGCACCCGCGCCGTTTCGCGTTCTCGATTCAGCTTTCAGCCGTGCAGCTGGGCCTGGCGATCGCCGCCAACCCCAATGCCAAGGCACAGAGCCTTATTGATGCCAACTCGATCGCCCAGGCGATCATCGACGACCTCACCTGACCAGCCCAGAACAAAGGACGAGGCGGAAACTCACCTGAGTTTCCGCCTCGTCCTTTGTTGTCAGCTGATCACACGTACCGGTATGCAGGCCTGCGCGGCACCGTGACGGTCCGCTTGCTGGCGATAGCCGCCAGGGCCGCCGCTGCGCCGACAACGAGCCACACAATCAGCTGGCCGACGGCCGCACCGGCACCCGGTGTGCCAGAAGCCACAGCAGTGAAGCCGTTCACGGCTGGGGCCAACGGCAGCATGCCCATGAGCGACACGAGTCCCGTCGGTGCGGTGCTGATGAGGTTGACCGACAGCACACCGACCATCATCGCCGCGGACAGGATCCGGCCGAAGCCGCCCATGAGGGCCACGAGCGCGAAGTTGATGACCGTAAACGTGATGCCCGCCAACAGCGCCAGGAGGAACATTCCTGCGAACGCTCCAGCGCCCAGGCCCCAGATGAACTGGAACAGGACCGTCATGACAAAGGCATGGATAACCGCGATCGCCAAGCCCGGAGCCAGCGACTTCAGCCCCACCTTCCACGATGGGTTGCCCGACGTCACGGCCGAGGCCGGAACTGCGCGCAGCACCGTGTAGGTCAGCAGCGAGCCAATCCACAGCAGCAGCGTGAACAGCACGCCGATGACGCTGTTCTGCGACAGGGCGCTGAGCTTGGCCGATTCACCCGGAACGGATGCCGCGACAACGTCCGACAGCTGCGAACGGTGCGATTCGTCGTAAGTCGGGATTTCGTCCTTGCCCTTTTCGAGCTGCTCGTAGAACTCGCCCGTGCCGTCCTTGAGCTTCGTCGTGCCGTCGACCAGCTGCGGGGTGTTGTCCGACAGCTTCTTGGTGCCGCCTGCCAGCTGGTTGACCCCGTCGGTGTACTGACCGACACCTGTGCGGTACTTCGAAGCACCGGAAGCCAGTTTGTCTGCACCGTCAGCGGCCTGGCCGATTCCGTCGGTCAGCTTGCCGGTGCCCTCGTGCAGCTTCTTGGTGCCGTCGGCCAGCTGACCGGAACCGTCACGCAGCTGCTTGCCGGCCTGGACGACCTTCTTCTTGCCGTCCTTAAGGCCGTTGACGTTCTTCTCGATGTCACCGAGGTTGTCGTGAATGCCCGCGTTCAGTTCGCTCGTGCCGTCTGCCAGCTTCCGCAGGCCCTGCGGCAGGGTGAGGCCGGAATCGCCCTTTGTGTGCAGACCATCGCTGATCTTCTGCAGAACCCCCACCGAGGCGGTGGAGATTCCCGCTGCGAAGGCCCGTTCGGCTGTGCTGCAGGCCGTCTTCGACACCGCGCTGCCGAGTGCCTTCTGAAGTTCGGGATCGGCGAGGGCCTTCTGGATTTCTGGGTCGATTCCCGCATCGGCCATTGCCTTCTGCAGGTCCTTCTGGAACTGCTGGGCGCCCTGCTGGCTGATCTTAGAACCCGGTTCGGGGCACAGCACTGCGCGAGCGCGTGCGACTTCCTCGGCCGACATCAGGCCAGCAGCCTGAAGGTCATCGAGGCTCGTAGCTTTCGAGGTGCCGTCTGAGTTCATGAGCTTCTTCGCGGCCTCGAGCTGCTTGTCGACGTCTTTCTGCATGTCTTCCACGCCGGTGGCAATGGTGTTCATGGAAGTGTCGAGCTTGTCGGCAGCGTCGACCGCCTTTTTGAGCTTGTCAGCGTCGAAGTTGTCGAGTGCGGTGACTACCTTGTCGATCTCACCGGTGTATTGGACGATGCCGCCGTGCAGCTGGTCAGCACCCTTGTACAGTTTCTTGGTCTGTGAGGGAAGCGACTTCGTCTGGTCCTTCATGGTGTCCAGTCCAGAGGCGAGATCGTTCGCACCGCCGGCCAGCTGATCGGCTCCGCTGCGCAGTTCCTTGCCCTTCGAAGACAGCTTCTGCGCGCCCTTGTTGAGCTCCTGCACACCGCTGTCGAGCTGTTCCGTTCCATCCAGCAGTTCACCAGCGCCGTCGTCGAGCTTCCCAGCGCCGTCAGCGGCTTCCTTCATCTGCCCGGACATTTCGTTGAAGCCCAGGTAGACGTTGTCGAGGTACTGCTTGGCGAAGTCCTTGTTGAAGCTCTGGGTGGCGGCCTGCGTGATCGCCTTGGCGATGATGACGTCCGGCACCGGCTTCACTTTGGACTGCTGAATGTCGATCGTGGCGTGTTCGGCATTTTTGCCGTCGTCTTCTGAAATCGACATGACGCGCTCAGAGAAGTTCTTGGGGATCGTCACAACCGTGGCGTACTTGCCGTTGCGCAGTCCCTCTTCAGCATCCTCATCGTCGGACAGCTGCCAGGCGAGGTTGTCCTGGTCTTCGTCGTCCGGCGAAATGAGCGCGGCGGCCAGCTGGCGTCCCAGCGGCACGGTTTTGCCGTCGATCTCGGTGCCGTCGTCATTGTTGACGATGGCACCCGGGATGCTGTGGACTTTCTCTTCTGCCCCGTGGGCAGTCACCACATAGCCGCCGGCAACAAGCAGCGGGATGAGCAGCAGACCGATGATGGTCCACCATGTCACCCGCTGACCCGCAGCGGCCCGTTCGAACTTAAACATGGTGTGTTTCCCCTGTCATGTGGACAGACTCTTGGTGCGCATCAGCGTCCGCTTTCGCAAAAGGCGAATGGTCGGAGCTTCGATGGAGGTCAAGAAGTGTGTATTCGGAGTTCTTCGGCAGCATCCAGTCGGAGTCCGCGGTGACAAGACCGAGGACAACGGCGGAGCCGCGCTGGAGAGATGAGTCGATGAGCCGCTTGAGCAGCGCCGCACTATGCGAGTCCTGCGGCTGATCGGCGTGGTCGATAACGACCAGTTTGGGCGGATTCTGGATCATGCGGTAGAGCGAGCGATGCGACGGTGCGGTCGAATCGTCGCGTGGGCTCATGACGATCAGCGGCAGCGCCCGCCGCGCGTGCACACCTTGTTCCGGCATGACCCAGTCGAGGATCTTGAGTTCGCCCTCGGAGATCGGCATGCGGCCCGACAGGGCCGTGACAAGAGCCGATGATCCGGGTCCGGTGACAGCGAACACCTCGCCCGGTTTCAGCGCAATGTTGACCCCGGAGACCAGCTTGCCTTCCGCATCGCCGACATCACCGCGAGCCGAGCGGCCCGTATCGCGCGGACCGTTGAGGCCGATGCCCTCGCCGTAGAGCAGGTACGGCGAGTCCTTCTGCGGCCAGTCGCGCTGCTCAACCAGGTGAGCGAGTCCTTCGCCCTCAACGTCGAAGTGGGGCAGGATCGCATCGAGCTTCTTCGGCAGCCACCACGACTTTTCGCCCAGCATCGCCATAACGGCCGGGCCGAGGGTCATGCGGATGAGGAACGCGTCGACGGCGATGCCGACAGCCAAGCCCAGGGCGATCGATTTGATGATCGGTTCGCCGGTAGGCACGAAGGCAGCGAACACGGCAAACATAATGAGCGCTGCGGCCGTGACGACTCCAGCTGAGGACAGGAATCCCTTCTCGATCGCGTCGCGTGCAGACGCCCCGTGGGCGTAGGCCTCGCGCATACCGGACACAAGGAACACCTCGTAGTCCATGGCCAGGCCGAACAGGATGCCCATGAGGATGATCGGCAGGAACGAAATGACCGGGCCGACCTGTTCGATGCCAATTGCTTCAGCACCGTGGCCCTGCACGAAGACGAGCGACACGACACCGAAGGCTGTGATGACCGACAGAAGGAAGCCCAGGGCCGCCTTGATCGGAACCGCCACAGAGCGGAACACCATCATGAGCAGGACAATCGACAGACCGACAACGAAGATGCCGAACGGAAGCAGGGCTTTGCCCAGCTGGCTCGACACGTCAATGGCAACGGCGGTCGAACCGGTCACCGCGGTATCAAAGCCGTACTTGTCCTTGAAGTAATCGTGCATGTCGCGGATCTTTTCGACGACCTTTTCTGTGCGCGGGTCGTCCGGACCGTACTCCGGGATCACCTGGAACATCGCTGTGTCGGCGTTTTCGTTCGGGGTCGCCATCGCGATCTGCTTAACGCCGTCGACCTTTTCCAGGTCTGCCTTGATGTCATCGACGTCTTGCAGCGGGTCTTCGCTTGTGATGATGTCTGCGGTGACGATCAGCGGTCCGTTTGCACCGGGGCCGAAGTGCTCCTCGGTGAGATCGTAGGCGATCCGCGGCGGGGTGCCTTCCGGTTCGCCGCCGTTGTTCGGCAGCGCCAGCTGCAGCTTGGACGCAGGGATGGCGAACAGACCCAAGCCCACGACCACGATGATGACGGTAAGCGCCGGCACCTTGGTGACGATGTGCTCCCACGTGCGGAAGATCCGGGTTGCGGGACGCTCTTTCTTCGGCTTTGCAGGTTTGGCGGCTTCCGCCGATGCGGCCTTCTTTTTCTTCTTCGGCATCATCTTTTCGCCAAAGAAGCCCATGATGGCCGGAACGAGAGTCAAGGCCACAAACACTGCAACCGCGACGGTTGCGGCGGCGCCGAAGCCCATGACCGACAAGAAGGGGATGCCGGCGATCGACAAGCCGACAAGCGCAATGATGACCGTCATACCGGCGAACACGACGGCAGAACCGGCAGTTGCGGTTGCCCGCGCCGTGGACTCGTGAGCATCGAGGCCTTCATCGCGGCTGATCTGGCGGGCACGCGAAATGATGAACAGCGCGTAGTCAATGCCCACCGCCAGGCCCAGCATGAGAGCAAGCATGGGAGCGGTGGAGTTCACCGTGGCGAATGCAGTTGTGAGCACCACCAACAGCAGGCCGATGGCCACCCCGACAATTGCGGTGACCAGCGGGATACCGGCTGCAATGAAAGATCCAAAGGTCACAAACAGCACGACGAAGGCAATGGCAACGCCGATGCCCTCAACCCAGGAAATCGAAATGCCGGTGACTTTGAAGATCTCACCGCCGGCCACAACCTCGGTGCCTTCGGGAAGTTCAGACTGCAGTTCTTCAGCGGCTTTTTCGAGGTCCGTTTTGACCGAGTCCGGCAGATTGGCCTCTGCGTCGTCGTACTGCACGTTGAGAAGCGCGGCATTGCCCTTATCGCTGATGGAACCGTCGATCATGTCGTCGTAGGGACTCATCGCACCGTCAACGTGGTCGTAGTCTTCGAGCTCGTCGGCCGCTTCCTCGATGGGCTTCTTGTATTCCTCGTCCCTGAGGTCAGCGCCGTCGGGGGCGACGATCGTCAACTGGCCACGGCCACCGCTGACCTGAGGGAATGTGAGCTCCAAATTGTCGAGAGCTTCCTGGGACTCGGCACCGGGAAGCTCGAATTCGTCAGAGAAGTCGTCTGAGAACAGCGCTACGACCCCGCCCAGCAGGACGAGTATGGCAAACCACACGGCAACGGCTGTCTTCCGCCGACGGTAGGCCGCCGCACCGAGTTCATAGAGAAATGACGACATTCAGGAGCTCCGAACAATCGTAAAGTTACTGATGAGTAATAAACGTATTCAGCGATATTAACAACTGAGCATTTCACTCACGCCCAGAAAACGTTAAGTCAAGTATGGCGCGCGAACCCGTGCAGACGGTCAGCACCCACTGCTGTTTCCGCCGCCCGAACGCTTCACCCTTCGAAGCTTGCGCCTGAAAACACGCTGACCAGCTCTAATGAGAACGCTGCTCGGGGCGTGAAAATTCCTTCGAGCAGCCGTGGGCCGCGAATGCCGTGCCCTGAAGACGAGGGCTGCTCATGAAGCGCGCATAACGACTGTGCGCGTTTTCACGTACTGCGGAACACCGGGGCTGACCGCAATCCGCCGCTGGGCGGGATCAATGCGCACGCTGGCCAGAGTCGCAGATTCGAGGATGCCGTCGGCTTTCGGCAGCTTGGCGACACTGCCATCGGCCAGGTCAGAGCACAGCAGCGGCACAAGGTCTTCCGCACACTGCGGCACCCGGGCCGACCCCACAGCGTCCTGTAGGAACTCCAGCCGGTCGAAGGTGTTGGCGTTCGGCGGGCTGAGCAGGCCCGTCCGCGCGAACTCATCGTCAAGGAAGTGGTTGGTGTGCACCGCGTAGCCCTGCCCCTCGAGAACGCGGGCCCGACCCGCGCTGATTTCGACCATGGCAGTGCGTTCCGGATCGATCAGCGTGATGACAGAGCTCGACGTCAGCGGCGCCTCTTCGATCATTCGCACCGCCTCGTCGACATTCCCTGCAGACCCCAAAATCCGCGCGAGAACAGAGTGAACAGGAACCCCACCAGGCGCATCGTCAGAAGCGAACAGGATGTTGAGGAAACATCCCAGACCAGCCGAATTGACCCCAATCTTGCCGGTCATGCCGTACTCGGCCACGCCTGCGTATCCGTAGCCGCCAGGCAGTGCGGACACGGAGTGAAGGTGCCACAGATCTGCGAATTCCGGGTACCAGTCCCACGTCTGCACGCCGACGCATGGTGCGCCGGATTCCGCTGGATCCCCGGAGAAGGTGATGGTCGAGCATTCCGAAGCCGGCGAGGTGGAGCTCACCTCCCGCGGCCCCTCCAGCTGGGTGGGCAGCGCCGAGCGGTCGGCGAGGGCAAGGATTTCTGTGCGGGCGACGATGAGCATGAGATCAGCGGGAGTAAGGCCCGCGCCCATGGCGACGCCGGTGATTTCCTGGTGCTGCTCAGGGTCCCAGTCGCGCAGGGCGCTGAGGGAGTCTTTTGCTGCGGCCTTCATCGCACTGTCCTCGATGCCGAGGGTTTGGAACAGGTGCGTGTAACTCCTGTGAGCTGAGCGGATTCGCTGCGCGGTCTGCGTGGCGCGGG
The DNA here is from genome assembly GCA_902489215.1 of uncultured Brevibacterium sp. Taxonomy (GTDB): domain Bacteria; phylum Actinomycetota; class Actinomycetes; order Actinomycetales; family Brevibacteriaceae; genus Brevibacterium. The sequence goes on from CABTZE010000044.1 coordinate 12,379, forward strand.
CCATTCCGCGCATCTGAGGTGTAGGACCGCTGACCACGATCGACTCGGAGCGGACTTCGTGCGGAACCGGCATGTGGACCCCTCGCTGCTGGAGAATCTGCTGTGCACGAAGCCTATCGGCTGTGCCAACGCGGAAGTTCGCGCACCGGGATTCCCGCCGCGTGCATGTGGGCCGCCGTGTCCATGAGTGCGGCGAAGCGGGCGAAGGATTCGGGCGGTTGGTTTTGTTGAGCACCTTCTGCTTCTAGTGCGACCGCTGCCGTGCGTTCGGCGCGAGCCCGGTTGATCTGCTGGATCCGCTGGTGCAGACCACGGAATGGTTGACCTTCGCCCGGCAGAACGAGGGTGTCGGCCGGCAGGTTTTCCAGTTTTGTGAGGGACTCGGTGTAGGCATTGACAGCCCGGGGCAGATAGCCGACGTCCAAGCCCAAGCGGCCTTCTGACGCCTCTTCTTCCGGCAGTACGTGGTCGCCAGAGTACAGCAGCGTACCGTCGGAGTGGTCTTCGACGAACACCGTGTGTCCGAACGTATGGCCGGGGGTCCACACGGCTCGCACGGTGCGGCCGGGCGGGGGGCCGGGGGGCCCCCCCGCC
>CABTZE010000045.1 GCA_902489215.1 uncultured Brevibacterium sp.
CAGTTCAATTCCGGCACAGGCCTCCCGCTGCTTATCACTCAGCGCCGCGGCGGTCTTCACGACGTTCGTGTAGGCGGCAGGGGAGGCGAACACCATGGTGCAGCCGGCCTCGATGATGGCATCGGCAAGAGCAGAAGCCGTAAGCGTGGCGGGCTTCGTCACCGACATGTTCGGCGTGACGCTCACCGCGCCCAGACCCGGTCCCAGCAGAGCAAACGGTGCGAAACCGGCGACCAGCCCCGTGCCGGGGCGTACATCGAATTCAGCGCCGAGGATGCGCATCAGCTCACCAAGGCCGCGGTGGGTGTAGCGCACGCCCTTCGCCGGGCCGGTGGAACCAGAGGTGAACAGAATCGCTGCGTCGTCATCGAGTTCCGGCACGGCAATCGCGTCACGGTCGCGCACAACCGTCCGCGACAGCGCTGTGATCGAGGTTTCGACCTTCAGTGCCCGTGCGCGCAGCTTCGGCAGAGGCAACACGGAGATGCGGCGGCCGGGCCATCCGCCGGCCCGGGCCAGGGTCAGCCCGGTGGTTTCGCCGATGATCCACCGCGGGTCGGCGGCCTTGACCGCGCGGGTCATGCCCGCCGGTCCCAGGCCCGCGTCGGCTACGACGACGACCCCGCCGACCTTGAGAACTGCGTAGGCGGCCGCCGTGAGGTTATTGCCCGGTTCGATCAAGAGGCTGACCCGGTCGCCCTTGCGCAGGCCCATGGCCTTCAGCCCTGCCGCAATGTTGTCGACAACACCGGCCAGCTGCGCCCAGGACACGGCCTGGGCTGGTTTTGCCGACATGTCGACGCTCGCGATCGAGCGTTCGTGCCGCTTGGCATCGAGCGCTGAGAACACGAAGTCCGGTTCGGGTCCGTCTGCTTGGGCCGGACCGCTTTCTTCTGCCGAGGTGGAGGGGCCCTCATTCTGTCCACTCACGTTGGCATCAAGCCACTGGAAGATGGTCTCCCAGTACGGGACGTCTTCGACGAACAGGTGCGAAGTCTTCTCAAAACGGTGGATGTCCGCATGCGGCAGGCGCTCGCGAAGATCGCGCAGATAGCGCTCGAGGAACACCGGGTCTTTCGGACCCCACATGAGAAGCGCGGGATTGGTCATGCGCGCGATGTCCGCGCCGACACGCTGCAGTTCAGCGTAGGACGGGTGGTTTTCGTCAACCGGAATGTCGGCGACGAAACCACCCACACCGCCGCGGCGCTGCGCTGATGCGTAGGGCCTGCGGTAGGCGCGGCGCACCGGGTCCGAGATGTCCTTCGATAGGCGCAGGGTGGTGCGGATGAAAGCGTCGGTGTACACGGTCGAACCGGCCAGCAGGGGGCCTGCCAGTGCCGCCCGCAGAGGTGCCGGGATGGATGCATCCTCTGGCTGGTGTACGGCGGTGTTGAGGCTCATGGCCGCACTGATGCGGTCGGTGTTGCGGGCTGCCCAGCCCAGCGAAATGACGCCACCCCAGTCGTGGCCGAGGGTGACCAGGGGGAGGCTGTCGTCGACAAGTTCGGAGATGAGGGCGTCGATCTGGCCTAAGCGGTCGGCCAGGCGGAAGTAGCCGGTGCCGTGCGGTGTGGGAACCGGGTGGGCGACGCGCTCCGAATAGCCCATGTCCAGGTGGTCGGGGGCGATGATCCGCCACGCTGTGCCGCCTGTCTGCGCGAGCCCGATTGAGGCCTGTGCGAGTCTGCGCCACATGTAGGACCACGTGGGATTGCCGTGTACCGCGACGATCGTGCCGGCGGGTTCGGCGCCGATGTCCTTGAGTGCGTCGGCGGTGTCGAGAACGTGGAAGGTGTGCTCGCCGACCGTGACCAGACGGGACCAGCGCGAGTCCCATTCGGGAAGATTCGGCGGCAGCTGCGCGGCAGCGGCTGGAAGAGGGCTGTTTTCAGTCGACAATGAGCTTCTCTCCTCGTGAAGTGCCGGTGGTGGTTACCAGACGATCTCCGTCATGGACGTGTTGAGGCCCGAACCCACGCCCATCGCCAGAACACGGTCACCGGACTTGAGTGACTCGACTTCGCGAGCAAGCGTGATCGGCAGAGACGCAGGACCCACATTGCCCAGCTCGGGGTAGGTCTTCGGGACCCGCTCCATGGGGATCTTGGCGGCCTTCGTGATGGCGTTGACGTGCACATCAGATACCTGGTGCATGATGTAGCGATCCATGTCGGTCCAGTCCCAGCCGTTTTCGTGGGCCTCTTCCCATGCCGAGGTGACCAGCTGCATGCCGTTGGACAGCAGGCCCGCGGTGTCGGTGAACATGCCGTCGTGGTCACCCACGCACAGCTTGTGGTTCCACGTGGCCGCACGCGTCACACTGCCGAGGATCCGGTGGCCTTCCGGGTGCTTGTCCGAACGTCCGAGAACGGCGGCCGAAGCGCCGGAGCCCAGTGTCAGGGAAGCGAATTCTTCGAGGTATTCGGCGCGGGTGATTCCTTCGCGCTGCAAGCGCTTGAGGGTGGCCCGCTGGACTTTCGACGCGTCTTCGGAGGCTACGACCAGTGCGTATTCGATCGCGCCGGATTCGATCATGTTGGCTGCGACCGCCATTGCGTTGACGAAGCCCAGGCACGCATTGGCGATGTCAAAGTTCATGGCGGAAGACGGAAGTCCGATGCCGTCGTGAATGGACACCGCCACTGACGGTTCGAGGTGGGCGCGGGTGACCGAGGCGTTGATCATCAGCCCGATCTGTTCGGCTTCGATGCCGGCTTCTGCGAGTGCCTTCTTGCCGGCCGCAATGCCGCCCTCGACGAAGCCGCCGGAGTCTTCAGCCCAGTTGCGGCGTGAGTTGACGCCCGCAACACGCTGCAGGAGACCTTCGGGAAGTCCCAGGCGGTCAAGTGTGGACTTCAGCTGCTCGTCGTAGGAAGCGGACGTCACTTCGATGGGTGCAGTCACTTCCGAGACACTCAGAAGTGATGTGTTCTCGTGCCGAAGCGTCGTGTTTCCGTTCAACAGCGTCCAGTCCCTGTTTCCCAGAGCCGGACGATGGGGACGCGCGGCTCTGTTGGATGAATAATGCCCAGTCAATCCTAATGGGTGGTTGCTGAGCATGTATTCAGGGTCCGCTATCCGACAGTGGGCGTCAGCGGATGGCTGCCAGGATGGTGTCCCACATCTTCTGTGCCAGTTCCGGGCTGTATTCCGGCGCGGTCGGGTCGCCGAAAAGGTGCGCGCTGCCGGGATAGACGTGCGCCGACGCCTGCGCACCGGCGGCCCGGGCGGATTCGATGAGCGTCTCAGCCTGCTGGGCGTCGACCCATTCGTCGCCTTCCGTGTAGTGCATCTGCAGCCAGCAGTCGCCGTTCCACGATGTGGGCTTCGGTGCACCGCCCGCGTGGCACAGAAAAGCGCCCGCGGCCTGCGGGTGGCGCTTGCCGAAGGACTGCGCCATGGCCGCCCCGAGCGAGAACCCGCCGAAGTAGACGGGCCCTTCAAGTCCCAGAGTGTCGACTGCCTCAGATGCCCGCTGGGCGAGAGCCGGGAAGCCGACCTTGTCGCGGTAGGCGATTCCGTCGGGAACGTTGTCGAAGACATTGCCGTCGTAGAAGTCCGGCGTGTGCACCGTGTGGCCGACCTCTGAGAACACTTCGGCAATGCGGTGCATGCCGTCGTTCAGGCCGAGCGCTGAGTGGAAGAGAACGATCTGTGCCATGGTGCCGAGTCTAAACGTGAGCTGTGACATAATCACGCCGGCAGGACGCCGGCCGCCCAGCCCGCACACAGAAGAAACAGAGGACCATGACCCAGACGATTTCCACCTCGGCCCCGGAGAAGATGACCTCCGGTGCCCGCAGGGCAGTGACAGCATCCGTACTCGGCACCATCATCGAGTGGTACGACTACGCGCTCTACGGCGCGGTCGCCGGCATGATCATCGGTCCGCTGTTCTTCCCGTCCGATGCCAGCAGCGCGGAAACCTTCGCAGCACTGGCAACCTTCGGCGTGGGCTTCCTCGCCCGTCCCCTGGGCGGAATCGTCATCGGCCACCTGGGCGATACGCGCGGCCGCAAAGCGGCCATGATCCTCACGATTGTGCTCATGGCGGGAGCTACCGTCGGCATGGGCCTGCTGCCGACCGCGGCTCAGGTGGGAATGCTCGCCCCGATCCTGCTGATCCTGCTGCGCTTTGTGCAGGGCTTCGGAGCGGGTGCCGAACTGTCCGGTGCCGTGACGCTCGTGGCCGAATACGTGCCGGTGCGCAGGCGCGGGCTGTTCACCGGCATTGTTCTGGCCGCTCCGCCGGCCGGCATCTCGCTGGCGACTGCCGCGTTCTTCATCGTCAGCGGACTGAGCGAAGAACAGCTGTTCGGCTGGGGCTGGCGCGCTCCCTTCCTCGTTTCCGCTGTTCTGTTCCTCGTGGCGTTCTACATTCGTCGTCGCCTGGAGGAAACCCCGGAGTACGTGGCCGCGCAGGAACTGGCAGAGCAGAAGAAGCGCGACACCACAATGCCGCTGAAGTACGTTCTGAAGAACTTCCCCAAACAGATCGTGGTGGGCTTCCTGTCGATCGTCGGCCACAACGCCATGCAGTACACGCTCGCCACGTTCTCGATCGGCTTCATGCTCAGCATTGAAGGCGGACTTGACCGGCCCCAGGCGCTGCTGGCGGTAGTCATCGGTTCGGCCGTTGCGGTTGTGACCACGCCGTTCGGCGGGATGCTCGCCGACAGGATCGGAGCATCCAAGGTCATGGCCGCTGCCAGCCTCATCATGGTCGTCCTCAGCTGGCCCATCTTCCTGCTGCTCAAGACCGGCGAATTCGGCCCGTCCGCACTGGCGATCGCCCTGGGCTACGGACTCATCATCACCGGCACATCGGGTGGGCAGGGCGCTCTGCTTGCCAACTTGTTCCCCGCACACGTTCGCCTGTCCGGCATGTCCTTTGTGCGCGAACTCAACGGGGCGCTCATCGCCGGCTTTTCGCCTATGATCGTGGCCATGCTCATCAGCGCAGCCGGCGGCGGCCTGTGGCTGGCAGTCGGCTACCTCATGCTGTGCGGACTGATCTCGGCTGTCGCAATCCTGCTGTCCGGGCGGATGGGCGACAACGAAAACTCGACCCTGGTCTGAGTTCGCCGGAGCGCACCCGAAGCACCCGGCGGGCCGTGGGTACTATTCGACTATGGCTGTTACGCGACGTATTCCCCGGTGGTCCGATCTTGCTCCGCTCCTGCAGTTCGACGTCGAATTCAATCGACGCCGCGCTCGCCTGTCCCGCGTGGGTGACATCTACGACCTGCGGAAGATCGCCAAACGGCGCACACCCACGGCAGCCTTCGACTACGTCGACGGGGCCGCGCAGGCCGAACTGACCTACGACGGCAACCGCAAAGCCTTCGACGACATTGAACTGACCCCGGCAATCCTGGCCGGATCGGCCGATGTCGACCTCAGCGCGGAGGTCGCCGGACGCACTTTCGACCTGCCCGTCGGAATTGCGCCGACCGGCTTCACCCGCATGATGCAGACCGAGGGTGAAGTCGCCGGTGTGCGGGCCGCGGAGCGCTTCGGCGTTCCGTTCACCCTGTCGACCATGGGCACACGCTCAATCGAAGACGTCGCCGCGGCATCGCCGGCCGCTGCCAAATGGTTCCAGCTGTACCTGTTCGCCGACCGCTCGGTGTCTCAGGACCTGCTGAAGCGCGCAGCCGCAAACGGCTTCGACACACTGCTCGTCACTGTCGACACGACCGTGGCCGGGCAGCGTCTGCGCGATGTCCGCAACGGCATGACCGTCCCGCCGAAGCTCACCGCCGGAACTGTTCTCGATGCGTCCTACCGTCCCGAATGGTGGTTCAACTTCCTCACCTCCGACCCGCTGTCCTTTGCCACCCTGTCGGGCAAGACCAGCGACCTGCCCAGCCTTATCAACTCGATGTTCGACCCCACGCTGTCGATGGACGACCTGCGCTGGATCCGCGAACAGTGGCCGGGCAAGCTGTTCGTCAAGGGCGTTCTGACAGAAGACGACGCCCGTCGTTCGCTCGACGCCGGCGCTGACGGACTTGTCGTGTCCAACCACGGAGGCCGGCAGCTGGACAAGGCACCCATCAGCCTGGACGCGCTGCCGCGGGTGCGCGAAGCCGCCGGTGACGATGTCGACATCATCCTCGACTCCGGTGTGATGCGCGGTTCGGACATCGTGACCGCCCTGGCACTGGGCGCTGACTTCACACTCATCGGCCGGGCCTACCTCTACGGCCTCATGGCCGCCGGCGAGGCCGGCGTCAACAAAGTCCTTGACCTGCTGCGCCAGGAGATCATCGTGTCGATGCAGCTCATGGGCGCACAGTCACTGCGCGACCTCAACCCCGACATGGTCAGCAGGATCACCCGCGGCTGATGACAACGGCAGCGATCGTGATCGGCCTCGTCGCCGTTTTCTGCGGAGCCGTTCTTCAGCGGATCTCCGGAATCGGCGTCGGCCTGGTCGCTGCCCCCGTCTTCACCCTGCTGGCCGGCCCGCAACTGGGCGTGTTCGTCACCAACACGGCGACGATCGTCTCCGGACTGCTGATCGGCCTGGCGGTTCTCAGCGAAGTCGACTGGAAGCGCTTCGGATTCCTGGCCGGCTTCGCCGTGCTCGGGGCGTGGCCGGCCGCGCTGCTGGTCCGGGATGCCAACCCGGCGATTCTCACGATCTTCATCGGCGGCATTGTGCTCGTTGCGCTCATGACAACCTTCAGCGCGCCGCGCCTACCCCAAGTGTCATCGAGTGCGCTGACCGCGGCCACCGGCATCACGGCCAGCTTCCTCAACACGACTGCGGGTGTTTCCGCCCCCGCGATGGTCATCTACGCCCGAGTGTCCCGCTGGCCCCAGCGCAGCTTCGCAGCGACCATGCAGCCAACCTTCATGGCGCTGGCCATCCTGTCGGTTGCCACGAAGCTCATTGCGGGAGTCTGGGTTGTCGACAGCCTCCCGCCGTGGTGGTTCTTCGTCGCACTCATCGCCACCGTCATTGCGGGCATCGCAGTGGGCAGTGCTGCAGCGCAGCGGGTGTCTGCAGCCGGCATGCGCCGCGCGGCCGTTGTGCTCGTGACCCTCGGCGCGCTCGCCACCGTGGTTCGCGGCATCATCCTGCTGTAGGCGACAGCGGTGCCGCATAGCCCCGCTGCGCAGCCGAGCCTCACAGCCTTCCGTGTACACAGTCCGCGCGAACTACAGTCCGTACTTCCGATGGTGCGCATCGTCTGGTGCACTGTTGTCCGGCCGGTCCGGCACAATGTCTCGCCCCGCACTGATCTCAGAAGGATCACCGAGTTCGTGAACTGAGCGCAGCAGCGAATACGTGGGCCGCCACAGGCGAATGTCACCTGCATAGAACTGCTCCAGAAGATCCCCGGTGTATGCCCACCGGCCAACCGAAGCCTCCGTCGTCGTATTCTCCAAGTGCAGATCAGATGCGTCGAGCGCATAGAAAAACGTGTCAAAACGACGCGGATAACCCGGGGGAGTGGTCCACACGTCCCACGGCACACACGCTTCCGGCACGGCCACAGCACCGGTTTCCTCCTCGAGTTCCCGCAGTGCGGCCGCCAGCAGAACGGCCGCCGGCACAGCCGCATCCTGTCCGGGCTGGTGCCCCGCTGAACCGGGACCAAAACTCAAATCAACAGTCTCGCCCCACAGGTGAGCATGCTCCTGGGCAGCCCGGCAGCGGAAGTCGGCGGCACCTCGTGAGAAGTCAATCGGATCAACCCTGCCACCCGGATAGGCGACAACACCGGCAGCGAAGTCCATGCTGGTGCGGCGGTGCTGAACAAACACCTCGACCCCACCGGTCGGGCGGCCGCGCAGAGCAAGCACGCTGACAGCGGGTCGAATCGGCACGGGATCACCGGCCCCAGTCACGGGTGCACCAGCCATAAGAGCTCCTTGTCGCTGAAACTCGATCATAATTCCCCAGTGCGCGCAGCCGCCCGCGGTCCTAGGATGGGAACGTGCGGCACACAGGGGTGGCGCACAGATACGAAGGAGGAGCGGTGCTCGAAATCCACGGCCTGGAAGGCCTTCAGGACAACGTCGGCAAGGTTCTCGGATCAAGCGGCTGGATCACGATCGACCAAGAGCGCATCAACGCCTTCGCCGATGCAACCGGCGACCACCAGTGGATCCACGTTGACGTCGACCGAGCCGCGGCAGGTCCTTTCGGCGCCCCGATCGCCCACGGCTTCCTGACGCTGTCGCTCATCCCGCTGCTGTCATCCGAAGCCGTCAGCGTCACCGGCATGAAGGCGAAAATCAACTACGGCTGCAACAAAGTGCGGTTCCCCAGCCCGGTCCGCGTCGGCGCGCGCCTGCGCGATACCGTGGAGCTTACTGAGGTGAACGTCAAAAGCTCCGGCATCCAGGTGGTCATGACCCACACGATCGAAATCGAAGGTGAAGAACGGCCGGCATGCATCGCCGAGGCCGTCACCATCATGATCCCGGAGGACTGACCCGCTTCGGCATGGCGCAGTCGCTGTCGGCGTCCGCGCCGACAGGAGCTGTGTCTACACGACGCTCCGCGCACAGGAAGTGATACTCGGGCCCTATGGACTGGCTGTTCTCGATCGACTCGTCGTGGCCCCTGTGGCGCGTTCTGCTGGTCCTCATTCCCGACCTCGTCATCCGCCTGGCAGTGCTCGGCTGGGTGCCGTACAGGCGCAAGCCGTCCTCAGCGCTCGGGTGGCTGCTGGCCATCTACCTCATCCCGTACGTCGGCGTTGCCGTCTACCTGATGCTGGGGCGGGCCCAACTGCCCAAGCGCAGACGCCGCCGACAGCAGACCGTGTCCGACCTCATCCGGGAGACCACCGACAATCAAGCGGTCATCGGCACAGAAGAGGGCCTGCGCCGAGTACACCTGACAGCCGCCCGTCTCAATACGTCACTGGGTGCGCTGCCGTTGGTGTACGGCAATGAAATCGACCTCATGCCGGAAACCCGTGAGTCGATCAAGCAGATGGCACAGGCGGTTGACGAAGCCGAACACTACGTCCACTTCGAGTTCTACATCGTCGCCTACGACCAGACCTCCGCACCGCTGTTCGACGCCCTGGTGCGCGCCCACGAGCGAGGCGTGACGGTGCGGGTGCTCATCGACCACATCGGCTCGCTCGGCTTCCCCGGCTATTCGAAGCTCGTGAAGATGCTTGACGAAGCCGGAGTCGACTGGCACCGCAGCCTGCCCATCCGCCCGTGGAAAGGCGAATACCAGCGGCCGGACCTGCGCAACCACCGCAAACTGCTGGTTGTTGATGGGGAAGTAGGGTTCACGGGTTCGCTCAACATCATCGACCCGTCGTACAACAAGCGCTCGAACCTTCGGCGCGGCTACCAGTGGAAAGACCAGTTCATCGCCTGCCGTGGCCCCGTGGTGAGGGAACTCGACGCTGTGTTCGGAAGCGATTGGTACGCCGAAACCGGCGCCATCCTGTCCGAAGAGCTCACGCTTGAACTCCACGCGCCCGAATCCGGTGGGCTTGCCGCCCAGGTTGTGCCCAGCGGGCCCGGCTTTGAGCTGGAGAACAACCTCAAGCTGTTCAACCACCTCATCTACAACGCGGCAGAGCAGCTGGTCATCTGCTCGCCCTACTTCGTGCCGGACGAGTCCCTCAAACAGGCACTCGTCTCGATTGGCCATTCCGGGGTGGACGTGCGGATCTACGTGTCCGAACAGTCCAACCACTACATTGCGCAGAAGGCGCAGGAATCCTATTACGACGAACTCATTGAGGCCGGCGTGCGGATTTTCCGCTATCCCGCGCCGACGGTTCTGCACTCAAAGTTCATCATCGTCGATGACGACATCACCGTGATCGGATCATCGAACATGGATGAGCGGTCCTTCACGATGAACATGGAACTCTCAGTGCTCATCGTGTCGGAAGAATTCGCGGCGCGTATGTACGAACTCGAACGGGCCGAATACGCATCGATGTCCGAAGAACTTGAACTTGAGGTGTGGCGGCACCGTCCCCTGAGTGTTAAGTACATGGAAAACGTGTGCCGGTTGACCTCTTCGCTGCTGTAAACCGCTATCGTCCGAGTATGGAGCTCTTCACCGGCAGCAATCCCGTTCCCACCCGTTCCGGCAGCCACCCGCGCTTTGCCGAGGCAGCTCCCGATGACTTCTTCGACCCGTCGGTGCACGGCGGGCCTTTTGAAAACGGTCCCGGGCTGGACGCTCTGCGCAAGCTCGAAGAGTGGTACGACGCCGGAGGTTCTGACGCTCAGATCCTCGACCTTTTCAACGAGCTTCCCGCTGTGGGTGTGCTCGATCCCGATGTATGGCTGCGCGAACCTGTCCTGCTGAAGCAGCAGATCGAATCAGGCGAGGTCGACCGCGATGCTTTCCTGGCCGAAGCACAGACCCGCACCGCGGTGGGACTGGGCCAGTTCAAAATCCGCGGCGGCATGACCACTGACGCGCTCGCCCTGGCGAAGTCCGGGGTGGGAGCGCAGCTGGTGATCGCCATGGTAGATGCCGCTGATCCGGGCACCGGCGAAAACCTCGACCCCGCCCTCATTTCGACTCTCGGCTCGGTGAACACGGTGGTGCAGGCTGCCGAGCACCTCGAAGACTGACGAGGCGCCGCTCGCCTGGGCTGGACTGCGCGGCTGCGTGCGGGTACAGAAAAGCGGGCGGGAGGCGGCCGATGGCCGCGCTCCGCACCCGCTGGGGGAGAAGGTCAGCTGTTGCGGACCTTCTCAACGCCTTCGCGTACGGATTCCTGAATCTTTTCGGCAACTTCCGGGCCCTGTTCGCGGACCGTTTCCGTGACCTGCTGAACGCCTGCCTGAACGTCGGGGCTGTTCCACACCTTTTCGGCTTCGGACTTGAGCTTGTCGTAGGTCTGGCGTCCGCTGCGGGAACCGAGAACGAATCCGACAGCCAGGCCGGCCAGAAGTACGTAGCGCTTCTTCATTTTCACTCCTTAGTGGTGGGTGATCACTTCCAGTCTAGAGCAGAAACCGGCCGCCGCCAGGGCTAATCTCGGCTTCGCCCAGAGCCGAAGCGCAAGCGCAGCTTCTTGAGCCTGCGCAGAGTTGGATCAGCCAAGAACGACGCATATTCGACTTTCCCCATCGTGCGGCCCTGCGAGCGGCGCAGCTGCGCGCCCAAGTAGGACAGCATGAATTCACGGCGCTCCACGCCGATGATCCGGCCGGTGGCCTTCGGCGGCAGGAGGATGTCAGATTCGGCGGGAATTCCCGACTGCAGGCGACGAGCCCGCAGCATTTCGCAGTCGAATTGGATTCCGAAGACAAGTGCCAGGTTCGTCAGCCACAGCCACGTGAGCAGCACAAACGGAATCGAAAGCGCGCCGTAGGCCGACGCGAAGCCGACAGTGATGACGAAGAAGTACACACCCGCGGTCAAAAGAAGCCAGGCGACAAGAGCCACACCGGCGCCGACCGTGAGGGGATTGCGCTGCGGGCGCTTCACATTGGACGTCCACGCGCCGAGCACCGCAATCGTGAAGAACATGAACAGGACGATCAGCGGGAACCGGGCGACCTTCCACGCAAACAGCGCGAAATCCGGCAGGTTGAAGAATTCCAGCCAGTCGGTCCGTCCCGTCAGCAGACCGAAAATCGCGATGATGAGCGGAATCAGCAGGAGGGTCACCAGGAACGACTGGAACCGCAGCACCCACCAGGTGCGGCCCTCGGCCACCTCGAACACCTCGTTGACCATGAGTCCGAAAGTGCGCACATAGCGGCCAGCCGACCACAAAGACAGAATGATGCCGCCGATGAACACCGGAAGGTTCGCCGACGACCGCGCCATCGACATGAGAGGGTCATACAGGCTCTGCAGACGAGACCAGCCGGTCACCTGCTCGAACACGTTGAGTATCGACTCGACCGTCGTCGGGCCCTGACCGAACACCGTCAGCATGGAAATCCCGGCACCGAGGGCCGGGATGACAGACAGAAGGAAGTAGTAGGAGAGGGTAGCCGCCGAATCCATCCGCCGATCGTCACTGAAGCGCTGGATTGTCCGCGCCCAGGCGTAGGCCCACGAGGTGCGGGTCAGCTTCGCCTTTTGTCGGTGGGGAAACAGATCACTGCGGTCAGACACACGCCCCACTCTACCCGCGCCGGGGGCGGGGGGGCAGAAACGGCGACGGGCGCCTCGGCAGAGAAGACGAGGCGCCCGTCGGCACAGCAGATCACATCACTTGCGTGCGTTTACTGCTTCCGTAGCCTGCGGCAGAACGGTGAAGAGGTCACCGACAACGCCGTAGTCGGACAGTTCGAAGATGGGAGCTTCGTCGTCCTTGTTGATGGCGACGATGTTCTTCGAGGTCTGCATACCTGCGCGGTGCTGAATCGCACCGGAAATGCCGGCTGCGACGTACAGCTGCGGGGAGACGACCTTACCGGTCTGACCCACCTGCGAGGAGTGCGGGTACCAGCCGGCGTCAACAGCGGCGCGCGAAGCACCGACAGCAGCGCCGATGGCGTCAGCGAACTGCTCGACCGGACCGAAGTCACCGCCGGTGCCGCGGCCTCCCGAAACAACAGCTGCTGCTTCGGTCAGGCTGGGGCGGCCCGAAGATGCCTTTTCTTCGACAGCGGTGATCTTGGCGGTCTTGGCTGCGTCGGATGCGGCGAAGTCAACGGCTTCAACAGCACCCGCGCCGGCAGCCTCAACAGCTTCGATCGAGTTGGGCTTGAGCAGGATGTGCGGAACGCCCTTGATGACCTTCGACTTGACGGTGTAGGCACCGGCGAACACCGACTGGGTGCCCTGGCCTTCAGCGTCGAGGTCCGAAACGTTGGTCATGACACCGGAGCCGGTCTTCGCTGCCGAACGAGCCAGGACTTCCGTGTTGTCGGCCGAAGCCGAAGTCGGCGCTGCCGGCTCCTACACCGAGGTTGTTGAAATCGCTGCCGCTCCGCCCCGCCAGGCTGGCGA
>CABTZE010000046.1 GCA_902489215.1 uncultured Brevibacterium sp.
GTGACGTCTATCGTCCGGCCCTTGCACGCCGGCTCGAGGAGCGGAGCTACCTGAAAACCGCTAGTTCTGACCGTCTGCTTCGTCTCGTGGCTCTGATTCACACACCGATGTGTGTTCCTGACGCCGAGCTCGCCTAACCATCCAAATTACGGTTCCGATGATGACCAAGATGATAGCTATCACCAGGACAACCCCGAATATGTCGTATCCGTCTGGTACTAGAGGATTCATCTAGATCACGATTCCTTTCAGGTCCACCCATTGAAGGTTACTTTGCCGCCGGCGTTGGCCTTAAGAGTCTGATAGCCCTCGCGGGTCGACCAATTCATCCCCTTGATGGCCCCACGCTCAACGCGGACCTTGCATTTGAAGGTTGCCGTCGAGGACGTGAAGGCCTTGCTCTGCTTGCTTACGGTCACGTTCTTGCCAGGCACGATGTTCTTGACGACCTGGCACCCATAATCGGTGATCTTGGTGATTTTACCCTTGTTGGACGAGTATTTCCCCCCTGACCTTCGTTTCAGTCAACTTGATGCCAGCGAACTTGAACCATTGCGTGCCCCAAACTGACCGGCCGACTGCAGCAGCAGTTTTCATATTCTTTTCTCCGGTGTGCAAGTAGACGCCAATAGAGCGCCGGATGTGTCGACATCAAACTGTCCTTCACCCTGTCTGCACTTTAGATTGCGACTCTGGTCTGTTGCATACCTCAAACGAGGTAAAACCGCTTCGGAAGGTTGTGCTGGCAGGTGAGACGTGTCACACGTTTGGCTGTGACAGGGCGTCTATCTCGCTGCCAAACGCCTGTGGCGCACCGACGCGCGCATCGCGCAGATGCACTACACCCCCACGACGGGGTCGTCGACCTCGCCACCGTTGGTCATCACGAGGGGGCCTTCGTCACCGACGGCTAGGCGGCCGAGGTGGCGTGGTCCCATCGAGCCACCTCGGGAGCGTTCCGCACCTGCTCGCATTCACGAGCCACAGCGAGCGAAGGACCGAGGCTATCCCCACGCCGGACTTCACTCACGGCTCGTGGGAGCGACGGCCAGACAGGGGCTAGATTGACTTTCGGGACATAGCGCGCCTGAAAGGCGTGGCCCCTGGTCGGCGCCACGTCGGGTCAGAAGTTAGGAGTCACCTGCCGACCCACGCGCACTTCGCCCGAAGCAGCGTCAGTGCCGGCTTTGTTCGCCGCCTGCCACACCGCATTCACATAGGCCTCATCGGGGTTGTAGGAGAAAACCGCCTTCGTCCACTCCTCCGGTGTCGTGATGCTGCGCTCGGCGCACAGGTAGGCTGCGGCTGTCACGGCCGCATCGTCATAGCTGTGCGGGTCTTTCTTACCGTCACCGTTGGCATCGACTGCCATCTTGTCCCACACGCTGGGCAGGAACTGCATGGGTCCGACCGCCCGATCGTGCTCATTGTCCCCGTCGAGCCGTCCCCCGTCGGTGTCGGTGATGACAGCCGTGCCGCGCACAGAGCCGTCGAGCTTCGGCCCGAAGATCTCCGGCCCCACCACCCCGGTGTCATCGACGGCGGACCCGCCGATGGTGCCGTGGGCTGTTTCGACGAACCCGATGCCCGCCAGCGTCGTCCATCCCAAACCGCATTCGGGGTGTTCCCTGCCTGCCCACGCTTCGGCGGTCACGTAGGACTGCAGAGCGCGTACGGGTATCCCGGTCTTTTCGGCTGCTGCTGTCAGCCATGGCGATTCGAGCTGTGGCGGCTGAGGGCTCTGCTGTTCCTCAGCCGGGAGGTCAGGTGATTCGGGGCGCTCCGGCACTGGTGGTGGAGTCGAGTGGGGCGCGGAGTCATCGTTCTGCAGCTGAACGACCAGAAGGCCGCCCAGCACAAGGCTTGCGATTCCGAGCAGGGCGCACACAACGGCTGTCGCGTGCTTCATCGGCGCCTCCGCGTCAGGATGCCGATGGGCACGGCAAGCAGAACCCCTCCGAGGCCGAAGGCACCGCCTGCCACCAGCCACAGCAGCGGCGAGCGCTGCGCCTGTCGCTGCTGTGGCTGGACTGCCTGCGGAGCAGCGGCGGCTGACACCAGGCTGTAGGCGCCTTCGCAGCGTTCGAGCGCTGTATCGACCGCACTGCCTTTGTCGGAGCGCAGTTCGCCCACGCTCACGTTGAGCTTCGCGTCTTTTCCGTCGATCCGCAGGCCGAGCGTGTATTGGCCCGGCTGTGAGAAGCTCAGCGTCGGCATCATCGTGCTCTGCGCGGGCACTGAGAAGCTTTCGCCCTCGTGGGCCAGGAGCTCTTCTGCGCCGACCGGGTCGATTGTCAGCAGCGAGACGCTGCCGGGGCCGTCGACTTCGGACAGCTCAATCTGCTTGTCCGCATCGCCGGCCGTGAACTGCAGCTGCGGGCTGCCTGGCAGACCCGTGCGCCACTCCCCCTGCTGCTTGGCGTCTGCGGCAATTCCCATTGCCGTGGCGCTCTCTGCTTCGACGATTCCGCTTCGAATGGTGCGGGCATCGCCGTCGCACATCATCGCGTAGGCCGGCAGGGCTTCGGGGAGGGTTGGTTTTTCGTCGGTTGTTCCGGTTTCCCAAGAGGGCGTCGCGCGAAACTGCGGGGGCGGCGGTTCGTCACCGGGGTTCTTTCCTTGACTCTGATCGTCTGGCGAGGTGGAGCTGGACTGCTCTTCTGGCTCGTCCAGGTGGTCCTTGTGTGGGGGCTGGCCCGGCTGGCCGACCGAGGGAAGCGAATCGATGGAATCCGGGCAGTCAATGTCAGCTTCTGGCCCAAGTGCGGATCGCTGACCCAGGAGGACTTTTTCCACGCGAGGGCTGGTGCGATCACCGTCGCGAACCGCAATGCAGTACACACCGGCGGGACCGGTGACGGGCACCTCGAGGGCCCCTCCGTGTGTCCAGTGTGCTGTCAGGGGCACGGGCCTTTCGAGAATGCGCAGCGCTTCGGCGTCGGCGAAGCTCAGCTCGCCATCGGAGATGACGGCTCTTCCGGCGGCGGGAAAGTCGACGGTTCCTCCCGTCTTCCCCTCAACGCGGATCTGCGCTTCGCCTTTCGGTTCGGCAGCGGCGGCCGTCCCAGGGGCGAGCACAGCGAGAGCACACGCAGCAGCAACAGCCCAGCGGCACATCGTCATGCGGACCTCAACCGGAAGATGAGTCCGTGGCGCGGAGCCGCCAGCCATGCCACACAGAAGAGTGCGGTGAGCACAAGAACGATTGTGCCGCCGACCGGGGTGTCAAGAGTCCAGGACAGCCACAGGCCGATGAACGCTGACACCGCACCGATGGTCGGTGCGAGAACGAACATGACTGACAGACGCTCTGTCAGCATCCGGGCGGCAGCGGCGGGCGTGATGAGCAGGCCGAGCACCAGGATGTTGCCGACCGTCTGAATGGAGAAGACGACGGCCAGTGTTACGCACACGTAGAGCAGCATGTCGATCCAGAACACGCGAATGCCCTGCACGGCGGCGAACTCTCGGTCGAGGCTGACGGCGACGAGCTGCTGGTGGAAAACCGCCAACAGCACCGCAATAAAAGCTCCGACCGCCGCGACGACCACGAGGTCGCGCACCGGAACACCCGTCAGGGAGCCGAACAGAAAGTCGGTGAGTGATCCCGCGTATCCGGGTGCCCGGGAGATGATGACGATGCCCAGGCCGAAGGCCGCCACGAGGAACACACCAATGACGGAGTCTTCCCGCAGTCTGCGCAGCTGTGACACCACGGCGACGGCCAGCGAGGTGACCAGTCCCGCAATGATTCCGCCGAGCGCGAGGTCGGCTCCGATGACGAAGGCCGTGGCCAGTCCGGGGAAGACGGCGTGCGAAACGGCATCGCCGATGAAGCTCATCCCGCGCAGCACAACGTAGGTGCCGACGATTCCGCACAGTGCTGCGGCAAGGACGGCCATGGCGAGCGCACGGGGCAGGAACGCCAGCTGCGGGTTGAACAGGTCGGTGAAGAAGTCCAGGGGCGTCACACTGCCTCCAGAAGGGAGGATGTCGCGTCGATGCCGAAGACGTCGGCCCACAGTTCACGGCTGCGGATGTCCTCTGTCGCGCCGTGTGCGCGCACGGTTCCATCGAACAGCACACAGTGGGAGCAGGTGCGCAGGGCCGCCGGCAGGTCGTGGGTGGACATGAAGATGGCGGTGCCGTTGCTGGCGAGGTCGGTGAAGACCTCGGTGAGGAACTCCTGTGTCGGCATGTCGACTCCGGTGAACGGTTCGTCAAGCAGGAGAACATCGGCTCCTCCCACGAGTGCGCGCGCTACGAGAACACGCTGTTTCTGCCCACCCGAGAGCGCACCGACGGGCCGGTCGGCGAAGTCGGCGAGGTGGACGTGAGCCAGCGCCTTGTCGACCGCTCGGTAGTGCTCGACCGGCCGCAGCAGGCGCCTGGGCAGCCCCGTCATGACGGCTGTGGCCACCGTGACGGGGAAGTCCCACGCGAAGGACTGGTGCTGCGGCACGTAGCCGGGGCGGTTCTTCCTGGAGATCGGCTTGCTGTTGACCGTGATGGTTCCAGTAGACGGGATGGTGCCGAGGATGGACCGCAGCAGGGTTGTTTTGCCAGCACCGTTGGGTCCCAGCAGCGCGGTGAACTCCCCGGCCCGGATCTCAAGGTCGGCACCGCGGACGATTGTCCGCCCACCCAGTGAGGCCGTGACCCCGTCAAGTGTCAGCAGCGGTTCACTCACGGCGGTCACCTGCGGCCCTGCGGCGTCGGTTGATGACGGCGATGACGGTGAAGAAAACAGCGGCGAGCACTGCAACAGCGCCGATGCCGATGGCGATGAGAACCGCCGGGTCGGCGCCCTCAGCGGCAGCGTCTGCCTGCTGTGCGCTGTCTTGTTCGTCCGATGCCGGCTGCGTGGCTTCTGCCTGTGCTGCTTCCTTGGGGTCGGCATCATCGCCGACGGCCAGCCGGATCGTCTGCGTGTCTTCGCTCGTGGTGCCGTCGCTGCGCTTGGAGCTCAGGCTGACAGTGACCAGGTAGGTTCCTGGTTTCGTGAAGACCCAGTTGGCGTGCGTGTGGGTGTTGAGGTCGACGCCTACGTCGGCTGCTTTGTCTGCTGTCCACAGAACATCGGGTTCGCCGAAATCGCCGTTCTGCAGGAACAGGCTCACCTTGCCCGGTCCCTGTGCGCCGGTGAAGCGCAGGGTGACGTTGTCAACCGCGCCGTCGAGGAATGCGGGGTCCTGCGTGTTCCAGCCCAGCCACGGCACTCCGGGCTGTTCGACCTGGGGAATGATCCACACGTCCTCCCCGGTCGAGGCGCCGGTGAAGTCGTACTGGTCTCCTTCTGGGATCTGTGTCTTGGCGGTGTCGCCGACTTGGAGGACGAGGTCATCCAGGTGCCGCCACACGGGCGTGCTTTCGGTGTCATCGCGTGCCGCGAACACCAGTCCGTCCTGGGTGACCTTCGGTCCCAGATCGATGTGGCCTTCTGAGCGCACGACCTGCTCGCTGCCGAAGGCTTCGTCACTGGTGACGTTCTGCTGCAGTCCGTCTTGGCCGCCGTCGGCTGGTGCAGCTGATGCTGATGTTCCGCTGGCGACGATGGCTGCGGTCATGGCGGCGGCGAGGATGCCTGAGAGTCTCTTTGCGATGTTCATGGTGCGAGGCAGCCTTTCAGAGTGCGGGCGTTGGTGCGCATGAGGTCGATGTAGCTGGATACGTGATTGTCAAAGGTGTCGGAGTAGAGCGTGCAGACTTCGGCGCCTTCCGCGGCAGCCGCATCTGTCAGCGCCGGTGAGCGGCCCATCGGCTCCAGGAACACGGCCGGTATGTCGAGGTTCCGGATGGTGTCGCCTAGTCTGCGCCGGTCTGCGGCAGACGGCTCTGCTCCCGGGAAAGGGCTTGCGAAGCCGGCGATTGAGAGCCCGTAGGCATCCGCGAAGTACCGATACGCGTCGTGCGCTGTGACAATGTGCCGGCTGTGTTTGGGTATTGCGTCGATCTCACGGCGCAGTTCGGCATCCAGCTGGTCGAGCTGATCGATGTACTTCGCAGCGTTCGCCCTGTAGGTTTCGGCGTTTGCAGGATCCGCACGGCTGAAGACATCGCGGATGACCTTGACGTAGGCGATCGCGTTGTCTGCTGACAGCCACATGTGCGGGTCGATTTCCCCGTGGACGTGTTTGCCGAGCACAGCCTGCGGCAGCAGGTAGGTGGGTGTGCCTGCCGGTCCGAGGAACGACGCTCCGCGCGGGATGTCCCTCCATGCGCTGTTGGTCACGGACACGACGGTTTCCGCCGGGTCCAGGTACTCCAGTCCCCCGCCATTTTTGTCCACGGCCAGGGCGAATCTGCCGGCATCGGCATCAACCGTGATGTCGGCGTGGCCGGCATCGACAACCCTGCGGCCTTTCATTTCCGGGATCGTCGTGGGGTCCTTGCCGACAACGATCGCAAAATCGCCGCTGGCCAGCCGCTGTTCGCGGCTGTCTTCTGCGCGCGCGGCCAAACCGGCGGAGAACCGCAGCCGGTAAACCCCCGGTTTGCTGAAGGCCCAGGACACGTGGGTGTGGGCCGCCGGCGGCAGACTCACCAGGTCTTGTGGACCGAAGCCGTCAGTCGTGTCGAACAGCACGTCCGTTTGGCCCAGTGAGCGCGTGAGGAACGTGTGCGCTGAAGCTCCTTCCGGCACGGATGCCCCCGTCATCCTCAAACGCACCTCGGAACTGCGGTCGGCGCCTCGAGAATCCGCGGTGCCGTGCACTCGCAGCCCCAACCACACGGTGTCCAGGTGGACGTCTTCAACCAGCGGGATGACATTGGCCCCGTGTTTCACAGCGCTTTCGGCCACCGCCGCGTTGATTGCAGTTTTCGGCAGGTTCGCATCGACCGTCGTGATGAGCCGGTGCTCTTCGAGCATCTGGTAGTTCGTCAGGGCAACGTCGGCGTAGACGATGCTGCGCACGTCCCGCAGGGTCGGCTCGTAGCTGTGTGGGTCGGCTCCTTTGGGCACGAGCGGCTGGACCTGGGCGGCATCACCTGCGACGTGGGAGGCCAGGTCGGCGATGATGCCGGTCGTGGCGACCACGCGCAGCCGTTCTGCGCTGCTGGGCAGACCCGTTGCACAGCCGGTCAGGGCGAGGGCCGCGGCGCTTGCTGCCGCGACCCTCAGCAGTCGGCGGACCTTCACTTGGAGGTGCGGCGACGCTGGATCCAGACGGCGGCCGCGCCGACGGTCAGCAGGCCAAGACCGACAGCGCCGGTCGCGCCGAGGCCGTTCACGCCGGTTCGGGGCAGCGCGCACGGATCACCCGCCGGCTGCTGTGCTGGCGAGGCGGAATCGTCAGCGGTCTGCTCCCCCGTCTGAGGCGTGGCGCCGTCTGTCGGCTGCTCCCCAGCCTGCTGCTCCCCAGCCTGCTGCTGGTCGGCTTTGATGCTGCCGCCGGCCTGCGCGCCGCCTCCGACGTTGAAGTGCAGGGTGCCGTCGGCCGTCGTGGTGCCGCCGGACTTCAGAGCCACGGTGAACCGGATGGTGGCGGTGTAGTTACCGGGTTTTGTGAATGCCCAAAAGCCGTGCTGGTGTGTTCCCACCGGCACCTGGTAGGAGTCGCCGGCCTTGCTGAACACACGGGTGGCGCTGCCGCCGCCGAGTCCGCTGCCGCCGAGGAAAACGTGCATCTGGCCGGGGCCGCTGACATTGGTCAGAGTCATCGTGACTTTCGATGCGCGGTTCATGATCTCTGGGTCCTGGGTGTTCCAGCCCAGCCACGGGACGCGGTCTTCCTGCTGCTGCGAAATCATGTAGACCTGCGATCCCGCGGAACCGAGGAACTCGTAGCCGGCCGGAACGGGCTTCTTTGCGGCCTGGCCGATGATGAATTCAACGTCGTCAGGGTTGCGCCACACCGGCGGTGCGGTGCGGTCATCCTTGATCTGTGCGGAGGCCTGTCCACCGTTCAGTCGCGCTCCGAAGTCGAAGTGACCGGCTTCTGCGCGCACCCGCTGGCCCTTTGGAGCTGTGCGGCCGTGGGCACCAGTGCCGTTTGTGCCTCCCGCGGAAGAACCGCCGGAGGCACCGGCACTTCCGGCGGCGTCGCCACCGGCACCTCCACCGGCTGAGCTGTCCGGCACACACGGCTGGGGTGCCGATCCGGCCGGCTGCGCTGCAGGCTGTGCGCCAGGGGCCGCAGGCGCGGCGGCCGCGCCGCCGGCGGACGGAGCACCGTTTGACTCCGCGTCTTTCTTCCCGGCCTGCTTGTTCTGCTCTTTGCCCTCAATGTCAATTGTCACCGGCTCCGAGACAGTCTGCGCACCGCTCTTCGCCACAGCCAGTGCACGGGCCAGCATGTCGCGGTAGTCGTCTGTCAGCTTCGGCAGAACGAGTGTGTTTCCAGCAGCACCCTGGTAGCTGCGCCAGCTGTCACCACGCTGCTTGGTCTGCCACTGGACCTGAACGTCGGTCTTCGCCTTGACTTTCGCGGTCAGCTTCGGCTGCTCCCCAAGCTTGTAGGAGTCTTTGTCCTTCGTGACCTTCACGGTGTCCGGTGCGAGTTCAGGGGTGCCGGAGTCCGTGGGCGGGTTCGGCTGGTTAGGCGCCTGGCCTTCTCCGGGGCCCGAGGTGCCGCCCCCGGGACCGCTGGGCGGCTGCGTGCCGCCAGGGTTGTCCGGCTTCGGCTGGTGGCCTGAATCGTCGGCAGGCTTCTTCAGTTCGTCGATGCCGGACTGGCCGACTGCGAAGACGTATTCCTTTTCGTCAGCGGTTTTCTTTCCCCCGACGGTGGCCTCGGCGGAGAAGACGAGGCGGTAGACGCCGGGCTTGGTGAAGGTCCAGTTGGCGTGAACGTGTGCGCCCAGCGGCTGGTTGAAGCTGGAGTGCTTGGGATCTGATGAGGAAAGGACGCGCTTGGTTCCGAACGGACCGGCCTGGAAGAGCTCAACCTGCGCACCTTCTGGCAGGACGGATTTCTTCTGGTTCAGGCGCATCGTGACGTGGTTTCCGTCGACCATGCCCTCACGGATTTCTTCTGTGTTCCAGCCGGCCCAGATGCCGTCGTGGTTCTGAGTTTCGGGAATCATCCAGGCCTCTTTGCCGGCGGCACCGGTGAATTCGAAGCCTTTGGCGGGCACCTGGGTTTTGAGGGCGTCGGTCACGTGGAACGCGATGTCTTCCGGCGCGAGGCGCTGCCCGTTCCCGGAAGCGAGGTCGGCCTTCGTGAACAGGCGCATGTTCTTCTGACCGTCAAGGCACATGGAAACCGCGTCCGTGTGCTCTTTTTCAAGCGCCAGCCGTTCATGGTCGGCTTTGTTCTGCGCGGCCGGAGGGCACACTGCCCTTGCGGCAGCTCCTTCGGCAGCGTTGACTGGGACGGTCGGCATAAAAGCTGAAGCGCTGATTGCAGCGGCCGCGAGCGCGGCGGTCATGGGGTGCGGACGAACCACGGTGTTTCCTCACTGTCAATGAGACTGTCAACGGGCTTAAGCTCCGCACAGGCTAGGCCGCAGCACGCATGCCTGTCATAGAAAGCCATCGACATATGTGCACATTGCTATACGCTGCTCTTTTCAAGACTGAAACCGCGTGATTGACTGTGTGCACATCCCTGACAGTTATTTCATAGTGCCCCCGAGGAGTCCCCATGCCGAAGTTGAGCCAGCGCGCTGCCAATGTTCCCGATTCTGGTATTCGCGCGGTCTTCGAACTCGCCGCAAAAATGGACAACGTCATCGACCTGTCTGTCGGCGAACCCAGCCTGCCTGTATCGGAGCACGTGAAGAAGGCCGGCGCTGACGCCTGGCTGCGCGACGACCTGAGCTACACCGCCAACCAGGGCATTGACGAACTGCGCGAAACTCTTGCCCAGAAGCTGCGCACCTACAACGGCTACACGGTCGATCCCGATCAGATCAATGTCGCTGCCGGCGGTTCGCAGGCTCTCAACGTGGCCATGAGCATGGCGCTTGATCCGGGTGACGAAATCCTCGTGCCAGACCCCGGATACGCCACGTTCTTCATGACTCCCATGCTCATGAGTGCCACACCGGTGGCCTACCACCTGGACCCCGAAGACGGGTTCCTGCCGCGCCTCGACGTGCTTGAAGGGCTTGTCACCGAGAAGACGAAGGCGATTCTCATCAACAGCCCGTCCAACCCTCTGGGCACTGTCATCCCGCCTGCCCTTATTGAGCAGATCATGGACTTTGCCAAGCGCCACGACCTGTGGGTCATCAGCGATGAGGTCTACGAGCACATTCTGTTCGAAGACGCGCAGGTGCCCTTCACCTCGCCGGCTGTCTTCGACACCGACGGCCGGGTGATGTCGGTGTACTCGCTGTCAAAGAGCTACGCGCTCACGGGTGCCCGCCTGGGCTACCTCGTGCTGCCCAAGGGCCTCGACGTCCGCTTTGCCGCGGTCCAGGAAGCCAACGCCAGCTGTGTCAACACCCCGTCCCAGTACGCTGCGATTGCTGCAGTGGCAGGCCCGCAGGACGATCTCGAAGCTGCGCGTGACCACTACACCGAGAACCGGCGTGCCGCTCTCAAAGTGCTTGATGAGCTCGGTCTCGAATACGTCAACCCCGCCGGCGGTTTCTACCTGTTCGTCAATGTCAGCCATGACTCTGCCGGCGATGTCGGCACGTGGGCGCAGAACTTCCTGCGGGAGCACCGCGTGGCGGTCGCTCCGGGCACCGCGTTTGGCAGCTTCGGCGAAGGCTGGGTGCGCGTCTGCTTTGCCGGCGACCGTGACGCTCTTGTGGAGGGCCTGCGCCGCTTCCCGGCGAAGAAAGCCTGACTCTGTAGGCGGGTCTGCTCCCCCCGCCCCAGACAGAAGAAGCACGAGGTGCCGCTCAGGTGAGCGGCACCTCGTGCTTTATGAGGACTTCCGGAACGCTCAGCCGCGAAAGTACGTCAGCTGGTGAGTTGAGACCAGCAGGTGCCCTTCGGAGCTGAACAGGCGGGCGCTCTGATCTGCTGTTCCACCGCCGAAGCGCTGTGCGCGGCCCTGGCAGAGCAGATATTCGCCCGCAGAAGCGTATTCTTCCGGTGTGCCCAGGAAGTACGTGGTCAGTGAGATCGTGGCGGCCGGGTGTGCTTTACCAGTGCGCAGAAAAATGCGCGGGAAGAAGGAATCCGCAGCACAGGCCACAGCTGGTGCGTCCCAGTGGCGACTGGGCGCGTGGCGCAGCCAGTAGACGGACTCGGAGTCGTCGTGTTCACGTCCCAGCTCATAGACGCCGTGGGCAAAGCGGAACTCGTAGTTGTCCAACCAGCGCAGATCATTCACGGGTGGGGCCGACTCACACTCTTCCGGGCCCGGTACCTGCGGCAAGCGCGCTTCCTGATGCGCAAAGGTGTCACGTTCGGACGTGAAGACCACACTGCCGGTGACCGGCGTGCGCTCACCCTGCGCGATCCTCACGTTCCAGTGCTGGTTCGAGTTGTTCGTCTGCACCAGCTCCAGGTGAATGTCGAACTCACCGTACTCCACCGGCGATGTGTAGTTGAGAGTTTGGGCGGCGGGGTTTCCCTGAGCTGCGGGGTGCTGCTGAACTGCGGCCAGCAGCTGTGCTGCCGTAATCCCGCCGAAGGGGCCGACCATGTTGTTGTACGCGGGGTGGGTTGCTGCGCGCAGCACTGCCCCAGAATCGTCAGAACTGGTGGTGGTGAAGCGGACGGCTTCGTCCAGGGGGTGTGTCATCTGCGCTCACTGAGGTCGGCCAACAGCACATATGTGCCTTCGCCGAAGCCCACGTCGCTGAAGCCCAGCCGGCCGAAGAGCTCCTGCGCTTCGTTCGCTTCGGCTATTGCGGCGCTCACAGCGGATGCACCGGACATGCGGGCAAGCGAGAGCACTCCGCCCAGAAGCTTCGTGCCCAGGCCGTCGCCCTGGTGTTCTTCGGCAACGGCGATGTAGACCTGGGGAATGCCCTCACCGACAAAGCCCGCTGCTGCCGGGCCGTCGTCTTTCAGCCACGCCGCACCGACAGCCTCACCCGAAACGCGGGCGATGAGCCCCTGATCGAACTCGGTCGGAGCACCGGGAACCATGTCCGCAAAGGGACGCAGCTCGTCCTGGCTGCCTGGTTCAAGAGGTGTAATGTCCATGGCACTCACTGTAGCTTCTCAGCGCGGATGATCCACGTGTCCGCCCGCATGCGCACACCCAGGCCGATTGCGCGGAAGGCCACGAAGCCGATGACAAAGCAGGCCCACAGCACCACAATGCTCGGCCACAGGGCTTCGGCCGTGAACGCAAGGACTGCGAAGCCGGCGCAGGCGCCCACTTGGGCGAGCGCCAGGTAGCGGGCATCCTCTGCCCCCATGAGGATGCCGTCGATTGTGAAGACATAGCCGGCCAGCGGCAGGCTGATGGCCAGCACGATGACCAGCTGCAGGGTGATGTCGATGACCTGCGAGTCAGACGTGAAGAAGCGCCCCACCCACGGTGAGACCGCGGCGAGGAGTACCCCGACAATACAGCCGAAGCCCACTCCCCACAGCACCAGGCGGCGGTTGACGGCGTGAACCATCGCCCGGTCGCGCCTGCCGATCTGCAGGCCTACGAGAGCCTGACCCGCAATGGCCAGCGAATCAAGCACGAGCGCCAGAGAATTGAAGAGCGTCTGCGCAATCTGCAGGGCGGCGAGTTCAGCCGTGCCGCGAACGGCAGCGAGGCTCACCAGGATGATGAGCGCGGTCCGCAGAGCCGCATTGCGCAGCAGCAGCCATCCGGAAGTGCGGGCGGCAAACAGCACACCCGCCCAGTCGGGCCGCAGACTCGCTCCATAGCGGGCTGCCGCGCGAAACGCGATAACCGCGTACACGGTGCACATAAGCCCGTGGGCGA
>CABTZE010000047.1 GCA_902489215.1 uncultured Brevibacterium sp.
AAGATGTCGCGCAGCAACACCCGCCACCGTCGTTCGCAGTGGAAGGCTCAGGTCCCCGGCCTGGTCAAGACTGTGGAGAACGGTCGCGTTGTGTACTCGCGCCCCCACCACGCAAAGCTGGTGGAAGACTCCAACGGCAACCCCCTGTTCCTTGAATACAAGGGACGTAAGGTCGCTGACGCCTGACACTATGACTGAAGCGCAGAATCTGCGTGAACTCAACGAGCGTCTCGGGATCGACATCGATCCCGAGACGCTTCGTCTTTCACTCACACACCGTTCCTACGCCTTTGAAAACGGCGGCATCCCCACAAATGAGCGCCTGGAGTTCTTAGGCGACTCCGTGCTGCAGCTGGTCGCCACCGAATGGCTGTTCCACAACAACCCGGCCATGGCTGAAGGCCGTTTGGCGAAAATGCGCTCCGCCGTCGTCAATACCCGTGCGCTGGCCGCTGTTGCCCGCCAGTACGGCATTGGCGATTACCTGCTGCTGGGCAAGGGAGAAGAGCTCACCGGCGGGCGCAACAAAGACTCCATCCTGGCCGACACGGTCGAAGCGATCATCGGCGCCTGCTACATCAGCCAGGGCCGGAAGACTGCGGAAGACCTCGTGCACAGGTTTGTTGACCCCATGCTCGACGACGCCGTCAACCTCGGTGCCGGCATGGACTACAAAACGACCCTGCAGGAAGCGGCCGCGGACCTCGGCCTGGGCGTTGTGTCCTACGAGATCACTTCGGAAGGACCCGACCACGCGCGCGTCTTCACGGCGCAAGCACAGCTGGGCGACACCACGTGGGGCAGCGGTGAGGGCACGTCGAAGAAGAACGCCGAACTCGTTGCCGCCGAAGCAGCCGTCAAGGCCATCCGGGCGAAACACCCGGACTGGTCGCGCGCCTGATGCCGGAACTTCCGGAAGTCGAGCACGTCCGCAGCGGGCTTGAGCCGTGGGCGGTCGGTTCGCGGATCGAATCCCTGAGGGTGCTCGACCCGCGCATTCTCGGCACCACCTCTAAGCGGACCGTCGATCCGACCGCCGTCGACCGTCTGACCGCCGGTGTTCCCGGCGGTCTCGTCGAAGGGGCGCGCCGCCGCGGCAAGTTCATGTGGCTCCCGTTGGCCGCAGGCTCCGTCTTTCCCGACTCCGCACCCGAGGTGCCGGCTGGCTGGGCAGTGGCCCTCCACCTCGGCATGTCGGGGCAGGTGAGGATCCACACCGCCGCAGATGCCATGCATCGGCACACCAGGGCCGTGTTCGACATGCGATCAGCCGATGGAACCCAGTGGCAGATGCGCTTTGTCGATCAGCGGATCTTCGGCCACATCGGCCTGGAGCCACTCGTGACAGGGCTTGGCTCGCCGCGTCTGGTTGCGGCTTCGGCCGCTCGGATCGCACCGGATCCCTTCGAGGACGGGTTCGACGCTGCAGGCTTGGCGCGCACCCTCAAGGGCCGCCGCACAGCCATCAAGGCGGCTCTGTTGGATCAGGGCATAGTATCCGGAATCGGCAATATCTACGCTGACGAGGCCCTCTTTGCCGCGGGAGTCCACCCCGCCGCCAGAACCGACCGCCTGCGCATCAGCCGGATCGAAAACACCCTGCATTCCGCTCGGGAAGTCATGGCACGGGCCATCGAGGCCGGCGGAACGAGCTTCGACGAACTGTACGTCAACGTCAACGGCGAATCCGGCTACTTCGACCGCAGCCTGGGTGTCTATGGAAAAGCCGGCACCCCGTGTACGCGGTGCGGAGAAATTGTGCGCAGCAGCACGATCGCCGGACGCACATCCCACTGGTGCCCCGCCTGCCAGAAACCTCAACGGCGGTCCTGACACCGTCTGCCCGCGCTGAGAGGTCCGGCTATTTGCTCCGGCACCGCCGGAGGCTTACTCTGAGGGCGGTTCATGGGAGCCGGGACACGCCCGGCTGAGAGGGCGAAGCGGCCGACCATCAGCACTCGAAGCGGATCATGCCGACGTGAGGAGAATGGTGAAGACAGCGGTCATCGGGGCGGGAATCCTCGGACTCGCCACAGCCCTGCGGCTGCAGCGTGCAGGCCACGACGTCGCCGTTTTCGATCCCGCGCCGGTCAGCGGAGCCTCCTACGTGGCCGCCGGCATGCTCGCCCCCGTCGCAGAAGTCCAGTTCGGCCAAGACAGCCTGCTGCCGATCATGCAGAAAGCCCTCGAGGAGTACCCGGAGTTTTTGGACTTGCTCGGGGTGCCGCATGACGCGGTCGGCTATGAAACCGCGGGAACGCTCCTGGTCGCAGCTGACCCCGGCGACCGCGAATACCTCGAACGCATGGAACGGGCCTACGAAGCGCGCGGACTGGCGTTCAACCACCTGCCCGGGAGCAGGCTCACGGGTCTTGAGCCCGCCCTTGCTCCGGGCCTGTCAGCCGGGGCTGAAATCCCCGGTGACCTGCGCATTGACCCACGCCGTTTCACGAACGCCATGCTGGAAGCACTGGGGCCGGACGCCTTTGTTCGCCAGCGCGTCACCCGCCTGGACGGTGCGGCCGTCGAAACCGCCGACGGCGTTCTTCACAGCTTCGACACGACAGTCGTGGCCGCCGGCATGGGCATCGCCGACATCGCGGGTCTGCCGGAAGACAGTGCACTCAACCTGCGGCCGGTCTACGGCGATATCATCCGCGTTCGCGTCCCCGAAAGCCGCCTGCGCTTCGGCCCGCTGCTGACCCGCACCGTCCGCGCCGTGGTCACCGGCCGCAGCGTGTACGTCGTGCCGCGGGCAAGCGGTGAAGTCGTCATCGGCGCATCCGTCCGCGAAGACCGGCCGGCCACCGACCTCGGCAGTGTGGCAGACCTCCTGGCTGATGCCATCAGAGTCGTTCCCGGCCTGCGCGACTGCGACCTCATCGACGTGACCACCCGCGCTCGCCCCACAACAGAAGACGACATGCCGGTCGTGACACGGACTCAGGTGAGCGGCACCTCGACAGTTGTTGTTGCAGGGGGACTGTCCCGGCACGGCATCCTCCTGACCCCGTACATTTCCCGCCTGGCGGCCGAGGCCGCTGAGACCCACCCGGTAGGAAGGACCCCATGAGCATCAAGGTCAACGGCACCGAGCAGGAGCTCGACGGCAAGCTCACGGTGCTTGACGTCGTGGCCCGCACGACCAACACGGAGTTCAACCCGGACGGAACACCGGCAGACGGCAGCCGACCCGGCATCGCAGCAGCACTCAACGGAGCCGTCGTCCCGCGGGCACGGTGGGCCCAGACGGATGTTGAAGACGGGGCGGTCATCGACATCGTCACAGCTGTGCAGGGAGGCTGATGTGCAGCCGCTGACAATCGGCCCGACCACCCTGACTTCCCGGCTCATCATGGGAACCGGCGGGGCCGTCGACCACACCAACCTGCGGGCAGCCCTGCAGGAATCCGGCACTGAACTGACGACAGTTGCCATGCGCCGCTACAGCCCGACGGAGGCCGGTTCGCTGTTCGGCATGCTGTCCGAACTGGGCATCAAAGTGCTGCCGAACACCGCTGGCTGCTACACCGCGGCCGATGCCGTGCTCACCGCTGAACTGGCCCGGGAAGCGTGTGAAACCTCGCTCGTGAAGGTCGAAGTCATTGCGGACGAAAAGACCCTCCTGCCAGATGTCATCGCAACCCTCGAGGCCACGGAGACGCTCGCCGAGCGCGGCTTCGTGCCCTATGTCTACACATCCGACGACCCGGCCGTTGCCAAACGGCTGGAATCTGCCGGTGCCGCGGCCGTCATGCCGTTGGGTGCGCCGATCGGCTCCGGCCTGGGCATCCTCAACCCGCACAACATTGAGCTCATCTGCTCGCGTGCCTCTATTCCGGTGGTGCTGGACGCTGGGATCGGCACCGCTTCCGAGGCGGCGCTCGCCATGGAACTCGGATGTTCCGCTGTTCTTCTGGCCAGTGCCGTTACACGCGCCGAAGACCCCGTTGCCATGGCACGAGCCATGCGCATGGCCGTTGAATCCGGCTACTGGGCGGCACGCGCAGGACGGATCCCAACACGCCGACACGGCGCTGTTGCTTCCAGCAGCTTTGATGGAATCGTCACCGGCCACGACCCAGCCGAAGGATTCCGCGGAATGGGGGTCACACAGTGAGCGACAGCACGCACCTTGATCTGACACCGGATGACGCGGATCGCTTCCGCCGACAGATGGGCCTGGCCGGCTTCGGCGAAGAGGGCCAGGCCAGGCTGCTCAAGTCGCGGGTGGCCGTAGTCGGCGCCGGCGGGCTCGGAGCACCCGTTCTGCAGTATTTGGCGGCAGCCGGTGTCGGCCACATCGACATCATTGACGACGATGTCGTCGAACGCAGCAACCTGCACCGCCAGGTCATCCACTCCGAATCCGACATCGGCAGGCTGAAAGCAGAATCAGCAGCCGAAGTGTGCCGCGGACTGTTCCCCGGCATCGAACTGACCCTGCACACCGACCGACTGACAGCCGACAACGCCCTGCACGTGCTGCGGGCCGCGGACCTCGTCATCGACGGCACCGACAGCTTCGATTCCCGCTACCTCATTTCCGACGCGTGCGAAATGCTGCGCAAACCCGTCATCCAGGGTTCGGTCCTGCGCTTCTCCGGTCAGGTGGGCGTCTTCTGGGCGGGGAAGACCGGCACCTACCGTGACCTCTACCCGGAAGCCCCGGACGCAGGCTCCACACCCACGTGTGCGGAAGCCGGAGTCATCGGCGTGCTGCCGGGCATCATCGGCACCCTCATGACGATGGAGGCCATCAAACTGCTCGCAGGCGTGGGCGAATCCGCACTCGGCTCGGTTCTCATCTACGACGGCCTGGCCAGCACCATGCGGACACTCACCGTCGCTGCCGACCCCGACCGCGCACCCGTCGACCACCTCGACTCCGCGGCCGTCATCACACCGGCGGCCCTCGAAGCACGTCTGCGGGCGGGACAGCCGACCCTGCTGATCGACGTGCGCGAAGCACACGAATACGCGGCAGGCACCATTGCCGGAGCGCACAGTGTTCCACTCAGCGCACTGCTGGAAGGGGCGCAGCTTCCCGAGTCCGATGCGCCGCTGACGGTGCTGTTCTGTCAAGCCGGTGTTCGCTCGCTGCAGGCACTCGACATCCTCAAAGCCCGCGGAATGCACGAAGGCGCCGCAAGCCTTGTAGGCGGAATCAACGCCGTCTGAGGCTAGACGTGCGGCTATGCTGATCTGAATGTTTCTCAAAACCCTGTCGATGCGCGGCTTCAAGTCGTTCGCGTCTGCCACCCGGCTTGAACTCGAACCGGGCATTACGTGTGTGGTCGGACCGAACGGTTCGGGCAAGTCGAACGTTGTCGACGCGCTCGCATGGGTCATGGGGGAGCAGGGTGCGAAGAACCTCCGAGGTGGAAAAATGGAGGACGTCATCTTCGCCGGCACCTCGAAACGGCAGGCCCTGGGCCGAGCCGAAGTCAGTCTCACGATTGACAACACCGACGGGGCCATCCCGATTGACTACACGGAAGTCACCATCAGCCGCACGCTGTTCCGCTCAGGCGGCAGCGAATACGCCGTCAACGGCGCACCCGCCAGGCTTCTGGACATCCAGGAGCTGCTCTCAGACTCCGGTCTGGGCAAGGAAATGCACGTCATCGTCGGTCAGGGCCAGCTGGATCAGGTCCTCCACGCCGACCCCTTTGAGCGCCGCGGAATCATCGAAGAGGCCGCGGGTGTCCTCAAACACCGCAGGCGCAAAGAGAAAGCCGTCCGCAAACTCAACGGCCTGCAGACCAACCTCGACCGTCTGCAGGACCTGCGGGCAGAACTCGCCCGACAGCTGGGGCCCCTGGGCAGGCAGGCGCGTGCCGCACAGCGCGCCGCAACCGTCCAGGCGGAGCTGCGCGATGCCAACGCCCGCCTGCTGGCCGACGACATCGTCCAAACAGAAGCCGCGCTGCAGAACACGGGAGACACGCGGGGAGAGTCTCAGCAGCGTCAGCACGCAGAAGCGCGCATTGCGCAGCTTGAACAGGAAATTGCCGAAGCACGCGCTGTCGCGGTGAAGGCAGAAGAAGAACATGACCGCCTGTCACAGCTTCTGCGCCGACTGGGGCAGGCCGCTACGCGGGCCAATGCGGCAGCAGGACGCGCTCGCGACCGTGTGGAATTTCTTCGCGCACCGGCACAGAAACTCAGCGGTGACGAACCCGAAGCGCTGCTTGAGCGAGCCGAACACTTCCGCGGTGAGCTCAGCGATGCGGAAGACCAGCAGAGCAAGAGGGCACAGAGCCTCGAAGAGTTGGCACAGACCCGCTCTGAGATTTCGGGCAAACTCGAGCAGGCAGAAGCCGCACTGAAAGCCGCACGGGCGGAAATCGCCGAGAAAGTCCGCATTCGGGCCGGGCTTGAGTCCGATGTCGAAACAGCCAAACGGGCGCTCGAGGGGATTGCCCGTGAAAAAGCCGACGCCGCTCCGGCCCGCGACAAGCTCCTGGCCGACATCGAAGCCGCACGTGCTGAAGCCAAGCGCGCCGAAGCTGCCGCAGCCGAATTCGAAGGAGACCAGGCCGGAATCGACGACGCCGTGCAGGCCGCGGCGGAAGCCACCGCACAGGCTCAGAAGGCATTTGACGAAGCCAGTTCTCGCAGTGCCGAACTGACCGGTCAGCTGCGCAAGACAGAGGCCCGCATTGAGGCCCTGCAGCTGAGCGCATCGCACTCGGCATCCGCCGAGGACCTCCTCGCTCTTGAAATCGACGGGGTGACCGGTCGAGTAGAAGACCTCCTCGACATCGAAGTCGGCTTCGAAACGGCTGCCGCAGCAGCACTCGGCCCGTTTGCGCAGGCACTGTTCGCCAACAGCCATGCGGCAGGGCTTGCACTGCTGGACAGCACGGACGACGGTGCCGACGTCGACACCGTCATCGGCTCAAACACCGATACAACCAGTCAGGAGCTGCCGGAACTCCAAGGCGGCCGGCGGGCCATTGATGTTGTGGCCTCCACGGATCCCGCACTGCACGCCGCTCTGCGGTCGGTGCTCAGCCACACCGTCATCGTCGAGGATTCCGATGCCGCGCTTGCGCTTTTGGAAGAACACCCCGAGCTGACTTGCGTGACCCGTGCCGGAACCGTCATCGAAGCCCACCGAGTGCGCCGCTCCGGCAGAGCGGAAGCAGCCCGCGCCGAAGCGCGCAATGCGCTCGCAGAAGCCCAGGCCGGCATCGGCGACCTCACGAGGGCAGCCGCAGACGCCTCGGCGGAAGCTGAGAAGCTGCGCGAAGCCCTCCGATCTGCCCGCAGTGACGAACAGCAGGCGCAGGAAGACCGGCGCGACGCGGAAGCCCACAGCATCCGCGCCCAGGGGAGTGTCACGGCAGCCAATGAGCGCGTTCAGCTGCTGGAGGCAGAAATTGAGCGCCTGGATGCCCGCAGCACACAGCTGGAAGAACGCCGAGCCCAGGCTGAAGATCAGCGCGACAAAGCCCAGGCAGCGCTGGCGGGACTCGACAGCGTCGATGTCGAACCCGACACAGAAGACCGCGACCGTCTGGCACAAGAACACTCGCAGCTGGGCGAAGAGGTCATGGAAGCCCGGATCGCGGCCCGCTCAGCAGATGACCGCGTGAGGTTCCTTGCCGATCGCATCGACAGCCTGCGCCGCAAAGCGCGCGCCCAACAGGCCGAACGGGAACGCCTGCAGCGCGAAGAACAAGCGCGCAAACTTTTGGCAGACAGAACCGAAGCCGCCGGTGCCATCGCCGAGGAACTCGCCGAACACCTTGCCGACCGCGAAAAGAGCACCGAAGCAGAACACGCCCGGCTGCAGTCAAGCCGAACGGAAGCCAATCAGCGTGCCGAAAAGCTGCGGGAAAGCCTTGAAGAGCTCCGCGGAGAACTGGCGAAGCTAGCCGAAGCCGAACACGCGGCAGCCCTCAAACGCGAACGTTTTGTACTCAAGCTTGAAGAGCTCAGCCGGCGAGCAGAACAGGAAATCGGCCTGGCGGCCCAGAACCTCGTCGAACAGTTCGGCCCCCATCTTGACGTGCCCGACTTCTCGGCAGATGTTGACAGTGATGCTGACGAATTGCCCACCCGGCCGTTCGTGCGCGCTGAAGTCGAAGCCGCACAGAAAAAAGCCGAACGCGAAATGAAGCGCATCGGCAAGGTCAACCCGCTGGCACTCGAAGAGTTCACCGCACTCCAGGAACGCCACGACTATCTGGAAAAGCAGATCAACGACATCGAAGAGACCCGCGAGGATCTGCGCGGCATGGTCAGCCAGATCGACGAGCTCGTCAAAGAGGTCTTCGCGGAGGCCTTTGCCGACACGGCACGTGAATTCACCGACATCTTCAGCCGACTGTTCCCCGGGGGTGAAGGGTCGCTGTCACTGACTGACCCGGACGACATGCTGACAACCGGGGTCGAGGTGTTCGCGCGGCCTGCCGGAAAACGGGTCCGCAGGCTGTCGCTGCTGTCCGGTGGGGAACGATCGCTCGTCGCTGTTGCGATCCTCGTGGCGATCTTCAAAGCCCGACCCAGCCCCTTCTACGTCATGGACGAAGTCGAAGCGGCTCTCGACGACGCCAACCTCACTCGCCTGCTGGGCGTTTTCAAAGAGCTGCAGGAAAGCTCGCAGCTGATCGTCATCACCCACCAGAAGCGCACCATGGAGATTGCCGATGCCCTCTACGGCGTCACGATGGGCGGCGACGGGATCTCAAAGGTCGTCTCACAGCGACTGGCCGACAGCCGGCGAGGTGAACAGAAGGTTCCTGAATAGAACTATCAGCTTGGTCCCACTAAGCTGGTCTCCTGAGACCTGCCGAAATCACGCCGCCGAGGAGCTTGTGCCCATGTTCTTCAACCTCCCGATCACGGGGTGCTGATGGCTGGTCTGGGCAGCTTTGTCATTCTCCTCATCGGCCTGGCGATCATTCTGACGATCGGCATCATCATCGTGCTCGCTGTCGCTGTGCCGCGCCTGCGCGAAGAAGGCCGCATCAAGGCCAGCTCCTCGCAGCGCTTCCGCCTGCCTCACTCGTGGACCGGCTACGACGACTACGGCTTCTTCGGTGCAGACGAAGAAACCGCGCACCTTCCCACGCGCGAACAAGCCGCCGTCACCGCGATGGCCGACCACCACTACGTGCTCGTACCGCAGCCCCGCCGTCACGCGGCACCGAGCCTATCGACCCTGCGACCGCGCACCCGGCACTGGAAGGTCCCGGAAACCGGTGCGGGGCTGAGGACCACCCTGAATATTCTGTTCCGCTAGATTGGGTGCCATGGACACTCTTGTCACAGTCGGCATCATCCTGGCCATTGTTCTCATCGCCGTGGGCTTTGTGCTCTTCGGCCCTGCGCGCACCAAGCGCCGCACTCCGCCGGCACACGTGCCGGACCTCGTCGAGGACACCGAAACCACTGAGGTCGAAGAGGAGCGGCGGTACGAAACCCCCACCGAACCGACCACCCGCCTGGCCCGGCTGCGCGCTCGACTGGCCAAGTCCAACAACGTCTTCGGCCGCGGTCTGCTGACTCTGCTTTCCCAGGACACCCTGGACGAGCAGACCTGGGAAGACATCGAAGATTCGCTCATCATGGCCGACCTCGGCGTTGACACGACCGCCGAACTGGTGGACTCCCTGCGCGAAAGGGTGCGCGTGCTCGGCACCCGCGACCCCGAACACCTCAAGCCCCTGCTGCGCGAAGAGCTCATCAAAGTCGTCGATCCGACCATGGACCGCACGCTCAACGTCGATCGCACGGAGGCCGCTCAGGCAGCCGGCGACCCCGCCGTCATGCTCGTGGTGGGCGTCAACGGCGCCGGCAAAACTACGACCGTGGGAAAAATCGCCCGCGTTCTCGTAGCCGAAGACCGCAAGGTCGTACTCGGCGCGGCCGACACCTTCCGTGCAGCAGCCGCAGAGCAGCTCACCACGTGGGGCGACCGTGTGGGTGTCGAGACCGTCCGCGGAGAAGAGGGCGTCGACCCCGCATCGGTTGCCTACGCGGCCGTTGAACAGGGCAAGCGCGACGGTGTTGACGTCGTCGTCATCGACACCGCGGGACGCCTGCAGAACAAACGCGACCTCATGGACGAACTCGGCAAGGTCAAGCGCGTGGCAACCCGCCCGCTGGGCGAGGGACACGAGGTTGACGAAGTGCTGCTGGTCCTCGACGCCACTACCGGCCAGAACGGTATGCAGCAGGCCAAGGTGTTTGCCGAATCGGTCGACATCACCGGCATTGTGCTCACCAAGCTCGACGGCACCGCAAAGGGCGGCATCGTCGTCGCCGTTCAGCGCGCCTTGGGAGTGCCGGTCAAACTCATCGGCCTGGGCGAAGGTGCTGACGATCTCGCGCCGTTCACCGCTGAGGGCTTCGTCGACGCTCTGCTCGAATCCTGACCGGGACCAACGCAGCCGCCTGAGTCTCAGCGATGCCGTGGGACAGCGGATCCGGACGGCAACAGCTGAGAAACCGGGCCTGGCACATCGTCTATCCTTGTCTGTTGAGTTTCAGTCCACATAAGAAGGCAGTCAGAACCCGTGTTCAACTCTCTTTCCGATCGCCTGACAGCAACTTTCCGCAATCTGCGCGGCAAAGGCCGCCTGACGGAAGCAGATGTCGATGCGACAATCCGCGAAATCCGCCGCGCGCTGCTCGATGCTGACGTTGCGCTTCCGGTGGTGCGCTCCTTCACGGGGCGCGTGCGCGACCGCGCGCTGTCGGAAGAGGTTTCGCAGGCACTCAACCCCGGCCAGCAGGTCGTCAAGATCGTCGGCGACGAACTCAAGGGCATCCTCGGTGGGCAGACCCGTCGACTCGAGTTCGCCAAGAAACCGCCGACGGTCATCATGCTCGCCGGTCTGCAGGGTGCAGGTAAGACCACCCTGGCCGGAAAGCTGGCCCACTGGCTGCGCGGCGAGGGACACCGACCCATGCTCGTGGCCTGTGACCTTCAGCGCCCCAACGCAGTCAACCAGCTGCAGGTGATGGGAAGCCGCGCCGGAGTTCCCGTCTACGCGCCGGAGCCCGGCAACGGTGTGGGCGACCCCGTGGCAGTGGCCAAGGACTCGATCGAAGAAGCCCGCCAGAAGCTGCATGACGTGGTCATCGTCGACACCGCGGGCCGCCTGGGCATCGACCAGGAGCTCATGCAGCAGGCCGCCGACATCCGCGCGGCCGTCAACCCTGACGAAGTCCTGTTCGTCATCGACGCCATGATCGGTCAGGACGCCGTGCAGACCGCCGAAGCCTTCCTCGAGGGCGTCGACTTCACCGGTGTCGTCCTGTCGAAGCTCGACGGTGATTCACGAGGCGGTGCCGCACTGTCGGTCGCTGAAGTCACCGGAAAGCCGATCATGTTCGCCTCGACCGGCGAAGGGCTGAAGGACTTCGAACAGTTCCACCCGGACCGCATGGCCGACCGAATCCTCGACATGGGCGACATCATGACGCTCATCGAGCAGGCCGAGCGCACCTTCGACAAGAAGGAAGCTGAAAAGCTCGCCAAGAAGGTCGAATCCGGTGATGGCTTCGACCTCGAGGACTTCCTCAAGCAGATCGGCGCCATCCGCAAGATGGGTTCGATGAAGAAGATGCTCGGCATGATCCCGGGCATGGCCCAGCACCGCCAGCTGATCGAACAGTTCGACGAACGTGAATTCGACCGCATCGAGGCGATCATCCGCTCGATGACACCGGCTGAGCGCGCCAACCCCAAGATTCTCAACGGATCCCGCAGGGCTCGCATCGCCCGCGGTGCCGGTGTTGAGGTCAGCCGCGTCAATCAGCTCATGGAGCAGTTCGCCGCCATGCAGAAGATGATGAAGCAGATGGGCGGCGGCCGCGGCATGCCGCAGATGCCGGGTATGCCCGCCATGCCGGGAATGCCGGGCATGGGTGCCGGGGGAGGCCGCAAGCAGCGCCGCAAGCCCGGCGGCAAGAAGCGCAGTGGTGCCGGCAAGTCCGGCAACCCGGCAAAGCGCGCCCAGCAGGAACGCGAAGCGCAGCTGCGCCGCGAGGGCAAGGCTCCCAGCCAGCAGGGCGCATCCTTCGGCGGCATCGACCTGGGTGATGACGAAGAGTTCGATCTGTCGAAGCTGCCCAAGGGCTTCGGCGGCTTCTCGAAGTAAGTCCCCGCTGGAAAGCCAGCGTCTTTTCTGGCACAATAATCTGCTGTACTTGTCTGCCCGCTGATCCCTCTCAGCCAGCGGACAGGCTGGAACACGAAGACACGAATCGCTGACATCCCCACGTCATGCGCTCGGATCTTCACCCTGATTGCAAAAGGAGACACCACAGAAGTGGCAGTCAAAATTCGTCTGAACCGCATCGGCAAGGTCCACGCACCGCACTACCGCGTTGTCGTGGCTGACTCGAAGACCCGCCAGAACGGCCGTCCGATCGAAGAGATCGGTCTGTACCAGCCCACCTACAACCCGTCGGTCATCAAGATCGACTCGGAGCGCGCACAGTACTGGCTCTCCGTGGGCGCTCAGCCCACCGACCAGGTCAAGGCTCTGCTCAAGCTCACGGGTGACTGGGCTAAGTTCACCGGCGAAGGTGACACCACCAACCGCGTCGAAGGCCAGGCTGAAAAGCAGGAATTCGAAGCTCCCGAAGCCAAGTCGGTCATC
>CABTZE010000048.1 GCA_902489215.1 uncultured Brevibacterium sp.
CCTCCCCCAGCCGTGACGCCGACACCTGATAGTCATCAGCCGCCTGCTCCAGAGGAACAGTTTTCGTCTTGCCGATGTTGACCCCGATGATGGGACGGCGATCTTCAGGAAGCTCAGCAATCTGCCGGCGCGCACGCTGCAGATTGCGCTCCGCCTGCTCAGACCCGTCGTTGTTGAAGCCCATGCGGTTGAGCACGCCCTCCGAGTGCGCCAGACGAAACAACCGCTTCTTCGGATTGCCGGGCTGCCCCTCCGCAGTGACGGTTCCCACCTCAATGTGGCCGAAGCCCAGCCGGGACATCGCCCGGACGCCCACGCCGTTCTTGTCGAACCCGGCGGCCAGCCCCAGACGATTGGGGAACGTCAAGCCCATGACGGTGGCCGGCTTCGGTCGCACACCGAACAGGGAGCTGATGAGATCTCCGCCCCCGGGAAGAGAATCAAGTAGGTTTAGAAGTGAGAAGCTCGCGCTGTGCGCCAGCTCCGCGTCAGAGCGGACAAGAACAGAGCGGTAGAGGGCTTTGTACATGAAGCTATCTTTACCGCCTAGCACGCGCGGGAACAAATGAAAGCAGAAGAAAGGTTTCGCATGACCCAGTCGATTCCATCCGCAGCAGGACGCACGTCAGCCGCGCACAAGGCCAAAGCTGATGTGCTTGTCGTCGGGCTGACCGCAGAAGGCACGGTTCTCGCAGAAGACCTCAAGCCCGCTCTCGCCAAGGACCTTGAGAAGGCCGCCGTCAACGTTGACGCATCGGGCCGACTCGACTCGACGGTGCGCGTGCCCGCGCCCGCTGGCTTCGCTGCAGACTCTGTCCTGCTGGCTGGACTCGGAGAGTTCTCTCCGGCTGACCTGACCGACCCGTCCAAGGCCGATGCGGCACTCGACGCTCTGCGCCGCGCTGCCGGTTCGGCTCTGCGCAGCATCACGAAGGCCCGTTCGGTCGCTCTCGCACTGCCCAGTCCGGACGCAGCGGCTGCCGAGGCGGTGGCAACCGGTGCTGTTCTCGGCGCCTACCGCTACGGCGCCTACCGTTCTGAAAACAAGGCAAAGACGCTTGCTGCCGGCATTGAGGTGCTCACGGCGAAGTCGAACCTCAGGGCCATTGAGCGCGGCGCCATCATCGCTCGCGGTACCACCGGTGCGCGCGACTTCGTCAACCAGCCT
The DNA here is from genome assembly GCA_902489215.1 of uncultured Brevibacterium sp. Classification (GTDB taxonomy): domain Bacteria; phylum Actinomycetota; class Actinomycetes; order Actinomycetales; family Brevibacteriaceae; genus Brevibacterium. The sequence goes on from CABTZE010000048.1 coordinate 1,169, forward strand.
CCCCTGGACCTGTACCCGGAGACGTTTGCCGCTGAAATCGTCAAACAGGCTAAGGCTGAGAAGATCAAGGCAACCGTGTGGGATCCCGCGAAGCTCGAAGCAGAGGGCTTCGGCGGACTCATCGGCGTAGGCCGCGGTTCGAAGCGCGGACCTCGCCTGGTGAAGCTCGAGTACGCACCCCGCCGCGCCTCCAAGCACCTGGCGCTGGTCGGCAAGGGGATCACCTTCGACAGCGGCGGCATTTCCCTGAAGCCGGCCGCAAGCATGGAGGACATGAAGTCCGACATGGGCGGAGCCGCAGCCGCTGCGCAGGCCATCATCACGATCGCCCGCCTGCAGCTGCCCGTCAAGGTCACTGCCTGGCTGGCCATGGCTGAGAACATGCCCGGGTCGGACGCCCAGCGCCCCAGCGACGTCATCACCATCTACGGAGGCAAGACCGTCGAGGTCACCAACACCGATGCCGAAGGCCGCCTGGTCCTGGCTGACGCCCTCGTCGCCGCAGGCAAGGAAAACCCGGACCTCATCATCGACATCGCAACCCTCACCGGCGCCCAGATTGTCGCGCTGGGCAACCGCACCTCGGGTGTCATGGGCCGAGCGAATGCACGCAACGCAGTCGTGCTGGCCTCCGAGAAGACCGGTGAGGCCATGTGGCCGATGCCGTTCCCGGAAGAGCTGCTGAGCTACTTCGATTCGGAAACCGCCGACATCAAGAACTCCGGCAAGCGCCCGGGAGGCATGCTCAGCGCCGGCGTCTTCCTCCAGGAATTCGTCGCAGACGGGCAGGACTGGGCTCACATCGACATCGCCGGCCCGTCGTTCAATTCAGAAGCACCGTGGGGCTACACACCGGCTGAAGGCACCGGCGTGCCGGTCCGCACGCTCGTCCAGGTGGCAGAAAACCTCGTCTGATCGCCCCCGTCCCGGTTTGACAGTGGTCACACTGCCGAGCCGGGGCGGGACTTTATCGGAATTAAGTGAAAAGATAGGACCAGCCGCCACAGCGGTCCTCAACCGACCATTTTGCTAGGAGCACATTTCGTGAGCGATTCGCAAAACAACTACGACCTCATCGTTCTCGGCGGTGGCACAGCCGGCTACGCCGCGGCACTCCGCGCGACGCAGCTCGACATGAAGGTCGCTCTCATTGAGCGCGACAAGGTCGGAGGCACCTGCCTTCACCGCGGCTGCGTCCCCACCAAGGCCCTCCTCCACGTTGCCGAAGTCGCAGACGCCACACGCGAAGCCAGCGTGTTCGGCATCGATGCCACCCTCAACAACATCAACGTCGAAGACGTCCTGAAGTTCAAGAGCGGCATCACCGACAAGAACCACAAGGGCCTGCAGGGCCTCATCAAAATGGCCGGCATCGACACCGTCATCGGCGAAGGCAAGCTGACCGGCAAGGACACCGTCACCGTCTCCACCGATGAAGGCGACGTCGAACTGACGGGCAAGAACATCGTTCTCGCCACCGGTTCGACTTCCCGCACTCTCGGCATCGAGATCGGTGGAAACGTCCTCACCAGCACCGAAGCCCTCAACCTCGACCGCGTTCCCAAGTCCGCAATCGTGCTCGGCGGCGGCGTCATCGGCGTTGAGTTCGCAAGCATCTGGAACTCCTTCGGATCCGACGTCACGATCGTCGAAGGTCTGCCGAACCTGGTGGCCAACGAAGACGCTTCCGTTTCCAAGGGCCTTGAGCGCGCATTCAAGAAGCGCAAGATCAAGCAGAAGCTCGGCGTGTTCTTCAAGGAGGTCGAGCAGACCGCCGACGGTGTCAAGGTTTCGCTCGAAGACGGCACCGAACTCGAAGCCGAAGTACTCCTCGTGGCTGTCGGCCGCGGTCCCGTGACCGAAGGCTTCGGCTTCGAAGAGCAGGGCGTGAAGCTCGACCGCGGTTTCGTCATCACGAACGAACGCCTGCACACCGGCGTGGGCAACATCTACGCGGCCGGAGACATCGTGCCCGGTCTGCAGCTTGCTCACCGTTCCTTCGCTCACGGCATCTTCATTGCCGAAGAGATCGCCGGCAAGAACCCGGCTCCGCTGGACGAAACCGGCGTTCCGCGCATCACCTACTGCGACCCGGAGATCTTCTCCGTCGGCCTCACCGAAAAGAAGGCTGCTGAGAAGTACGGCGAAGACAAGATCGAAAAGGTCGAGTTCCCGCTTGCTGGCAACGCCAAATCCGCCATCCTCAACACGCAGGGATTCATCAAGATCATCCGCGAAAAGGACGGCCCGATTGTGGGCGTTCACGGACTCGGCGCTCGCCTGTCCGAGCAGGCCGGCGAAGCCCAGCTCATTGTGAACTGGGAGGCCTTCCCCGAAGAGGTCGCATCGCTCATCCACGGACACCCCACCCAGAACGAAGCCATCGGCGAAGCAGCGCTGGCACTTGCCGGCAAACCGCTGCACTTCCGCTGATCGAGCCATAGGGAGACTGACACAATGGCCAACACCGTAAAGATGCCCGCCCTCGGCGAATCGGTGACGGAAGGCACCGTCACCCGCTGGCTCAAGGAAGTCGGCGAAACCGTCGAGGTCGACGAACCGCTTCTCGAAGTATCGACTGACAAGGTCGACACCGAGATCCCCAGCCCGTACTCCGGCGTTCTGCAGGAGATCCTGGCTGAAGAAGACGACGACGTCGAGGTCGGCGGCGACCTCGCTGTCATCGGCGACGGAGAAGGCTCCGGCGACACCGCCGCAGACGACTCCGCTGACGAAGAAGAAGCCGAAGAACCAGAGGCTGAAGAAGAGCCGGAAGACGACGCAGCTGAGGAAGAGGCTCCCGCTGCGAAGTCGGACGATAAGCCCTCCGGCGGTTCCGGCGAATCGCAGGAAGTCACCATGCCAGCCCTCGGCGAATCGGTGACGGAAGGCACCGTCACCCGCTGGCTCAAGGACGTCGGCGACACCGTCGAGGTCGACGAACCGCTTCTCGAAGTCTCGACTGACAAGGTCGATACCGAGATCCCCAGCCCCGTCGCAGGTACCGTGCTCGAACTGCTTGCAGAAGAAGACGAAGACGTTGAAGTCGGCGCGCCCCTGGCGCGCATCGGAGACGACGACGCATCGGCTTCCTCGGACGAGCAGGACGACGCAGACGAGGCCGACCAGGCTGACGACTCGGCAGACGCAGCTGATGAAGCTGAAGAGCCCGCAGCTGAGGAAGCCGACGTCGAAGAAGAGGCCATCGAAGAGTCCGAAAAGGACCTGTCGAAGGAAGAACCCAAGAAGGCTTCCGCCGCGGAGTCGTCGGCATCGGATGAAGAAGCCCAGACCGCTGCTGCCAAGCAGGCCGCAGGCGAATCGAGCAGCGCACCCAGCCGCTCCGCCGAGTCGGCTTCTTCCGCCGCACAGACCGTGACTTCCGGCCAGGCGCCCTACGTCACGCCGCTGGTGCGCAAGCTTGCACGCGAAAAGGGCGTTGACCTTTCGACTGTGCGCGGCACGGGCGTCGGCGGTCGCATCCGCAAGCAGGACGTTCTTGCCGCACAGAGCACTGCCAGTGCAGCTGCGCCGGCTGCGTCCGCTCCCGCTGGCCGTGAACCGTTCGTCATCGAGGTTTCAGAAGAAGCCAAGAAGGTGCGCGGTACCACGCAGAAGGCATCGCGCATTCGCCGCACAATTGCACAGCGCATGCGTGAATCGCTGCAGAACTCGGCTCAGCTCACCCAGGTGACCGAAGTCGACATGACTGCGGTTTCGGCTCTGCGCAAGGCCAAGAAGGACGAGTTCCAGCAGAAGCACGGCGTCAAGCTGACGTCCCTGCCGTTCTTCGCCAAGGCGGTCGCAGAAGCCCTGCAGGCGTACCCGCGTGTCAACGCCACGTTCGATGTTGAGGCTGGAGAAATCTCCTACCCCGACTCTGAGAACCTCGGCATCGCGGTCGACACCGAACGCGGTCTGCTTGTTCCGGTAGTCAAGAACGCCGGCGACCTTTCGATCGCCGGACTGGCCAAGGCAATCGACGACGTCGCGTCCAAGACTCGCGACGGCAAGATCAGCCCTGACCTGCTGTCGGGCGGCACGTTCACCATCACGAACATCGGTTCGTTCGGTGCTCTGTTCGACACGCCGATCATCAACCACCCCGAGGTCGGCATCCTGGGCACCGGTGCTATCAAGCGCCGCCCGCAGGTCGTCACAACCGAAGACGGCACCGAGGCAATCGCTATTCGCGACATGGCCTACCTGCCGCTGACCTACAACCACCAGCTGGTTGACGGCGCTGACGCCGGTCGTTTCCTCAAGGCAATCAAGAACCGCCTCGAGAACGGTTCGTTCGAGGCTGATCTCGACCTCTGATCGATCCTGATCGACGCTGATGAGAAGCGCCCGCGGAGAATTCCGCGGGCGCTTCTTCTTTGGAGCAATACGTGGTCGGCTGTAGAGGATCAGTCGTCGTAGAGCTCCTCTGTGCGGCTGACCTTCCATTTGCCTTCGTGCTTTTCCAAACTCACCCGGATCCGCGCTTCAGGAACGGGCTGCCCTCCGGCCTCGGCAAAAACAACTGCGCGGATGGTAGCGGCCTCTGCAGTGGAGTCTTCAACGTCGCACTCGGTGACGTTCATAGTGACGTCCATGGGTTCGGCCGGTTTATCGGCGGCTTCCGCATCGGCTTCGGCAGCGTTTGAACCTGGCACTGTGAGACCTGCGAGGTCGGCTGGTCTGCCTTCAGTAAAGGCAGTGGCCCGCGCATGTGTCAGTTCTTGGAACTTCTGACACGGTTCGCTTCGCTCACGCGCAGGCACGATGCCCTCACTCTCACGGCTTTTCGCGGTTGAGCGTGCGGAAGGATCTTCCTCGGTCTTGGGCCGTCGGGGTTCTTCGGCACTCTCAGCTTGGTCAGCTGCCGCAGTCTGCACTGTCCGGTCAGACCGCGCACCTCCGATGATGAGCGCGGCACCGGATGTCACCGCCGCCAATGCCACAACAGCGACAGCGCCGGTACGCACAGCACTGCGGGACTTGCCATCCAGAGCACCCGCGCTGGACTCTTTGCGTTTCCGACCGCGGCGCTGTGTGTTTCCGTTTTTCTTTCGTCTTCTACGACGAGGCCCCTGAGCACCTCTGTTTTTGCGCGTGCGACCCGTTTGCCCTCGAAGGACGGCTATCGCGGTGTCGCCGATCTCCTGTTCCGTTGGTTTCTCGCTGCCTGTGTGTCCAATAGTCTCTTCCGGGACGTCATGCAAAACCGCTGTGACAGTCCGCTGACCAGCCGTCGGCGGGTCGTTGACCGGCACTCCCGGTTCGCCTGGGTAAAAGGGCAGCCGCTCCACTGCCGGATGTTCCCGCACTGCCTCCAGCACGTCTGCCCTGGGAAGATCCCCGGCGTCACTGTCCAAAAGCAGAGCATCAATGAGCTCAACCAGTTCAGCAGGCAGGCCGCTGTCGCGATTCTTCAAAGGCACAGCACTGTCAGCGAACTCAACACCTTGGGCTGCTGCGTATAGCAGTTCTCCCAGCTGCCTGGCTTCTGATTCGTCTTCGGAAACCTCAATACCCGGCAGAGCACAGATTGACCCATCATCGGCAAGCGCCAAGTTCGCCCGCGAGATCGGCACGGCGCCAGCACGTCCGCCGGTGGCCTCAATCGTGCCGCGTACAAGACACACGAGCTCATCCGCTCCCAACGGTGCAAGACCGAGCACCGCGTCCTCGAGCATGCCGCCTCGACATCTGGGAATGAGCAGCCCCGCAACCGGATCCATGTCAGGGCCCAGAACCGAAACCGGCCTCCCGGGACCAGCGGCCGTGTCTGCTGCACACACGAACCATTTGACCTCGTGGGCGTTGAACACGCGCCACAGTCCGGGACGGACCTCGGCATCGTAGATCCATTCGCACCCCTGCATATCAGCCTCCTTAGGCAGAAATTCGACCACGTCGGAAGACGGACCGAAACCCCCAAACCGCAATCTGTGGATAACTGTTACGGTGCTTTTGCCGCTTGAGTCCTCCTCGGCATATGGTCATGGAATGGCTTGGGATATCGAACACCTGGGTTTTGCACCCGAATTCGTTGACTACAGAGAAGCGCTGGAAGTCCAAAGGCGGACGCACGCTGATGTTGTCGGCGGCAAGAAGAACTCCACTTTCCTCGTGCTGGAACACTCCCCCGTCTACACAGCGGGCAAACGCACTGAAGACCACGAACGCCCCCGCGACGGCACGGAAGTCATCGACATCGACCGAGGCGGAAAGATCACCTGGCACGGTCCGGGGCAGCTGGTCATCTACCCCATCTACCGCCTGAATGACCAAAAAGAGGTCCGCCTTTTCGTCGACCAAATCGAAAAAGCGGGAATCGAACTGCTCGCCGAGTACGGAATCACCGCGCAGCAGGTTGAGGGTCGTTCCGGTGTGTGGATCACCGAGGGCCAGGGACCGGACAGGAAGATCCTCGCGATCGGCATCCGCATTCACAACGGTGTTGCGATGCACGGACTGGCTTTGAACTGCTCGAACGAGCTCGCCGGCTTTGAAAACATCATCCCCTGCGGCATCCCTGACGCCGCGACCACTAGCATTTCCATCGAAACCGGCACCCAAACAACTCCTGAACAGGCTGCCCCGCGCCTGCTGGAGCTGCTGGACAAGCACATCACCGCCTGATCCCCACGAAAGGCCAGGACATGACCATCGCCCCGGAAGGACGCAAGCTGCTGCGAGTGGAAGCTCGCAATTCGCAGACTCCCATTGAAGACAAGCCGAAGTGGATCAAAGCGAAAGCCAAGATCGGCCCCGCGTTCTCGGAACTGAAATCGCTTGTCCGCACGGCCGGTCTCAACACCGTGTGTGAGGAAGCGGGCTGTCCCAATATCTTTGAGTGCTGGGAGGACCGCGAAGCCACGTTCCTCATCGGCGGCGAGCAGTGCACCCGCCGCTGCGACTTCTGCCAGATCGACACCGGCAAACCGGCAGACTTCGACGCTGACGAGCCGCGTCGCGTTGCTGAATCCGTCAAGACAATGGGTCTGCGCTATTCGACCATCACCGGTGTTGCGCGCGATGACCTGGATGACGGCGGCGCGTGGCTGTACGCCGAAACTGTCCGCCTTATCCACGAAATCGACCACGGTGACGGGCACGGCACGGGTGTTGAGCTTCTGATCCCGGACTTCAACTCCGACGACGACCAGCTCGCCGAAGTCTTCTCATCGCGCCCGGAAGTGCTCGCGCACAACATCGAGACCGTCCCGCGCATCTTCAAGCGCATCCGCCCCGGATTCCGCTACGAGCGTTCACTGTCGGTCATTACGAAGGCTCGTGAGGCTGGCCTGGTCACGAAGTCGAACCTCATCTTGGGCATGGGCGAAACGAACGATGAAGTGGTCGAGGCCATGAAGGACCTGCACGAGGCCGGCTGCGACCTGCTGACGATTACGCAGTACCTGCGTCCCAGCTCCCTGCACCACCCCATTGAGCGCTGGGTCAAGCCGCAGGACTTCGTGGAGCTGCGCAACATCGGCGAAGAAATCGGCTTTGCCGGCGTCATGTCCGGTCCGCTTGTCCGTTCGTCCTACCGCGCGGGCCGTCTCTGGGCCCAGGCTATGCGCCGTCGCGGCCAGGAGATCCCGGCTCATCTGGCCCATCTGGACAACGACGCTCCTGCGCGTCAGGAGGCGCAGGCCGTGGTGGATACGTTTGGACCGGGCGAAGAGGTAAAATTCACCTGACGTACGATTGATCGTCCACTGACCGCATAACAAGCAGAAAAGCAGAATGTCACAGACTGAAGAACCCCGCCGCGGACTTTTCCGTCGGCGCCCCAAGGACCCTTCGAAGCCCGGCCGCATCGGTCAGATGCGTCAGGTCTTCAAACTTGCCCGCAAGCACTTCCCCGCTGTCCCCTGGCTCATGCTCGCAGCGATTCTAGGGCTGGGCGGCATCGGCTTCCTCGTGGGGTTCTTCCTGCTGCCGCCGGTGTGGCTGTGGACCATCATCGGTCTGCTGGGTGGTCTGACGCTCGCCATCTTCATTCTCGGCCGCTATGCCGAGACCGCGGCCTTTGCAGAAATGAAGGACCAGCCCGGCGCCTACGGTGCTGTGCTGAACACCATTCGCCGCAGCTGGCTTGCCGACGACCAGCCGGTCGCCGGCGACCCGCGCACCAAGGACCTGGTCTTCCGCGCCACCGGCCGAGGTGGAGTCGTGTTGGTTTCGGAAGGTCCGGCTGGCCGTGTGTCTAAGCTGCTCGCCAAGGAGCAGAAGCGTCACGAGCGCATCCTTCCTTCCGTTCCAGTGCACGTCATTCAGGGCGGTGAAGGAAAGAACCAGGTTCCCATGAATCGTCTGGTGTCGACGGTGTACAAACTGCCGAAAAAGCTCACCAAGGCTGAAGTGCTTCAGGTGCGCAAGCGTTTGGCGGCTCTGGGCACTATGTCGACGAACCAGCCGATTCCCAAGGGCATGGATCCTAACCGTGCTCGTCCCAACCGCCGAGCTCTGCGGGGACGCTGATCTCAAACACTGAAAAGCGCCGACCAGTGTGGTCGGCGCTTTTTGTGTGCTCAAGACTTCACCGCTGATGCGGTCTGCTTCCCGGTCGCGGTGGGGTTCAGGTAAACGGTTCTCTGTCATCCAACGACATACTTGGCTGAGCGGCACGCCCGACCGGGTGGTGCCTTATCTCAGTCAGATGCGCACGACGGCAGTGTCCGCTGCGAGGTCGTGCAGGCCGCGATTGTCCGGGTTGTACAGAAGCCCGGGGATGATCAGCAGCTGCAGCGCAATCCGGACGAGCAGCCGGAGGGGGTTGGGGCGGCGTCCGTGGCGATTGATGATGCGCACGCCGCAAATGCGCTGCCCGATCGTGTAGCCCAGCAGGGACTGCAGAAGAAGAGATTCGATGATGAAGAGGAGGTGCGGGGCGAACATGAAGTCCGGCGCAAGCCACCGTGCGATGAGGGCGCACAGCGCCCAGTCAATGCAGAGACTTCCAACCCTGCGGATCAAAGATGCGATTGAGCCCGGCCCGGTTTCGGGAAGACCGAGGCGCTGCCCCGCGTAGGTCCCCTCTTCGAGCTTCGGGCCCTGAAGCCACGAACCTAAACTGTCTCTGTCGAACACGCAAACGAGTGTAGCCGCTAAGATGAAGACACCGGCGGCCAGTACCGCACCGTCGCGACGACTCAATACAGGAGAAAAGTTGTTTTCCACCGCAAGCGAGCTCGTTTCGTATATTCGCGACAACGAGATCGATTTCGTCGACATCCGATTCTGCGACCTTCCCGGCGTAGTTCAGCACTTCAATCTTCCCGGCAAGGCCTACACGGAAGAAGTGATTGAAGAAGGCCTGCTCTTCGACGGTTCGTCCATCCGCGGCTTCCAGTCGATTCACGAATCCGACATGAAGCTCATCCCGGACGTGACGAGCGCCTACATCGATCCGTTCCGCAAGGCCAAGACGCTCGTGGTTATCCACTCGATCGTGGATCCTTTCACGAACGAGCCCTACTCGCGTGACCCCCGCCAGGTAGCTGCTAAAGCTGAGGCCTACTTGAAGTCGACTGGTATTGCCGACACGGTGTTCATCGGCGCCGAAGCCGAGTTCTACCTCTTCGACTCAATCCGCTACGACAATTCAACCCGCACCAGCTTCTACGAAATCGACTCGCTTGAAGCTGTCTGGAACACCGGCGCTGAAGAAGACGGCCACAACCTCGGCTACAAAACTCCTCACACCAGCGGCTACTTCCCCGTTCCTCCGCGCGATAAATTCGCAGACATCCGCGACGAAATGTCGCTGACTCTCGAACAGATCGGCTTCGAAATGGAGCGCGCGCACCACGAAACCAGCACCGCCGGTCAGCAGGAGATCAACTACAAGTTCGACACCTTGAAGAAGGCCGGCGACCAGCTGCTGGACTTCAAGTACGTCATCAAGAACGTCGCTGTTGCGAACAACAAGACCGCCACGTTCATGCCGCGTCCGCTTCTTGGCGATGCCGGCGCCGGTATGCACTGTCACCAGTCGCTGTGGAAGGACGGCAAGCCGCTGTTCTACGACGAAACCGGCTACGCCGGCCTGTCGGATCTTGCTCGCTGGTACATCGGCGGTCTCATTGAACACGCCGGTGCTGTTCTTGCGTTCACCAACCCGACCATGAACTCCTACCGTCGTCTGGTTCGCGGTTTCGAGGCGCCGATCAACCTGGTCTACTCGGCTCGCAACCGTTCGGCTGCCATCCGCATTCCGATCACCGGTACGTCGCCGAAGGCCAAGCGCCTTGAGTTCCGCGCACCCGACCCATCGGGCAACCCGTACCTGTCCTTCTCGGCTCAGCTCATGGCCGGTCTTGACGGAATCAAGAACCGCATCGAACCGCCGGAGCCGATCGACAAGGACCTCTACGAGCTTCCGCCGGAAGAAGCCGAGAACATCAAGATGGTTCCGAACTCTCTCGAAGGTGCCCTCGAAGCTCTCGCGGAAGACCACGAGTTCCTCATGGAAGGCGATGTCTTCACCCAGGACCTCATCGAAACCTGGATCAACTACAAGTACGAAAAAGAAATCGACGTTGCACGTCTGCGTCCGACGCCGACGGACTTCGAACTGTACTTTGATCTCTGATCGTCGCCTGTGATGTGAATGGCCCGGCATCTGCCGGGCCATTCGCGTTTTGTCAGTCGGAGCTGGTCCAGCTGAGCGTGTACCTCAGTCGGTGGGGTCGTCTCCGTAGAAGATGACTTCCATTGTCGAACGCGCCCAGCGGGTGACCCGCAAATAGTCATCGACCAGCAGCTGCGCGCTTCCCTGCGGGTAGCCCATGAGCCTGGCCGCGGCTTCGAGTTCGCGGATGTCGCTGGGCAGGCTGTCGCTGGGCTTGCCCCTGTACATCGTGATGGCGTTGCGGACTTCGGTGGCCATGAGCCAGGCGGTGCGCAGCACCTCGTGATCGGATGCCGACACAAGCCCCTCATCACGTGCAGCGGCCAGGGCGGGCAGCGTCGAGGTTGTACGCAGTCCGGGGTACTCGGCGGCGTGCTGCAGCTGCAGCAGCTGCACAGTCCACTCGACATCGCTCAGCCCGCCGGTTCCCAATTTCACGTGCTGACGGCGGTCAGCACCGCGCGGGAGTCGTTCGTCTTCCATCCGCGCTTTGAGCCGACGCACCTGCATGGTGGAGCGCACCGGCAGAATCTGCGGATAGCGCAGAGGGTTGATCATGTCGACGTAGTCGCTCATGAGGTCGTTGTCACCGGCTATCGGGCGGGCACGCAGGAGCGCTTGTGCTTCCCAGGGTTCGCTCCACGCTTCGTAATAGCGCCGATAGGACTCAAGCGTTCGGACATAGGAGATCGGAAGAGCACACGTCTGAA
>CABTZE010000049.1 GCA_902489215.1 uncultured Brevibacterium sp.
GAAGGTGCTCATGGCGTTCTCCCACTGGTCAAGCGCGAGAATCAGGTAGAAGCCCACAACGGTGACAAGGCCCAGGCGCCACGAGGCGGCAGCCCATGCAATCGCTGCGAACACCAGGATCATGATGAACGGGTGCGGTGTTGCCAGGACCCAGTTCAGTCCCGAGTACATGCTCGACAACACCGTGGTGATGCCGGAGAGCAGCCAGTCGAAATGAGTCTGGAACCAGATGAGGAACGTGTCGACCCAGTCGCCGAGCGGCAGGTGAGGTTCAAGCGGGTTCATGCTCACGCGTCCTTTCCGGTTGTGGTGTCAGCGGCATCGTCATCGTTCGGCTCCGGCTGCAGTTCCTCTTCAGGCTCTTGTTGCAGCTGCGGGTCCGGGACCGTCGATACCGCGGGGAGTTCGCCCGTGGTCGTGGACTCGGTGCCCATGGCCTGCAGGAGCTTGACTCGCGGAACAACACCCAAGAGCTTCCCTGCCTCGTCGATGACGCACAGCGGCACCGGGGCTTCAGCCGACGGCGCGAAGAGGTCCGCTATCTGCGCATCCGGCGGACACGTGAGGATGTTTTTGGTGTAGATGATGTTGTCCAGGGTGCGCTCGCCGCGTTTGGCCGCAACCACTGCGTCTTCGTCGGTGACGAGCCCCAGCAGCTTGCCGCTGCGGTCGGTGACGAGGACGGCGGACTCCTGCGTGTTCTGCATTTCCCGGATGGCGACGTTCGGTCCCACGGTGTTGTGGATGACGTTCGTGGGCGGGCGCATGACCGACTGTGCGGTGTAGACGCGAGAACGGTCGACGTCCTGAATGAATGACGCGACGTAGTCGTCGGCCGGGTTGGTCAGAATGTCTTCGGCCGTTCCGATCTGGGCGATCCGACCGTTGCGCATAACGGCGATCCGGTCGCCCAGGTACATGGCCTCATTGAGGTCGTGGGTGATGAAGATGATCGTCTTCTTCAGCGTGTGCTGGAGTTCGGCCAGCTGCTGCTGCATTTCGCGACGGATGAGCGGGTCGAGAGCCGAGAACGCTTCGTCCATCAGCAGGATGTCGGTCTCTGCGGCCAGGGCGCGGGCTAGGCCGACGCGCTGCTGCATACCACCGGACAGTTCGGACGGGTACTTGTCCTCCCAGCCCTTCAGTCCGACGATCTCAAGCCATTCGTCTGCCTTCTTCAGGCGCTCCGCCTTGTCCATTCCCTGCAGCTCAAGTGAGTAGGCCGCATTTTCACGCACTGTGTGGTGCGGCATGAGAGCGAAGTGCTGGAAGACCATCGAAATGTGGTCGCGGCGAACTGCGCGCAGTTCGGTGGCGTTCATCTTCGAGATGTCTTTCCCGGCAATCTCGACAGACCCCGCGCTGGTGCTCCACAGTCCGTTGAGGGTGCGGATGAGGGTCGACTTGCCGGACCCGGAAAGGCCCATGACGACGAAGATCTCACCGCGTTCGACTTCGAAGCTCGCGTCGATGACGGCTGCGGTTCCCAATTCGCGCAGGTCGTCGCGGTCTTCGCCGTTTTCAATGCGGCGAATGACTTCTTTTTCGTTTTGGCCAAAGACTTTGTAGACGTGCGATGCACGGACTAATGCCACTGCGTGGCCACCTTCCGTTTGAGGGTGCACATCCGCGCCGGGTGGCGCGGGAATTGCTTCCGGCGGCCGAAAAACGGGACAGCGCCGGTAATCCACCTTAAACACAGGCACCTTTCAGGCGGGACCAAGGGATGGGTCAGACTCGGCGGGCTTTCTGGGCAAAACCTCAAACACCCCGTCTGACCAGGGGTTTTGCTTATTTTTTGTTGTTATTGAAACGTTACGGCAAGTTCTGGACACAGTTGGAAGAACTGTCGCTTGAAAGCTGCGTGAATGGCAGGGGGCTCCACGATGAAGCGCTCCGCGGCCGGCTGTATTCGGGCGGTCTCACCGTGCTTTCCTGCGCTCGATACAATGCCGGCATGACTGCCGAACAGAAGAACCACATGCGGCGTGCCCGCATGCTCCGCGGATGTGCCGCGGCATTCTTTTCGGTGTTCGTCGGCCTGGTTTTCCACACCGGGGCCGGCGGTGCAGCTTCTATCGCGGCGTGCCTTTTCGCCTTTCTTGTGGCCGCATGGCTGGGCATAGTCCTTTCGGCGCTCCGCCTGCGCATCGTCTCCGTAGTCGCGGTCGTTGCCGCAGGGCAGTGGCTGCTGCACGTCTTCATGACCTTCGCCTCGGCTGCCTCACCGGCACCGCGCGGCTCAGGGTCCCTGTTGGAGACCTCTGTCCACGCGCTCTGTATGGGGCTTGTTTCTCCCGGTGCGGGAACCGCCGCACCCTCCGCCGTCAGCCACGCGGACTATTCCGGACCGTTGATGTTGGCGGCACACGCTGCTGCCGTTGTCCTCACGGCCGGCTACGTGCTCTTCGGCGAACGGGCTCTCGAGGCGGTGCTCACCGAAATCGTGGGCCCGCTTGTCTTCGTCTTTCTGGCCGGTGTGCTGCCGCGGGTTCGCCGTGTTCAGCGCCCCGGTGTGTTCCGCACCCGCAGTGTCGGCGCCTCGCAAGCTTTCAGCGCGGTGTCGCTTCGCGGCCCTCCCGCTTTCGTCTGACGAACACCGGCTCTGTGTCGAGAACCCTCACCCTGTCTGCGCAAGGAATCGCAGACGGGCTTACCCATCATCTTCTGCGGCCGCATGCCGCATTCCCCGGGGTGCAAAGCCCCCCTGTTGTGTACCCGTAAGCGGGTGCGAAAGGACAACCATGAAACTCCGCAAGACCCTTATGGCCGCTCTTGCCGCTGCAACCCTGACTCTGGCCGGCTGCGGTGGGGGCGGTACTGCCACGACCGCCGCTGATGCGCTCAAGGTTGACGAACCGTGGGCAAAGGCCGTGTCCAAGGAAAAGGGCATGACCGGTGTCTTCGCAACGATTGAGAACGAAGGCAAAGAAACCATCACCATCACCGGCGCTGAATCCGACGTCGCTGGAAAAGTTGAACTGCACGAAACCACCGGCGACGGCAAGGGCGGCATGAGCATGAAGGAAAAGGAAGGCGGCTTTGAGCTGGCTGCCGGTGACAAGCTCGAGCTCAAGCCGGGCGGCGACCACATCATGCTCATGGACCTGAAGAACGACATCGAGCCCGGTGAAGAAGTCGAGATCACCGTCAAGACATCGGCTGGAGACTTCGACCTGACCGCTCCGGCCCGTGAATTCACCGGTGCTAAGGAAGAGTACGCACCGGATGACCACGACCACGGTGACATGGACCATGGTGACCACGACCACGAAGAACACGGCGACGACAAGAAGTAAAAATGACTGAGATCTCCAGACGCAGACTCCTTGGTGCTTCGGGCATCGGGGCCGGCGCTGGACTCGCAGCGGGAATCGGCGGCACCTATGGCGTCATGGGTGCCGCCGCCCGCGGCGGCGAAGACAGCGCAGGCTATTCCGGCAAACAGAGCGTGCCGTTCTACGGCAAGCACCAAGCCGGAGTGGAAACACCGCCGCAGGCGCACGCCGTTTTCCTGGCCGTCGAACTGAAAGACCACGTTGATGCGGCCGCTATGCGCAGGTGGCTGCGAATCCTCAGCGACGACGCCGCCGCACTCACACAGGGCAGGGCGCCGCTGGCGGACACGGAACCCGAAATGACCGCCCAGCCGGCATCGCTGACGGTGACCTTCGGCTTCGGTCGAAAGGTTGTCGAACTTGCTGGTGCTGACAAGGTGCCGGCGTGGCTCAAACCGCTGCCGGACTACCCGATAGACCGTCTGCGCCCCGAACTGTGCGGCGGCGATCTGCTCATGCAGATCTGCTCTGATGACCCGCTGACCCTGGCCCACGCATCGCGAATGCTCATGAAGGATTCACGCGCGTTCTCAGAAATCGCCTGGGCCAAGGAGTCATTCCGCCGGGCTTACGGCACCGACCCGAAGGGCACCACGGTGCGCAACCCGTTCGGCCAGGTGGACGGAACCGTCAACCCCGAAATCGACACCGATGACTTCGCCGCCCTCGTGTGGGGTGATCCGAACGCGCCCTCAAGGCCTGGCGCCTCGGGCCGGAAGAAAGTTAAGTCACCGCGCGGAAAAGCGCCCGCGGACCTGGGTTCGGCCCACCCCGACTGGATGGCCGGCGGTACAACCCTCGTTTTGCGCGACATCGCGATGGACCTCGAAAGCTGGGATCTGGCAGACGAACCGGCCCGCGACTTCTCCGTGGGCCGCCGCATGAAAGACGGCTCCCCGCTCACGGGTGAACACGAACACGACATCCCGGACCTCGAAGCCGTTGGCAGCGATGGCTTCAAGAAGATCTCTCCGGCCAGCCACGTGGCGCGTTCGCGCAACGACAAAAAGCCCGAAGAGCAGATCTTCCGGCGCGTCTACTCTTACCAGTCGCTGACCAAGGGCCCCATCCGGGACGACGTTGAAGGAGTCCGGCAGATCAACGATGCGGGGCTTATGTTCGCGAGCTTCCAGGCAGACATCGAACGGCAGTACAAGCCGATCCAGCAGCGCCTAGCAGAGGGTGACCTCCTCAACGAGTGGACGTTCCCGATCGGCTCGACCGTGTGGGCGATTCCACCCGGAGCATCCGAGGGCGGATACATCGGTGAGACTCTGTTCGGATGATTGCCTAAGCTGGGGGCATGCTCAGCCTTCCGTTCATCGCCCGCACCCCGCAGAACATCAAACGGCCGAAGATCATCGTGCCGTTTGCACCGCACACCCTTGAGGAAGCGCGGGCTGTGGGGGAGTGGGCGGCCCGCGCCCGCGAAGCCGGCGCAGATGCTTTGGAATGGCGCGTTGACGCACTTGCGGGCAGTGTTGATCTGCTCGATGCCGAAGGCCAGGCCCCTCGGGTGCTTGAGGAGGCCCAGACGGCTATTCAGGAACACCGCCTGCTTCCCGTGCTCATCACCGTGCGGACTGTCGCCGAGGGCGGGCAGGCTGATCTTGACGATGCCGCCTATGGGAAGGTCGTCTCGGGTCTCATCAGCCGCACTCAGCTGACCCCGCCGCTGGGCACACAGCCGCGCATTGCAGTTGATGTTGAAGTTGATCGCGAACCGGCAGCCCAGCTGTGCAGGCAAGCGGGAGAGCTCGGCGTGCCCGTTGTCGCCTCCCACCACGATTTCGACCGCACTCCGGACACCAGAGTTCTGCTTGCGAAGATCCGCGACATGCTCCTTCTAGGAGCGGATGTGGCGAAGATCGCCGTCATGCCGAATGAGCCGAGTGATGTTTCGCGGCTCCTCGAGGCATGCGCTTCTGCTGTCGAAGTGACCGAGGTGCCGGTCATCGCCATCTCGATGGGTCCCCTGGGCAGGTCCACCAGGGTGTTCGGCGGTGACTTCGGCTCCGCTGCCACTTTCGCCCCACTGGGTGAGGATTCGACCGCACCCGGCCAGATTCCCGTCGAGAAGCTGCGTTCCGTGTGGACTGAGCTGTCCTGACTATGCCCGCCGGCACCTCGGCAGGGGCCAGGTCAGGAGGCCTCGCCTCGGCACACCCGCCAGGATCTGCGCCTTAGCCGCAAGAAAACTCCCGTTAGCAGCAGAAACTCCCGTCAGCAGGACGGCTAACGGGAGTTTCTGTTGTTTTCGGGTGTCTGGACGCAGAGAGGGCCGAGGCGAAAAGCGGCTGGGGTGCCGAGGCTGAGGTGCCGTGGCCCGAGAGGCGGCTGTTGGCCGGCTGATTCTCGAAATGCCTGGGTGCGGACAACGTGAAGGGGCACCGCCGAAAATCGGCGGCGCCCCTTCAGGCATTAGTCAGTCGGATCAGACCTCAGCGGGTTCCGGTGCGGATTCCGCTCCGCCCTGACCGCGCTTAACGCCGGCCAGCAGCATCTGCGCGACATCGAGAACTTCGATGCCCTCGGAAGCGTTGCCCTCAGACTGCTCGGCGGTCAGGCCGTCAGACAGCATGACGCGGCAGAACGGGCAGCCGACCGCAATCTGTTCGGCACCGGTGGCTACGGCTTCCTTCGTGCGGTTGACGTTGATGCGCGAACCGATGGTCTCTTCCATCCACATGCGCGCACCACCGGCACCACAGCAGAAGCTCGTTTCCTTCGAGCGCTCCATTTCGCGGTACTCCACGCCGGGCAGCGAGCCGATGAGCTCACGCGGCGGTTCGTAGATCTGGTTGTGGCGGCCCAGGTAGCAGGGGTCGTGGTAGGTGACCGGGGTCTGCACCTGTTCACCTTCAGCCGGAGCGACCGGGGTGAGCTTGCCTTCGCGGACGAGCTTGTTGAGCAGCTGCGTGTGGTGGACGACTTCGAACTTGCCGTCCAGCTGCGGGTATTCGTTCGCGATCGTGTTGAAGCAGTGCGCGCAGGTCACGACGATCTTGCGCGCCTTCATTTCGTTGAGCACTTCGACGTTGGCCTGGGCCAGCATCTGGTAGAGGAACTCGTTGCCCGCGCGGCGAGCGGGGTCACCCGTGCACGATTCGCCATCGCCGAGGACGGCGAAGTCGACACGGGCCATGTTGAGGAGTTCCGCGGTTGCCTGCGTGGTCTTCTTGGCGCGGTCTTCGAACGCACCGGCGCAGCCGACCCAGAAGAGGTACTCGACTTCACCGAGGTCCTCGATGTCGGCGCCGACCTGCTTGACTTCGAAGTCGAGGTCCTTGGCCCACTCGAGGCGCTTGCGCTGGGACATACCCCACGGGTTCTGCTTGTTTTCGAGGTTCTTGAACAGACCGCCGAGCTCGGTGGGGAACGCCGATTCGATGAGCACCTGGTAGCGGCGCATGTCAACGAAGTGGTCGACGTGCTCGATGTCCACCGGGCACTGCTCAACGCAGGCGCCGCAGGTGGTGCACGACCACAGGGCGTCGGGGTCGATGACGCCGAGCTCCGCGAGGTCTTCGACGTCCTGCGCGCCGACGAGCGGGCGGACGGCCTCAGCCTGCGCGGCTTCGGACAGGGTGCCCAGCAGGTCGAGGTTTTCGTGCGGGTCGGAAATGCCCTCGTAGGCGTCCATTTCCTTCTGCCACGCGCGCTTGGCCTTCTTGTCGGCATCCTCGGCAAGAGGTGCCGGCGGCTGCGCTTCGGCCTGTGCCTTCTGCGCGGCTTCCAGCCACGGCGACTTGGCGGCAGCGTGGTTGCGCAGGTTGATCATCATGAGCTTGGGGCTCAGCGGCTTTTCCGTGTTCCAGGCGGGGCACTGGCTCTGGCAGCGACCGCACTCGGTACAGGTGGAGAAGTCCAGCAGGCCCTTCCAGGTGAAGTCTTCGACCTTGCCGACACCCATCGTGACGGAGTCGTCCATCGCGTCGGGGTCAGAGAAGTCGAGCTCTTCGCCCTTGGACACCATCGGCTGGAGCGCGCCGAGCGAGGTGCGGCCGTTTGCGTGGCGCTTGAACCAGATGTTGAAGAACGCGAGGAAGCGGTGCCAGGCAACACCCATCGTCGGGGTGAGCGCGACGGTGACCATCCATGCGTAGGAGATGAGGATCTTGATCAGTGCGATCGCGACGATGAGGCCGGACACAACCGGAATCGACAGGCCGGAGAGGATTTCGCCGATCCAGAAGGTCAGCGGGAAGTGCAGGATGAGGTTCGGCTGTCCTTCGTGGCCCTGCAGTACGTATTCGAGGCCGCGCAGCAGCGCAATGCACAGGCAGACGCCCAGAATCGTGAATTCAACGTAGTAGGCCTGCCAGAAGTTCGAGCCGTAGAAGCGCGACTTGCGCTGTGTATCGAGCGTTTCGCCCTTGGGCTTCTTGGCCTGGCGGATGACGATGAGGACGATGATGCCGATCAGACCGGTCATCGCAAACAGCTCAGTGATCCATTCGTAGGGCACGAAGTGGCCGATCAGCGGCAGCGTTGCAGCGGGGTTGAACAGCTGCATGGTTGCTTGCGCGAGCGTGAGCGTGAGCACGCCGAAGGAGATCATGGTGAACCAGTGGGCGATTGCCACAATGGGCAGACGTGCCATGCGGGTGTGACCCAGGAACTCCTTGACGAGGGTGCCGGTGCGTGCGCCGGCGTCGTTTGTGCGCTCACCGTCGCGCGTGGGCGCGCCGAGCTTGAAGAACTGGACGAACTTGCCGATCCGCGTAAGGAACATCGTCCAGCCGACGATGGTCGCAGCAACGCCGATGATCGCTGCGACGATCTGCAGGGCTGTCATGTGTGTATTACCTCCAGGGGGCCCTTTCGCAAGGGCCCTGAAAATCCATCAGAAAGATGGGCAGAAAAAGGTGCTCAGTTGGATTCCGCAATAGCTTCGTTGCCGAATTGGCTGCGGAGTGCCTGAGCGGCATAGCGCTGAACGACGATCTGGGCGATCGCTACGCCGACACCCGAAACGATGGTCCAGGCGATGACTTCGGCCATGTCCGTGTCGGTGTCGTTGGGGTCGTTCGGAGCGGGGCGGCCAAGCGATTTCTCCCAGGCCAGGCTGATTGCCTTGCGTGCTGCAACAGCGGCGAGTGCGCCTCCGCCGACGCCGATGACCTTCCAGGCGAGTTTGCCCATGATGTCTCCTCAGATCAGTGTGAACTGCTGTGTGTCTTCTGTCTCACAAGGATACGGCACAGGCAGTTCACAGTGCGGCTTTGAGCTTCTGCCAGGGATGCTATCCCGATGCGCTGACACATGCCGAAATCACAGCCAGTCGAACAGCGCTGGAGTGCCGAAAGCCCACCCGCAGCGCAATCACCCGGCAACAGAGCCGAACAGCAGACCCAGTGCGTAGGTGATGCCCGCGGCGCCCAGGCCGATTGCCAGCTGGCGCAGTGCGCGCGGCATCGGCGCCTTGCCGGAGAGCACGCCGACGACACCTCCCGTGAACAGCAGCGCCATGCTCACCAGCACGGCGGCGATCAACAGCGGAACAGTGCCCTCGAGTCCGAAGAAGTAGGGAATGATCGGGATGACGGCGCCCGTGCTGAAGAACAGGAATGAGCTCACGGCGGCTCCGAGTCCAGACCCGGTGCCCTCGTGTTTGACCTGCGCAATCGAGTTCGGCAGGAAGGTGGCGCCTCGGGGAGTGCGCGCCCTGCCAATGGCGGTGCGGGCGGCGAGCTCCGCCTCGTCCTCTTCCATGCCGCGGGCCTGGAAGACCAAGGCGAGCTCATTGGCGTTGATGTCGAGGTCCTGCAGGATCGTGTCGGCGTCGGGCTCGGGGTTCGAGGCGTCGATCAGCTCGTGCTGGGAACGCACCGATATGTATTCGCCGGCACCCATTGAGAGTGCGCCGGCCAGGAGCCCCGAAACTCCCGTCAGAAGCACCTGTCCGCTTGTCAGGCCGGCAGCACCCACACCCATGACGAGCGCGAGGTTGGATACGAGGCCGTCGTTGGCGCCGAAGACCGCGGCGCGGAAATTGCCGGACATGTCAGACCGGCTCTTAGTGGCCAGTGCGCGCACAACCTCCGCGTGGACGCGTTCGTCGGCGGCCATCTGCTCTGTTGCGTACTCATCGACGATGTACGGCGAGCTGCTTTCGGCCTGCTGTGCCAGCGCCAGCACGAAGATCGAGCCGAACATGCGGGCGAACATGGCCAGAATGACCACCCCGAGGTCGGGACGACCCGGTTTGTCGGCGTGATGTCCCAGGAGTGTGCGCCAGTGCTGCTGGTGGCGGCGCTCGGCGTTGGCGATCGCCAAGAGGATTCGGCGTTCATCGCCGGTCTTCTTCATCGCAAGGCTGCGGTAGACCCGCTCCTCGACGAGTTCGTTCGCCAGATAGCGGCGCCACTGCCGGATGAGGCGGGGGTCGTCAGTCGCGGGAGTCGCAGGAGAATTCTGTTCCACATCGGCAATGGTAGGAGGGCGGTATGTCGCGGTTTTTCTTAGCGCGGCTTAACCCGCAGATCGGGGCGATTTCGGAAGCGCCGACGATTGCGGCCGCCCGGACGGTTTCATACTTTCGGCTGATGTCTGCGCCCAGGGATTCTTAGAACATTGGAAGTATTATCGCCTGGTTCGACTTCTGTTCCGGACCACGGCGCACGAACACTGCACACAAGGAAAAGGTCAATGTCACCTAAAAGGCTGTTTTCGATCCTCGCGATTGCCGAGGCGGTCACGTGGACCATGCTGATCATCGGCATGGTGCTCAAGTACGGCACCCAGACCACGGAACTGGGTGTTCGGATCGGCGGAGGCGTTCACGGTTTCGTATTCCTCGCCTACTGCGTTGTCACGGTTCTCGTGGCCACGTCGGAGCGCTGGGGCAAGGCTCGCGGCCTGCTGGGGCTCGCTTCGTCCGTCATTCCCTACGCCACTATTCCGTTTGAGATCTGGGCGCGCCGCAAGGGGCTGCTGCCCGAAAGCTGGAGCTTGGGCGCTGAACGCCAGCCGGCAAACCCGTTCGAGCGGCTGTGCCTGTGGGCGCTGAAGAACCCGGTGCTGGCTGTCATCGTGGGCATTGTGCTGGTGTCGGCTCTGTTCGCCTTCCTTCTGTTCTTGGGTCCGCCGGTGCCGCAGAGCTGACTGCGGGCCTGATTGGTGGAATGGCTGTCGCACTGAGCGCACGAGGTGGAGCCCGGTTCGGGCTGGTTGATTGCTCGGGATTGTGGTTGGCTTGATCTATGGGAGACGCAGTATCACGGGAGCGCTACACCCCGCGTGAGCGAACTGACTATCGTCGTGAGCTCAATGACGACCTAGAGACCTTTGACGCTTATCTGCAGCAGGCGGAATTCGTCAGCCGCGGCACTATAGGCATGGAGCTTGAGCTCAACCTGGTCGACGAGCAGATGGCACCGGCGCCTGTGAACCTCGATGTTCTCAAGACTCTTGACGACGCTGACTTCCAAAGTGAGATCGGCTCGTTCAACTTCGAAATGAACCACCCGGTTCTCTCTGTCGAGGGCGACGGTCTGCGGGAGCTCGAAGACGGTCTGCGCGAACGCCTCGATCGCGCGGCCGCTGCCGCAGTGCAGCACGACGCATCGGTTGCGATGATCGGCACTCTGCCCACGCTGACCGAGCAGTTCCTGGAAAGCTCCGAGTGGATCACTCCGGAGAATCGCTATAAAGCACTGAGCAACGCTGTCATGGACAGTCGCGGCGAACTGGTCACAATCGACCTTGCTGACCGTGAAGTGCTCAACCACGACTTCGAGGACATCGCCCCAGAGTCTTCGTGTACGTCAATGCAGCTTCACCTGCAGGTTTCGCCGGAGCGCTTTGCTGAGGCGTGGAACGCCTCGCAGGCGATCGCCGGTGTGCAGGCGGCGCTCAGTGCGAACTCACCGCTGTTCTTGGGCCGCAAGGTGTGGCACGAAAGCCGCATCCCGGTGTTCGCCCAGGCAATTGAAACCCGTCCGCCGGAACTCATCGCCCAGGGTGTGAGGCCGCGTGTGTGGTTCGGTGAACGCTGGATCACGAGCATCTTCGACCTGTTTGAAGAGAACGTTCGCTACTTCCCGGCTCTTCTGCCGGAATCGCGCGAAGAGTCGGGTTCGCCGATCATGCGCGGTCAAGCCCCAGCGCTGCACTACCTCAACCTGCACAACGGAACGGTGTGGCGCTGGAACAGGCCGATCTACGCGCCCAGTTCTGATGGTCTGGCGCACGTGCGCGTGGAGAACCGCCTGCTTCCGGCCGGCCCGACCGTGGTCGACATGGTTGCGGATGCCGCGCTGTACTACGGTCTGGTCAAGTTCTTGGGGGAGCAGACTCGCCCAGTATGGTCGCGTCTTCCCTTTAAGACAGCCGAAAAGAACTTTATGACGGCTGCGCGCTCCGGGCTGTACGCGCGGCAGGAATGGCCGACGCTCGGTGCGATTGATGTCGCGAAGCTTGTGCACGACTACCTGGTGCCGCAGGCTCGCCGCGGACTCGAGAAGCTCGGCGTGAACGAAGATCTGATC
Organism: uncultured Brevibacterium sp.; assembly: GCA_902489215.1. Classification (GTDB taxonomy): domain Bacteria; phylum Actinomycetota; class Actinomycetes; order Actinomycetales; family Brevibacteriaceae; genus Brevibacterium. Next base: position 11,831 of record CABTZE010000049.1, read on the forward strand.
GACCGCTACATGGGCGTCATCGACGGTCGGGCCGTTACTCGGCAGAACGGAGCGCTGTGGCAGCTGCGCACGCTGAGCAGCATCAAGCCGAAGAAAACCGCTCCGGGCAGCCCGGAGAGGCAGAGGGCTTTGGCGCTCATGCTCGAGCAGTACATGGAAAACCAGGAAAAAGGTGAGCCAGTCCACACGTGGAAGATTGGCGAATAGGCCTAATTGCAGCCCGATGAGAGGCCCCAAGTTCCGCGAGAATTCGCGGAACTTGGGGCCTAAAAAATTATTTTCGCTGTGGAGTTGCATACAGCGTTGAAGTGTGTGTAGAGTAGTCCTCGTTGCTCGGACGGAAAACACCGAAGCGAGCGGGCCCCAGGCCGAAGATCAGATCTTCCAAATGGTGCGGCCCCGCTTCCACTGGAACCGAAGTTCTTGCAGCAGAATCAATCTGATTCGCATGGCCCGTCAGGGCTGTGAACTTTCACCTTTGATGAAGTGCTCACGGTTGTGGGTGTGGATTTTTTGTGTGTCTGTTCTTTGTCAACTCAATAGCGTGTTTGTTTGTTTCGTGGTGCCAGATATTTTTTGTTTCTGGCCA
>CABTZE010000050.1 GCA_902489215.1 uncultured Brevibacterium sp.
ACTGCTAACGGGAGTTTTTGTTGCTAAGCGGTGGCTGGCTGCTGAAGGGTGTCTCCCCTCGGCTAGGGCGTGGATTCGTCGCTAACCGGTGTGCCCAGGTGCCCCGTGCCCCGGACCGAGCCAACCGCAGCCGCGAGAACACCCCGTAAGTGTTGTCCAATATATTGGACAACACTTACGGGCTGCCCTGGTTTCCGGGGCTGTAGAGGTTGACCATAAAAGCAGACACCCCCTACTAGCCCTTGGAGGACCGACGACGATGTCCTACACCAGGCACGATCCCAGTCGCACAGTCCGAGCCCCGCGCGGAACTGAAATCACCGCCCGCAGCTGGCAGACGGAAGCCGCAATGCGCATGCTCATGAACAACCTCGACCCCGAGGTTGCCGAAAGGCCCGAAGACCTCGTGGTCTACGGCGGAACCGGCCGGGCGGCCCGCAGCTGGGAAGCCTTCGACGCGATCGTCGAGACCCTCAAAGAGCTGTGTGACGACGAAACTCTGCTCGTCCAGTCCGGCAAGCCCGTCGGAGTGCTCCGCACCCACGAATGGGCACCGCGAGTGCTCATCGCCAATTCAAACCTCGTGGGCGACTGGGCCAACTGGGAGCACTTCCGCAAGCTCGAAGCCGAAGGCCTCATGATGTACGGCCAGATGACTGCGGGTTCGTGGATCTACATCGCCACGCAGGGCATCCTCCAGGGCACTTACGAAACCTTTGCCGCTGTTGCCAACGAACACTTCGGCGGCACATTGGCCGGCACGCTCACCGTCACTGCCGGGTGTGGCGGTATGGGCGGTGCCCAGCCGCTTTCAGTCACACTCAACGGCGGCGCGTGCCTCATCATCGACGTCGACCGGGCGCGGATGGAGCGCCGCCAGGGCAAGCGCTACCTCGACGAGGTCGTCTCGGACCTCGATGAAGCTCTCGACCTGGTTCTCGCAGCCAAAGCTGACAAGAGCGCTCTTTCTGTGGGCCTTGTCGGCAACGCGGCGGACATTCTGCCGGAGCTGCTGGACCGCGGTGTTGCCGTCGATATCGTCACCGACCAAACCTCAGCGCACGACCCCCTGTCCTACCTGCCGCTTGGTGTCAGCGTGGACGAATGGTCTGAGGAAGCCGAAGAAAACCCCGAAAAGTTCACCCTGCGCGCGCAGGAGTCGATGGCGAAGCACGTCGCCGCAATGGTCGGCTTCCAGGACAAGGGCGCGGTCGTGTTCGACTACGGCAACTCGATCCGCGACGAAGCCCGCAAAGCCGGCTACGACCGTGCCTTCGAGTTCCCCGGCTTTGTGCCCGCCTACATTCGCCCGCTGTTCTGCGAGGGTCTGGGTCCGTTCCGCTGGGTCGCCCTGTCTGGTGATCCAGAAGACATCCGGGTGACTGACGAAGCACTCAAAGAGCTCTTCCCTGACAACGATCACCTGCACCGTTGGCTCGACGCCGCACAGGAGTACGTGGAGTTCGAAGGTCTGCCCGCCCGCATCTGCTGGCTGGGCTACCGGGAGCGCCACAAGGCGGGCCTGCTGTTCAACCAGCTGGTTGCCGACGGCAAAGTGTCGGCCCCCATCGTCATCGGCCGTGACCACCTGGACTCCGGTTCTGTGGCGAGCCCGTACCGCGAAACCGAGGCCATGCGAGACGGCTCTGACGCCGTGGCTGACTGGCCTTTGCTCAACGCCCTGGTCAACACCTCATCAGGTGCCAGCTGGGTGTCCCTGCACCACGGGGGAGGTGTCGGTATGGGTCGGTCTATCCACGCCGGCCAGGTCTCTGTTGCCGATGGCACGGAGCTTGCCGCGCAGAAGCTCGAGCGCCTGCTGACGAACGACCCCGCGATGGGCGTTATCCGCCACGTGGATGCTGGCTACGAGCGCGCTCACGAGGTTGCCGCTGAGCGCGGACTGTGGGTTCCCGCAGACGAAAAGCTCAACCGCCGCGCCGAGCAGGACGCGTAGGCTGAAGTCATGACTTCTCTGCTTGTCACCGACATTGCTGAGCTCGTCACGAACGACCCGCACGCGCAGGACCTCCTGGGCGTGCGGCAGAACGCTGCGATGCTCGTTGAGGACGGCACGGTGGCCTGGATCGGCGACACCGCGAAGGCACCCGCCGCGGACGAGGCGGTCTCGGCTGCCGGCCGCGCTGTCATTCCCGGTTTTGTCGACAGTCACAATCACCTGATCTTCGCGGGCGACCGCTCGGAAGAGTTCGCCGCTCGCATGGCCGGGCAGGCGTATTCGGCCGGCGGAATCGCCACGACCGTCAGCGCGACTCGCGAAGCTTCGGCCCAGCAGCTGGAGGACAACCTCGTGCGTTTGCTGCGGCAGGCAGAGCACAGCGGCACCACGACGTTTGAGATCAAGTCCGGCTACGGCCTGACAGTCGAAAGCGAACTCGAAGCGCTGCGCATTGCCCGCCGCCACACCGAGGAGACGACCCTCATGGCGGCCCACGTGGTGCCGGCCGAATACAAGGAAGCGCCGGATAACTACGTCGACCTCATCATCGAACAGATGATCCCGCGGGCAGCCCAGGAGGGCCTGGCCAAGTGGATTGACGTGTTCTGCGAGCAAGGTGCGTTCGATACCGCGCAGACCCGCCGGATTGTCGAGGCGGGGCTCGCCCACGGTCTGAAGCCTCGCCTGCACGCGAATCAGCTGAGCGATATGGGCGCCATGGCCCTGGCCGCTGAGGTTGGTGCGGTGTCGGCTGATCACGCGACTTTTGTCAGCGACGAGGACCTGGCTCGCATTGCCGAGGCGAGGACTGTGCTGACGCTGCTGCCCAGCATTGAGTTCTCGACTCGCCAGCCGTACCCGGATGTCCGCAGGTATCACGAGGCGGGGGTCACGGTGGCGATTGCATCTGACTGCAATCCGGGCAGCGGCTTTTCGAATTCGATTCCCTTCTGCATGGCCATTGCGGTACGCGATATGCACTTCACCGTCGAGCAGGCGCTGTGGTCGGCCACGGCCGGCGGTGCGCGCGCCCTGCAGCGGAACGACGTGGGCGCACTGACCGTGGGCAGTCGGGCTGATTTCAGCATCCTGGATGCCCCGTCCTATCGGCATTTGGTTTACCGGCCCGGTGTGCAGCAGATCGCTGAGGTCTACCGCGCCGGCACACACATCTCCTCGAACCCATCCCCATTCACATGTAAGGAGCTCCCATGACGACTTCTGTTGCTCTTGATCCTCAGGCTCTGTCGTTTGCCGATGTCGTAGCTGTTGCCCGGCACGGCGCACAGGTCACCATCCCGGATTCTGTTCTCGCCGATGTCGCAGAGGCCCGACGTGCGGTGGATGCTCTGGCCGCCCACCCAAAGCCCGTCTACGGAGTTTCAACCGGCTTCGGAGCGCTCGCACAGCGCCACATTCCGCACGAGAGCCGCGCGCAGCTGCAGAAGTCGCTCATCCGCTCCCACGCTGCGGGCATCGGCGACCCGGTAGAGGTCGAGGTGGTGCGTGCGCTCATGCTGTTGCGCGCCCGCACTCTGGCCACCGGGCGGACGGGTGTGAAGGTTGAGACCCTGCAGACCTATGTTGAGATTCTCAATGCCGGCATCACCCCGTGGGTGCATGAGCACGGTTCGCTCGGCTGTTCTGGTGACCTCGCCCCGCTGTCGGCGTGTGCGCTCGTGGTGATGGGCGAAGGCAAGGTGCATGGCCCGGACGGCACGCCCGTCGATGCTGGCCCCGTCCTTGCCGAAGCCGGCATCACTCCGGTCGAGCTTGAGGAAAAGGAGGGCTTGGCGCTCGTCAATGGAACTGACGGGATGCTGGGCATGCTCATCCTTGCGCTGTATGACCTTGAGAAGCTTTTGACGACCGCTGATATCAGCGCGGCTATGTCTGTTGAGTCCCAGTTGGGCACCGACCAGGTGTTCAAGCCCGAACTGCACTACCCTCTGCGCCCGCACCCGGGCCAGCGCGCGAGTGCCGGCAATATGTTTGCGGCTCTGCAGGATTCCGAGATTATGGCCAGCCACCGGGATTCGGAGCATTTGGTGCAGGATGCGTATTCGCTCCGCTGCTCACCGCAGGTGACCGGTGCCGCCCGGGATGCCGCAGTGTTTGCGGCGCAGGTGGCTGCGCGCGAAATCCGCTCAGCTGTGGACAACCCGGTGGTCCTCCCGGATGGCACCGTGTCCTCCAATGGCAACTTCCATGGAGCTCCGCTTGCCCACCAGTTGGACTTCTTGGCGATTGTGGCGGCTGATGTCGCCTCAATTGCGGAGCGTCGCACCGATCGTGCGATGGACAAGACGCGCAATGAAGGCCTGCACTCGTTCTTGGCGCATGACCCGGGTGTGGATTCGGGCCTCATGATTGCGCACTACACGCAGGCGGCCATGGTGTCGGAATCCAAGCGGCTGGCCACACCGGCGAGTGTCGATTCGATTCCGTCGTCGGCCATGCAGGAAGACCACGTGTCGATGGGCTGGGGTGCGGCCCGCAAGCTGCGTCAGTCTTTGGACAATCTGGCGCGTGTGCTGGCAGTCGAAATCTATGCGGCAGCGCGGGCAGCGGATCTGCGTGACGCGGCCGCCAGCCCCGTGACCGGCGCTGTCATCAGCCTGCTGCGCGAAACGGTTCCCGGCCCCGGTTCGGACCGGTTCATGTCGCCTGAGCTCGCACAGACCGTTGAGCTTGTGACCAGCGGTGCCGTCCTCAGGGCCGCTTCGGAGGCGGGAACGCTCGAACACACGCTCGCGGATGTCGACGGCACGGTGCTCACAGGGGTGAACTGATGTCGGTTCTGGGGCTTATGGCCGCAATCCGCGATGTTGGGCGCGACCCGTCCGGCTTGGGCTATCGGCGCTTCGGCTTCAGCCCTGAAGAGCGGACTCTGCGCGAATGGTTCGTTGCCGAGTGCCGTAAGCGCGGCTTTGACGTCGAAATCGACTCCAATGGCATCACGTGGGCGTGGGTGACCGAGCCTGGGTCGAACGCCGTGGTCACCGGATCGCACCTGGACTCCGTCCCAGGGGGAGGCGAGTTCGACGGCCCACTGGGTGTCGCCTCGGCCCTGGCGGCAGTTGACCAGCTGAAAGCCGACGGTCGCCTCGAACAAGCGGACAGGCCCCTGGCGATTGCCGTGTTCCCCGAAGAGGAGGGCAGCCGCTTCGGCGTTGCCTGCCTGGGCTCGCGCCTGCTGTCGGGAGCCATCGACCGTGACAGGGCGCTGGCACTCAAGGACGCCGACGGCGTGACGTTCGCGCAGGCCGCCAGCGCCTACGGCCTCACACCGGAGCACATCGGCGCTGACCGCGACCGCCTGAACCAGATCGGTTCGTTCATCGAACTGCACGTCGAGCAGGGCGTGGGGCTTATCAACACCGACCAGCCGGTGTCGATCGGCAGTTCGATCATCGGCCACGGCCGCTGGAACTTCCGGTTCACGGGGCAGGGCAACCACGCCGGAACGACCCCGATGAGCCACCGGGCTGACCCGGTTGCTGCGGCAAGTTCTGTCATCGGCGGGATTCCGCAGATCACCGGGGCACACAGCGGTTCTGTCGCCACGGTCGGCAGGACGCACATTCACCCCGGCGGGACGAACGTCATCGCCTCGTCCATGGACTTCTGGCTGGACATCCGCCACCCTGACGACACGGTTGTCGAGGCGGTGCTCGCCGACATCACCGACCGCGCCCAGGATGTTGCGGCGAGTGTTGAGGGGCTCACCGCCGAAGTGCGGCGCGAATCCTATTCGCCGACCGTGGACTTCCACGCAGCGCTCAACGACAGGCTGCAGGCGGTCCTGCCGAACGCGCCGCGCATGCCGTCCGGCGCCGGCCACGACGCCGGCATTCTCGCCGCTCACGTGCCCTCGGCCATGCTCTACGTGCGCAACCCCACGGGCGTTTCCCACGCTCCGGAAGAGGCGTGCGAAGAATCCGACCAGATCGCCGGAGCGGCAGCTCTTGCCGATGTTCTGGCCTCGGAACTGAAAGCCACCGCATGAAGCTCTTCTTTCCGCGCGCCTACGTGGACGGCCGCATTCAGCCTGATGTCCTCGTCACGGCTGATGAGAGCGGCACCATCACCGCTGTCGAATGCGGCACCTCACCTGCCCCCGTGCCAGCAGCCCCCGGTACCCCAACCGGCCCCCCACCCGGCACCTCGTCAGAAGACATCCACGTCTTCACCGGAACGGCCTTCCCCGGTGCGCACAATGCGCACTCGCACGCCTTCCACCGCCTGCTGCGCGGGCGGACGCACGATGACGGGGGCACCTTCTGGACGTGGCGGCAGGAAATGTACGCGGCAGCTGCTTCCCTGACTCCGCAGCTTTACCGCGAAGTCGCCACGGCGGTGTTCGGGGAGATGATCGAGGCTGGCTACACCTCGGTCGGCGAGTTTCACTACGTCCACCACGCCCCGGACGGCACCGCCTACTCGGATCACGCTATGGAGCGGGCCCTGGCGGAAGCGGCAGCAACAGCCGGCATCCGCCTGGTTCTGCTGGACACGTGCTATCTGCGCGGCAGCATCGGCAAAGAGCTCGCGCCCGAGCAGGTGCGCTTCGGTGATGGCAGCATCGACGCGTACATGCGCAGGCACGCCAGTCTGCGCGCGGCACTCGCCGACTTCAGCCCGCTGGTCACCGTCGGTGCGGCAATCCACTCGGTGCGTGCGGTCGCCGCGGAAGACCTCCCGCGCTTTGCCGAACTCGATGGCCCTCTGCACATCCACCTGTCCGAACAGCCCGCCGAAAACGAACAGGCGCTCGCCGCCTACGGGAAGACGCCCACGCGGCTGCTTGCCGAGGCAGGGCTCCTGTCACCGCGCCTGTCGGCGGTGCACGCCACCCACCTGAGCGATGACGACATTCGGCTGCTGGGGGAGGCCGGGGTGCACATTGTCATGTGCCCCACGACCGAGGCGGATCTCGCCGACGGCATCGGGCCGGCACGTGCGCTCGCGGACGCCGGGGCTGTCATCTGCCTGGGCTCAGATCAGCACGTTGTGTTGGACTCCATGCGGGAACTGCAGGCGCTGGAAGCCGGCGAGCGCCTGGCATCCGGACAGCGGGGACGCTTCAGCCCAGCCGAACTCATCGCCGCCCTGACGCAGTCCGGAGCTTCGTCGCTGGGCCTGCGCTCTGGGATTGCGGTAGGGTGCCCAGCAGACATCGTCACTGTTGAGCACGCAAGTGTGCGCACCGCGGGTTCACGCGGAGAACAGGTGGTGATGTCAGCCACCGCTGCGGATATCAGCGCCGTCATCGTCGCCGGCCGGGTTTGCCGTTCTCGTCCCGAGAGCGCTGAACAGGATCCGCTGGGGAGGCTTTACACACGGTTTTTCAAGGAGGAATGACGTGGCAGAGGTTCCGGCACTCAGGCGTTCCGTGGGGATTCTGCGCCACCTGGGGTCGTCATTGCGGCCCATCAGTGCGGGAGCTCTCGCACGCACCCTGAACATTCCCCGCTCCAGCCTGTACGACCTTTTGGCGGTTCTTGAAGAGCTCGACATGGTGCGCAAAGTGGACACCGGCTATGTGCTGGGTGCCGGCATCAGCGAACTCGACGCCGCGCACTCACGTCACGCGTCTTTGCAGCGGATTGTTCAGCCGGCTGCGCTTGAAACGGCCGAAGCTGCCGGCGGTTCTGTCCAGTTGGCGGTTCTGCGCGGCTGGGAGACGGTGTACCTGCTGAAAGAGTCAGCCAAGAGAGCCCCGCGGATCGTCACCGAGGCCGGCATCCGCATGCCCGCTTACCTCACTGCGACCGGCCGGGCGATCCTGTCGCGGCTGGAGAGGCGCGAGGTGGTGGCGATCTTCTCTTCTGAACTCGTCTTTGCGCAGCGCACGGGGCAGGGGCCCACGTCGCTGCGGGAACTCAACAGCGAATTGGCCGGTGTTCGCTCCCGCGGCTATTCGATTGAGCACGGTGAAATCAGCGACGGCATTTGGACAGTCGCCGCACCCATTGTCGATGCGGCCTACAGGCCGATTGCCGCGTTCGGCATTTCCCTGCCCACCGACGACAGCGGAGAAGACCGTGAAAAGGAAGTCAGCGCCCTGGCGGTAGAAGCCGCCGAGGGGATTTCAGCGCGTCTGCGCTGAGTTTTTCCCACGGACAGTTTCCGCCGTACGGCGAATACAGCCGGAGTGCGGAGTGTGGAAGGCTTGCAAAAATTCGAAATCAGTACAGAATGGGTTTTCTAGGTACGTCGGGCGTTCTGGAAACGCACAGATACGTCTCATTTATCGCCGAGCCGGTTTTATGTCAGTGGTTATCGGTAGGCTGAGATTCGTAAGAGTGAACTTGGCGTCACCCGCTGCGCTGTAACAGGCGCATACGCAGAAAGGAGCAGGAATGGCGGATGTCCCGGCTCTTCGGCGCGCAATCGCGATGTTGCGCGCTATTTCCTTCAGCAGCGAGCCCATGAGCGCCGGACAGCTGTCACGGGAACTCGATATTCCCCGCTCCACCGTCTACGACATTCTCGCGGTACTCGAAGAGCTCAACGTGGTGGGCAAACGCAAGAACGGCTATGTGCCGGGACCGGCATCTACTGGTGTGGGTGCTGCGTACCTGCGCTCCATGCCCATGGTCAACGCGGCTGCTCCGGCCATGCGCGCGTTGGCGGACGCCATTGACGGCTGTGTCCACCTGTCCATGCTGCGCGGCAAAGAAGCTCAGATCCTCGCGGCAGACCGCGGCCCCGACGGGCCCGCGTGCCCGTCGTGGCCCGGTGACATGCAGCCGATTGCAACATCAGCCGCCGGCCAGGCGATTCTGTCCTGCCTGCCCAAACACGCGATTGCTGAACTCATCGACGAAGAGCTGATGCCCAAGTTCCTGGAAGAGCTTCGAGCGGTTCGTCTGCGCGGCTACGCCATCGAACACTGCCGCGATTCCAACACCTGGACCATCAGCACCGCTCTGCAGCCCAGGTCAGGTTCGCTGGTTGCGGCCCTTTCCGCTGTCCTGCCTGCTGACTACTGGAATGCCGACAACGAACTGCGTATGGCCAAAGCCCTCAAGCTCACCGTCAAGAGGCTTTCTGACCGTCTGAACTGACGGCTAGCGTTGTTCCGTGACTTTGCGACACGACCCTGCAGACGAACCCTTCTTCCGCGAATGGAACGATGCGCGCCGCCGTGAAAACGGGGGACAGCGGACAATCACACGGTCCCGTAAGCGCTCGGCCCTCCTGCAGGAACACCTGGGACTGCACCGGGATCTTCCCGTCCCCGCTTGTCTCATAGTCGGATCAAAGGGAAAAGGCACGGCGGTGGCGGCAGCGACCGCAGCTCTGCACGCCGCGGGGCTGCGCGTGGGAACCATCACGAGCCCGCCGCTGCGCCACAACCGCGAACGCATCCGCATTGATGGCCGCGCGATTTCCCAAGCGGACTACGAAGAGCTGTCACACCGGGCCGCCCGCGCACTCGAGGTTCTTCCGGCACCGGATGACGGCTATCTGCCGCCTTCGGGCATGTACACCCTCATTGGGCTGCGCTCGCTGTTGGACTCCGAGATCGACGTCCTTGTCATCGAGGAGGGCCTGGGCGGTCTGAGCGACGATGTTTCGCTGTTCTCCTACCCGGTTGTCGGGGTCACCCAGATCTTTGCGGAACACCTGGACGTTCTGGGCGGTTCGCTCGATGCGGTCGCAGCTGACCTGCTGGGTGTCATCGATGACACCACAGAGCGGGTGGTGGCGTTTTCACCGCAGCCGCCCCAAGCACAGAGCCGCCTGCCTGAGCACACAGACTTCGTTGAAACCGGCGCGACCCTGGAGCGCAATATCCGAGTAGGCGCCAAAACTGCGTGCAGTCTGCTGGAAGTCAGCTTCCCAGACCGGAAGCAGGCAGCCCTGCCGAATGCCGAAGAGCTCGCGGAAAAGCTGATTCTGCCCGGCCGTGCGTCCCTGCACTCAGTGGACGGGGCGCAGTGGTGCATTGACACGTCCATCAGCCCGGAAGGTGTGGCCGATATCCGCCGCCGCGCCGAAGGGATCCTGCGCCCCGGCTTTCGGGTGCTGGCGGCATTTCCGGATGTCAAAGACGTCGAAGGTTGCATAGCCGAACTTGAAGGGCTGCCCGTGACATTCGTCGGAGCGGGCCGTGAGTACCTCAACTACAGCCGATCACAGGCCACGACCACGACTCAGCAGGCAGTGCATGACGCCCAGGCCGCCGGCAGTGATGTGCTGGCGGTGGGCACGCAGTCCTTCGCCGGGGAACTGCTGGAAATCCTCGAAGCCGCCACCGACCGATGGTGGTGAGGAAACCCGATCAGTCGTCGTCAACGACCTCGCCTTCGATCACTTGGGGGCCTTCACCTCGGCCGTTCCAGCCACCTGGACCACCCGGGCCGCCGATCCGACCGGAAGCCGTCCACCCCTGAGCCTGCCCGTTCTGCGTGCGGAAGGCGCGGAAAGTCGTGGTGATCCGGCGGGCCAGCATCAAGCTGAGAACACCGTAGATGGCCAGCAGGAATGCGGCCAGGTACATGCCGATCGTGATGGTGTCAGCCGGGAAGACGGGCATGAGGAAACCGGCGAAGACCGCGGCAATGCCGAGCACCAGGCCCAGCCACCACGAGCGCACGCCCAGGCTGCGCATGAGAACAGACACGAGGATGACACCCGCGCCGAACAGAACAGCCACAATGCTCATGACCACCACGAGGAAGCCCAGAAGAGCATTGGGTGCCGCCAGAATCAGAATGCCGAGCAGCGCCGACAGGATCGTATGACCCAGCGCCAGACCGGACTTGCGGCGCACCGAGGCGATCAGCGCAAGCGCGGCATCAGCCAAGAACCAGAAGCCCACCAGGTAGGAGAACACCACGGCGCTGTGGCCTGGCCACACCACCAGAAGAATTGAAGCAATGAGCGCGAAAACGCCCTGCAAGACCAAGAACAGGTTGAGCGGTCGGACTGCCACGGTAGATCCCTTCCTCACACAGCTATGTCCATAAGCGCCTGCCCGGCAGGGTAGGCGCCGACTGCGGCCGGGAGCTCCCCCGGTCGTCCCGACAGGTACACGTGCCGTAGCCGGCCGGTGGGCTGAGCTTCCGGATTGGGCTTAAGGCCCAGTCGGTGCAGCGTCTGCTGGGCAACAGCGCCGTGCGAATCGTACAGCTGCCGGATACCCGGCCTTGCGGCGCGAATGACGTCAGCCGCCAGGCCGTAGTGGGTGCAGCCGAGCACAATGTCGGTAATGCCTTCGGGGGTGTCGGCCATTGCCTGGGCGACTGCCGCGCGAATGTTCACGGGGTCAGCCGCATCAATGGCCTGCGCCAGTCCGAAGGCCGCTGTTTGGTGAACGTCAAGACCGGCCGCAAACTTCCCGATCAGCTCATTTTGGTACTCACTGTTGGTGGTTGCCGGGGTTGCCCACACGGCGAACGGTCGGCCGGCTTCCGCGGCGGGTTTGATGGCGGGGACGGTGCCGATGATTGGGATCTTGAACTCTTTGCGCAGGGCCGGCAGCGCATTGACCGAGGCGGTGTTGCAGGCCACGACGATCGCATCGGGTTCGTGCTGGGCCAGGGTGCGGGCTGAAAACAGTGCGCGTTTGGTGACATCAGCACCCGACAGGCGGCCGTAGGGGGCGAAGTCCGGATCCATGGCAAGTACGAGGTCCGCCTGCGGGGCGGCCCGGTGGATTGCGTGGGCGAATGCCGTGAGGCCCAAGCCGGAATCGAAGACGCCGATGGTGGTCATAGCCGCAGCTTTCTGGGTCGAGGTGTCAGCGAGTACGGGTTGTTCTGCGCTGTTCCGGCGGGGCTTTCTGGGTCGGGGCCGGCTGGGATGGATGCGCCGGCGGGGGTGGCGGCCGCCGTGCCGCTGGGGCCGGCGGGTCCGGTCGGTCCGGCTGTTCCAACCGGGAAGCCCGAGGTGCCCAGATCCGCGGGCGTTGTTCGGTGCGGAGTTCTGGGGGCGGGCGGGGTGAAGCGGCGCATCTGCTTAAAGTGCGCCTCTGTGAGCCCCGTACTGTATTCCGGGGCGATCATGAGCAGACGATCGCCGAAAAGCGTCGTGAAGTGCTCAAGCGTGGTGGTGTGGACGAGGTCGTCGTCAATCCAGATGGCGCGGTCGTCAGGGTTTTCGCGCAGGAACTTTTCAACCGCTTTGGCTTTCCACCACGTGTGGGGGTCATCAGCGTAGTAGTTGAACGATGAGTCCGGCATGGTTTCGACCGCGTAGCGGCGCGTGAATCCAAGCTTCGGTTCGATTTCTTCCGTGCACAGGTGCGACCACG
>CABTZE010000051.1 GCA_902489215.1 uncultured Brevibacterium sp.
GCACTGTCGCTTCTTGCCGGAGCCACCGGCTGGCTGTTCTGGATCGACAGCAGAATCCACCGTCTGCCGGACAGGCTTGTGCTTCCTCTGGGTGCGGCCATGTTCCTCGTGACCGCCATTGGGCTGGTAGTGGGATACTTCGAAACCGTCAAAGCCGCCCAGACCGCCGGCATCCGAGGGCTGATCGGCGCGGTAATCGTCGTGGCCGTCTTCGGTATTCTCAACCTCGTGGCCTACGTGGGCAGGTGGGACACAATCGGCCCCGGCGACGTGAAGCTCGGCGCGCTCATCGGACTGGCTGTTGGAACGGTCAGCCTGTGGGGCCTCCTCGTGGTTCTCGTCGTGGCCAACGCATCGGCTCTCGTGTACTGGATCAACACCACGTTCATCAAGCGAACCAAGGTCACCCATATCGCTTTTGGACCGCATCTGCTTATCGGCACGTGGACTGCCGTTCTGCTGACGCCGCTGGCTTTGTAGACTCTGAAGAATGTTGAGATGGTTGACCGCCGGCGAATCCCACGGCGAAGCTCTGACGGGCATTATCGAAGGCCTGCCCTCCCACGTTCCGGTGACGTCCGAGATGATTTCGGCCGCCCTGGCCCGACGCCGCCTCGGCTACGGGCGCGGTGCGCGAATGAAGTTCGAAGCCGATGCAGTTCGCGTGCTCGGCGGCGTTGTCCACGGGCGCTCCTTGGGCTCGCCGATCGCAATTGAGGTCGGCAACACCGAATGGCCCAAATGGGAAAAGGTTATGAGCCCCGATCCGGTAGATCCGACAGAACTCGAAGGCCAGGCACGCGCGCAAGCGCTCACTCGCCCTCGTCCCGGCCACGCTGATCTGGTCGGCATGGAGAAATACCGCTTCGATGAAGCCCGCCCGATCCTCGAACGGGCATCCGCGCGTGAAACCGCGATGCGAGTTGCCCTGGGTGCCGTCGCACAGTCGTTCCTCGCCGAACTCGGAATCACGCTGGTGTCGCACACCGTTGCGATTGGACCTGTCGAAGGCTCCCGCGTTGCAGCCCGCCCAACGGCTGACGATGTCGCTGCTCTCGATAAGGACCCCATGCGGTGCTTTGATCAGGAACTGTCGGCCCGCATGGTCGCAGAGGTCGACGACGCCAAGAAGTCCGGCGACACCCTTGGGGGCGTCGTTGAGGTCGTCGCCTACGGGCTGCCGGTCGGTCTGGGTTCCCACGTCCACTGGGATCGCCGCATTGACTCTCGTCTGGCGGGAGCGCTCATGGGCATTCAGGCCATCAAGGGCGTCGAAGTCGGCGACGGCTTTGAAACCGCACGCCGCCGCGGATCGCAGGCACACGATGAAATCGGCCTCGACGGTGACAGCGCCGTGCGTGCAAGCAACCGGGCCGGTGGAACCGAAGGCGGTATGACAACGGGCGAACCGCTCGTCGTGCGGGCGGCCATGAAGCCGATCGCCACCGTGCCGCGTGCCCTGGGCACGATCGACGTGCAGAAGCGCGAAGCCGCAAAAGCTCACCATCAGCGTTCGGATGTCTGCGCGGTCCCAGCCGCGGGTGTCGTTGCCGAAGCCATGGTCGCACTCGTGATCGCCGAAAGCGTCACCGAGAAATTCGGCGGCGACTCGCTTGAAGAGACCAAGCGCAATCTCGACGCATACGTGGCCCAGCTGAACTTCCCAACGACATGACCGAGCGGCCGCTGCCACGACCGGCTCCGCCCGTCGACCCCGTCCCTGCGGCCGGAGCACGCATTGTCATGGTTGGCCCACCCGCGGCGGGTAAATCAACCATTGGGCGGCTGATCGCCGAGCGGCTCGACATTCCTTTCGTTGACACGGATCATCGAATTGCCGAACTCTACGGACCGATTCCGCAGATCTTTGCCGAACGCGGCGAAGAACGCTTCAGGGAATACGAACGCGCCGTGGTGCGTCGCGAACTGCGGCGTCTGCTGGAGCGACCGGGGGTCGTATCGCTCGGCGGCGGTGCGGTTCTCAATTCGGGTACGCGAGCTCAGCTGAAGCACCCGTCGATCAAGACAATCGCGATCGAGATCGACAGCACGACCGCCGTGCAGCGCCTCGGCGGTTCCAGACGACCGCTGCTCGATGACAGCGATGACCCCGGCGCCCGGTGGCAGCGAGTCTTCGACGAAAGGCGCAGCCTGTACGAAGAAGCGGCAACGGCCGTCATCCAGGCCGATGACGGACCACCGTCAACGGCAGTCAACAGAATCATCGGGATCATCACCGGCCTGCAGCGGGCCGAAGAGTACGAAAAATTCCGTGAAAGCAGCCAGGAACAGGAGTTGCAGTGACAGAAGCAGTCGTGCCGGTCAGCGCCGGAGGAGACTACGACGTCGTTATCGGACACAAGCTCATGCACCGACTGCCGGAGCTCATCGGCGGCCGCGCGCAGAAAGTGCTCGTGATCTACCCGCGGGCTCTGCGCACTACGGGGGACCTCGTTCGCGATGATCTCGAGGCGGCCGGTTTCGAGGCTCTCGCGGCAGAAATCCCGGATGCTGAAGAAGCCAAGCACAGCCGTGTAGCCGAGTTCTGCTGGAAGATTCTCGGGCAGTCTGACTTCACTCGCACCGACGTCATCGTCAATGTCGGCGGGGGAGCGGTGACCGACCTGGGCGGCTTCGTCGCCGCGACGTGGCTGCGCGGCATCCGCTACGTCAACATCCCGACCACGGTGCTCGGCATGGTCGACGCCGCAGTGGGCGGCAAAACCGGCATCAACACGGAAGAGGGCAAGAACCTGGTAGGTGCATTCCATGCACCAGCGGGTGTTCTGTGCGACCTGGAAACGCTGGGCACTCTGCCGCCGAACGAACTGTTCACGGGCCTTGCCGAAAGCGTGAAGTGCGGTTTCATTGCTGATCCGGAAATCCTCGACATCATCGAAAAGACACCCAAGGAGTCTCTCACCGATCCCGAATCGCCTGAGCTGTTTGAGATCATTCGCCGCTCCATCGCGGTCAAGGCGGCCATTGTGAGCGAAGACTTTCAGGAATCGGGCAAACGTGAGTTCCTCAACTTCGGACACACTCTTGGCCACGCTATCGAACGCCTGGAGCGCTACCAGTGGCGCCACGGGGCAGCGGTTGCCGTGGGCATGATGTTCGCCGCAGAGCTGTCGGTGCTCACCAAGAACCTGTCAGAAGAGAACGTCAACCGTCTGCGCGGCATTCTTGAGCACCTGGGCCTGCCCACGGGCTATCGCGGTGACAAGTGGCCCCAGCTGCTCGACACCATGCGGCGGGACAAGAAAGCGCGCGGTTCGCTCCTGCGATTCGTCGTCCTTGAGGACATCGGGCGTCCGGCCGTGCTTGAGGCAACTGACACATCGCTGCCGTTCAGCGCGTACACCGCAATCGGAACAGATTCGCCCATCACGCGTCTGAGCTGAGCACTGATACAATCGACGGGGTTTTCGCCCATTCATTCAATGAAGGAGAAACGTGGCAACGACGAATGATCTGAAGAACGGCATGGTGCTGGTTCTCGACAACGAACTGTGGCAGGTGCTGGAGTTCCTGCACGTCAAACCCGGCAAGGGCCCGGCTTTCGTTCGCTCCAAGATCAAGAACGTTCTGTCAGGCAAGATCGTCGACCGCACGTTCAACGCGGGTACCAAGGTCGAAACCGCCACGGTTGACCGCCGCGACATGCAGTACCTGTACAACGACGGCACCGACTACGTCTTCATGGACGAAAAGGACTACGATCAGGTTTCCATCAGCCCCGACCTCGTCGGTGACGCTGCCAACTTCATGCTGGAGAACCAGTCGCTGCAGATCGCGTTCCACGACGGCAACCCGCTCTACGTTGAACTCCCTCCGATCGTCGAACTGACGATTGCACACACCGAACCGGGCCTGCAGGGCGACCGTTCCTCCGGCGGAACCAAGCCTGCAACCCTGGAAACCGGATACGAAATCCAGGTTCCGCTCTTCCTCGAAGAGGGCACTGCCGTGCGTGTGGACACCCGCTCCGGTGAGTACCTCGGGCGCGTTCGCGATTGAGCGCCCGCAGCCGCGCCCGCCGCAGGGCGCTCGAACTTCTCTTTGAAGCCGGGGAGCGCAAGCTGGATGAAAACGAACTCATCCAGCTGCGCTCTGGCGACCCCGAATACCCCATGAAGGAGTACGCGGTTGAAATCGTCCGCGGTGTCGTTGAACACCGTGACGAGATCGACGCCACGCTGCGTGAGTATTCGGAGTGGAACGTCGACCAGCTGCCAAAGGTCGACATCGCCCTGCTGCGCATGGGCCTGTGGGAAGTTCTCTACAACGACGAACTCGACGATCCCATTGCGATCGACGAAACCGTGAGCCTTGCCGCGGCCTATTCGACGGACGATTCACCGGCTTTCATCAACGCACTTCTTGACCGTGTGAGCAAGCAGGGGAAGAAGGCCCGCGGCACCTCAGACCAGGTTGCGACACAACCGCAGCCGGAATCAGCACGGCCCGACGAAGGCTCAGGCGAACAAGACTGAACCGGGTTCGGCTATGCTGATGGAAATCACTCCTTTAATGACCGTCCAGTGAGGCGGGGAAGGGGGACCGATGCGCACAGCCGAAGTTTTCGACGCGAGTGAGATCTCGCGTGCGCTGACACGCATTGCCCACGAAATTCTCGAATCCAACAAGGGTGCCGAGGGGCTTTTGCTCTTGGGCATTCCCACGCGCGGCGTTCCGCTGGCCCAGCGTTTGGCCCAGCGCATTTCCGGCATTGAACCGGGTGTGAGCGCCGACAAGATCGTCGGCAGCATCGACGCGACGATGCACCGGGATGATCTCAACACGGGCAAGCTGCGCCCGGCTCTGCCCACCCAGCTGCCCGAAAGCGGCATTGACGGGCGCACCGTCGTCTTGGTCGATGACGTTCTGTACTCGGGGCGCACGGTCCGGGCTGCTCTCGATGCGCTGCACGACTACGGCCGTCCGCAGGCGGTGCGCCTGGCTGTCCTTGTTGACCGCGGCCACCGCCAGCTGCCGATTCGCGCTGACTTTGTCGGCAAGAACCTGCCCACCTCCGCCGAGGAGCGGGTTACGGTCTCGCTGTCTGAAACGGACGATGCGGAAGATCGGGTCATCATCACCTCCCCGGTGGGAGGTGACGAGTGATGCAGCACCTGCTTGGCACCTCGGACCTGGGGAAGGCCGATGCTGTTGACCTGCTCGACATTGCCGAAGCCATGACCGTTTCCGGCGGGCAGGCGGTCAAAAAACTGCCCGCGCTTCGCGGACGCACCGTCGTCAACCTGTTCTTCGAAGACTCCACCCGCACGCGCATTTCCTTTGAAGCCGCCGCAAAGCGCCTGAGCGCGGACGTCATCAACTTCTCGGCCAAGGGCTCGTCAGTCTCGAAGGGCGAAAGCCTCCAGGACACGGTCCAGACGCTGGGCGCTATGGGCATCGACGCGATTGTCATCCGCCACCCCGGGTCTGGCACTCCGCACTTCCTGGCCGGAAGCGAATGGACAGACGCGCACATCCTCAATGCCGGTGACGGCATGCACGAACACCCCACGCAGGCGCTGCTCGACGCTTTCACCCTGCGCCGCATTCTGTCGGACGAACCGGTTTCCGGGCCGGCCGAAGCGAGCTTCGGCAAGGACCTCGCGGGCATGAGGGTGGCCATCGTGGGCGATGTGCTGCATTCCCGCGTGGCGCGCTCAAATGTGCACCTGCTCGAGACGCTCGGGGCATCAGTTGTCCTCATCGCCCCGCCCACCCTGCTGCCGTGGGGTGCAGAAAGCTGGCCGTGTGACATCCGCTATGACTTCGACGCGGCACTCGAGGAGTTCTCCTTCGACGCCGTCATGATGCTGCGCGTACAGCGTGAGCGCATGCACCAGGCTTTCTTCCCGGGACCGCGCGAATACACGCGCCTGTGGGGGCTCACGGAAGACCGCTACCGCCGTCTGCCCGAAACGTCCGCAATTCTGCACCCCGGGCCCATGAACCGTGGTTTTGAAATCTGTGCGGCCGCAGCCGATTCGCCCCGCGCCGCTGTCCTCGGACAGGTGGAAAACGGCGTCTACGTGCGCATGGCGGCCCTCTATCGCCTTATGACCGGTCGCACTTCGGAGGACATGCAATGACATCTCTGCTTATCACCAACGCCCAGCTTCCCGACGGCAGCACAGGTTCGATTGCCGTTCGCGACGGCCGGATCGTCGAATCCGTCGACAGCCCCGACACCACGATCGACGCGACGGGGCTTGTGGCCCTGCCCGGTCTTGTCGACATGCACGTTCACCTGCGCGAACCCGGCAAAGAAGACGCTGAGACAGTTGCCACCGGTTCGGCATCAGCCGCCCGCGGCGGCTTCACCGCCGTCAACGCCATGGCTAACACACAGCCTGTGGCTGACACCGCGGGTGTCGTCGAGCAGGTGTGGCGCCTGGGTCGCGAGGTGGGGCTGACCGAGGTGGCTCCGATCGGTGCGGTCACCGTCGGCCAGGAGGGCACTCAGCTGGCAGAGCTGGGCGCCATGGCCGGCAGCGCAGCACAGGTGCGCATCTTCTCGGATGATGGCATGTGCGTCCACGACCCGCTCCTTATGCGCCGCGCCCTCGAATACGTTAAGACGTTCGACGGCATCATCGCCCAGCACGCGCAGGATCCTCGCCTGACCGAGGGAGCGCAGATGAACGAGGGCACCGTCTCGGCCAAGCTCGGTCTGCCCGGCTGGCCGGCCGTTGCCGAAGAATCGATCATCGCCCGCGACATCCTGCTGGCTGAACACGTCGGCTCTCGCCTGCACGTGTGCCACCTGTCAACGGCCGGTTCGGTTGACCTGGTGCGCTGGGCGAAATCGCGCGGTGTTCGGGTCACCGCCGAGGTCACCCCGCACCACCTCATGCTCACCGACGAACTCGTCGAATCCTTCGATCCGGTGTACAAGGTCAACCCGCCGCTGCGCACCCGCCGCGACGTCGAAGCGGTCCGCGAAGGGCTCGCTGACGGCACAATCGACATTGTGGCCACCGACCACGCACCGCATCCCGCAGAACACAAGTGCTGCGAATGGTCAGCTGCGGCCATGGGCATGGTCGGCATGGAATCGGCCTTGCCGATCGTGGTCGAGGCTATGCGCGACTACGACTTCGGCTGGGCAGACATCGCACGCGTCATGAGCACCAACCCGGCATCGATTGCCGGGCACACCGAGCACGGCTCGCTGGAAGTCGGAACGGGCGCGAACATCATCCTCGTCGACCCGAACGCCCCCGGCGTCGTCGAACCCGACACCCACGCGACCAAGGGCCGCAACAACCCCTTCCGCGGGCTCGAGATCAACACGCGGGTCGTGCACACCATCCTGTACGGCACCCACATCGTTGAAAACGGCGACATCGTTCGCAAGCACGAACTTCGGGAGGGCTCGTGGATCGGTTGATCCCGGTGCTCGTCCTCGCCGCCATCGCAGTGGGAATCCTCGTGCTCATGCGCTGGGGATGGAAAGCCCGACAGAAACGCCAGGCCGACATCCCCGCTCCGCAGCCGGCCGAACCGACGGACAGCGGCTACGACGGCTACTACGTTGCGACAACACCGGCCGGTCAGCACCTCGAGAGGATCAACGTCCACGGTCTCGGTGTGCGCACCGGTGCCGGACTCGACGTTCAGGAGGACGGGGTCGTGTTCAGCCTCGACGGGCGGGAAGCATTCCGGATTCCCGCCGAAGACATCGTGGATGTTTTCTTCGGTTCGGGCATGATCGGCAAGTTCACAGAAAAAGGCGGAATTCTCATCATCCGCTGGAACCTCGGCGAATACGAAGTCGACACCGGCTTCCGCCCCCGAGAACACAGCGCCAAGAAGACCATCGCCGCGGAAATCGACACACTCAAAGGTAGGAGACGATGAGCCTGCGCACACAGCCCGCCCAGCTTGTTCTGGAAGACGGCACGCACTACACGGGAGCCGCTTTCGGGGCCCTGGGCACAACGGTCGGCGAGGCGGTCTTCACCACCGCTATGACCGGGTACCAGGAGACCCTGACCGACCCCTCGTACCACCGACAGATCGTGATTCACACGTTCCCCCACATCGGCAACACCGGGGTCAACAGCGAAGACAGCGAATCGCGCCGCTATTGGGCTGCCGGCGTCGTTGTCCGCGACCCTTCGCGGATCACGTCGAACTGGCGTGCCGAAGGCGACTACGAAGAGCACCTGAAGTCCATCGGCCTGGTGGGCATCTGCGATGTCGACACCCGCGCACTGACACTGCACCTGCGCGACAAGGGCGCCATGCGCATGGGCATCTTCTCCGGTGACGACGCCCAGAAGCCCGCGGACGAGCTGCTCGAAATCGTTCGCCAGGCCCCGCAGATGCAGGGTGCGGACCTTGCTTCGGAAGTCACCTGCAACAAGCCCTACACGGTCCCCGCCGAAGGCAAGAAGCGCTTCTCGGTTGTCGCCTACGACCTCGGGGTGAAGAAGACAACGCTGGTGCAGCTGGCCCAGCGCGGCCTCGAAGTGACAGTGGTGCCGGCAAACACGACGGTGGAAGAGCTCACCGAGCTTTCCCCCGACGGCGTGTTCTTCTCCAACGGGCCGGGTGACCCCTCGGCCATGAAGCAGCCGATCGCAGTCCTGCAGCACGTGCTGAAAGAGCGCATCCCGTTCTTCGGCATCTGCTTCGGCAACCAGCTGCTGGGCCGCGCTCTGGGCTTTGACACCTACAAACTGACCTTTGGTCACCGCGGATCGAACCAGCCGGTTCTCGACGTCGCATCGGGACGGGTCGAGATCACCACGCAGAATCACGGTTTCGCCGTCGATGCGCCGCTGGGTGAGCCGGTCACGGCACCGAACTCCGAGTACGGCAGGGTGCAGGTTTCGCACATCGGCATGAACGACAAGGTTGTTGAGGGGCTCAAGTGCCTCGACATCCCCGCGTTCTCGGTGCAGTTCCACCCGGAATCGGCGGCGGGACCGCACGATTCGCGCACCCTATTCGACACTTTCGTCCAGCTGCTGGCTGACAATGCCAAGGAGAACTGATGCCGCTGCGCAAAGACATTAAGACAGTCCTCGTCATCGGCTCCGGTCCGATCGTCATCGGCCAGGCCTGCGAATTCGACTACTCGGGAACCCAGGCGTGCCGCATTCTGCGCCGCGAGGGTCTGCGGGTTGTGCTCGTGAACTCCAACCCGGCGACCATCATGACCGACCCGGAGCTGGCTGACGCGACCTATGTCGAGCCGATCGACCCCGACGTCATCGAGAAGATCATTGAAAAGGAGAAGCCGGACGCGCTTCTGCCTACCCTCGGCGGACAGACTGCACTCAACGCCGCCATCAACCTGCACGAATCGGGTGTTCTCGCCAAGCACGGTGTTGAGCTCATCGGCGCCGACGTCGACGCGATCCAGCGCGGTGAAGACCGCCAGCAGTTCAAAGACGTCGTCGAACAGTGCGGTGCCGAAGTTGCCCGCTCCTATATCGCGAACACAATGGACGAAGTCCTCGAAGGAGCCGAGAAGCTCGGCTACCCGCTCGTGGTGCGTCCGTCCTTCACGATGGGCGGCCTGGGCTCCGGAATGGCCTACTCCGAGGAGGACCTGCGCCGGATCGCCGGTGACGGTCTTCACGACTCGCTGACAAACGAGGTGCTGCTCGAAGAGAGCATCCTCGGCTGGAAGGAGTTCGAACTCGAACTCATCCGCGACAAGAACGACAACGTCATCGTCGTGTGCGCCATCGAGAACTTCGACCCCGTCGGCGTGCACACCGGCGATGCGATCACGGTGGCCCCGTCGCTGACCCTGACCGACGTCGAGTATCAGAAGCTGCGTGACATCGGCATCGCGATCATCCGCGGTGTCGGCGTGGAAACCGGCGGCTGCAACATCCAGTTCGCTATTCACCCGGATACCGGCCGCATCGTCGTCATCGAAATGAACCCCCGCGTGTCCCGTTCCTCGGCCTTGGCGTCGAAGGCGACGGGCTTCCCGATCGCAAAGATCGCGGCGAAGCTCGCGGTGGGCTACACGCTTGACGAAATTCCGAACGACATCACGGCTACTACGCCGGCAGCCTTTGAACCCGCGCTGGACTACGTGGTTGCGAAGATTCCGCGGTTTGCCTTCGAGAAGTTCCCGGCCGCTGATCCGACCCTGACAACCACGATGAAAGCCGTCGGCGAAGTCATGGCGCTCGGCCGTAACTTCACGACCGCGCTGCAGAAGGCGCTGCGCAGCCTCGAGAAGAAGAACTCGGAGTTCTCCTTCAACGCCCCGTTCAACCTCGACGACAGCAGCGTGCGCGCTGATGTCGAAGCAAAGCTTGAACACGCAACCGAGGACCGCATCTACACTGTGCAGCGCGCTCTCATGTCGGGTATGAGCATCGACGACGTCTTCGAACACACCAAGATCGACCGGTGGTTCCTCGACCAGATCGCGCTCATCAACGAGGTTTCCGACTTCATCCGCGAAGCCGAAGACCTGACCCCCGAAGTGCTGACGATCGCCAAGAAGCACGGCTTCTCGGACCGCCAGATCGCGCAGCTGCGCAGCCTCGACCCGGCTGTTGTCATGGGAGTTCGCCACGCGCTGGGCATTCGCCCGGTCTACAAGTCGGTCGACACCTGCGCCGGGGAATTCGAAGCGAAGACCCCCTACTACTACTCGAGCTATGACGCGACAAGCGAGGTTGCACCGCGAGACCGGGAAGCTGTCATCATCTTGGGCTCCGGCCCCAACCGCATCGGCCAGGGCATCGAATTCGACTACTCCTGCGTCCACGCTGCGATGGCGCTCGAATCCGCCGGATACGAAACCGTCATGGTCAACTGCAACCCGGAAACAGTGTCGACGGACTACGACACCGCCGACCGTCTGTACTTCGAGCCGCTGACGCTCGAAGACGTTCTCGAGGTGTATCACGCCGAGGCGCAGGCAGGTCCGGTTGCAGGTGTCATCTGCACCCTGGGCGGGCAGACCCCGCTGGGTCTGGCCACTGCCCTTAAGGACGCGGGCGTGCCGATTCTCGGCACCCAGCCCGAAGCAATCGACCTCGCGGAGGACCGCGGTGAATTCGGCAGGATCATGGCCGAAGCCAACCTCGTGGCACCCAAGCACGGTACCGCCGTCACGTTCGACAAGGCCGTAGAAATTGCCGAGGAGATCGGCTACCCGGTGCTCGTGCGCCCCTCCTACGTGCTGGGTGGTCGCGGCATGCAGATCGTGTACGACTCCGAGCAGCTGCGCTCCTACATGGAGACCGCAACCGAGGTGTCGGCGGACCGGCCGGTCCTCGTCGACAAGTTCCTCGACGACGCCGTGGAAATCGACGTCGACGCCCTGTACGACGGCGAAGAGCTCTACATCGGCGGCATTTCCGAGCACATCGAAGAAGCCGGTGTGCACTCCGGTGATTCGACGTCGGTTCTGCCGTCGATCAGCCTGGGCGAGAGCGTCCTGCAGCGCGTTCGCGAAGCAACGCTGGCGATTGCCCGCGGCACGGGTGTGCGCGGTCTGCTCAACATTCAGTTCGCGATTGCAGCCGACATTCTGTACGTCATCGAGGCCAACCCGCGTGCTTCGCGCACCGTGCCGTTTGTGTCGAAGGCAACCCACCGCCAGCTGGCCAAAGCCGCAGCCCTCATTGCCGTCGGCAGCACCATCAGCCAGCTGCGCGGCACGCTCCTCGCCGAAGAGTCCGACGGTTCGCACCTGCCGCTGGACCACCCGGTCACGGTGAAGGAAGTGGTTCTTCCGTTCCGTCGTTTCCGCACCCCGGAGGGCAAGGTCGTCGACTCGATTCTCGGCCCGGAAATGCGCTCGACCGGCGAAGTCATGGGCATTGCCCCGAACTTCCCGGAGGCCTTCGCGAAAGCTCAGCTGGGCGCCTCGACCGCGTTGCCCACAGAGGGCCGCGTGTTCGTGTCGATTGCCGACCGTGACAAGCGCTCGATCGTCCTGCCGGTGAAGACGCTTGCCGACATGGGCTTCGAGATCGTCGCCACCGCCGGCACTGCAGATGTTCTGGCTCGCCACGGAGTGCCCAGCACAAGGATTGCCAAGCACTACGAAGCCGAAGACGGCGAGGACAC
>CABTZE010000052.1 GCA_902489215.1 uncultured Brevibacterium sp.
CAGCAGTGGGATACCCGCCGTAAGCAGAGCTATGAGGTAGGGGAGGATGAACGCTCCGCCGCCGTTCTCGTAGGTGACATAGGGAAAACGCCAGATGTTGCCCAGGCCGACTGCGGAGCCGACCGCGGCAAAGATGAAGGCGCTGCGGCTGACGAAAACCTGCCGCTTTTCACCCTGAGGGGGTGCTTGAGTAGACATATACAACACCTTTGTTTTGATGCGATGTTGAGGAAACTGTAGACGAATTCGTGATGAATGTCATAGTTTTCTCAGTGCGCGTCCAGACTGTTGTCAGTTTGTGATTCGCAGGAGCGGGTGCGCCGGGGCTTCCGGGCCGGGCGCGTGCAGCGGAAGGCGGCTAGACTGTCGGGCGTGACAATTCAGCTTTATAACACCAAGTCCCGCACCCTCGAGCCTCTCGTTCCCGTCTGTGACGGACAGGTGGGGATCTACGTGTGCGGTGCGACCGTTCAGGGTGCACCTCATATCGGCCACATGCGTTCGGCGGTCGTGTTCGACCAGCTTCGCCGCTGGCTGACCCACAGGGGACTTGACGTGCTGCTGGTTCGCAATGTCACCGACATCGACGACAAAATCCTGCAGAAGTCCGTCGAAGAGGGCCGCCCGTGGTTTGCCCACGCCTATAAGTACGAGCAGGTGTTCACTGCCGCCTACGACAGAATCGGCGTTCTTCCACCGTCCTACGAGCCGCGTGCCACCGGCCACATCACCGAGATGATCGAACTGATCGGCAGGCTCATCGATGCCGGCCATGCCTATGCGGCGGAAGACGGCAGCGGCGACGTGTACTTCGACGCCCGGTCCTGGCCACGGTACGGCGCGCTTACGCACCAGAGCCTCGACGATATGGCCGAAACCGACGCTGAAGTTCGCGGCAAGCGCGACCCGCGCGACTTCGCCCTGTGGAAGGGCCACAAGGACGGCGACCCGCTGACCGCCAGCTGGCCCACCCCGTGGGGTCGCGGCCGGCCGGGCTGGCACATCGAGTGCTCCGCGATGTCGACCAAGTATCTGGGTGCCGAATTCGACATCCACGGCGGCGGTCTGGATCTGCGATTCCCGCACCACGAAAACGAACTCGCCCAGTCGACCGCGGCCGGTGACGGCTTTGCCCGCATCTGGATGCACTCCGGTCTGCTCAATGTGGGCGGGGACAAGATGTCGAAGTCACTGGGCAACTCGATTTTCGCCCACGACCTTTTCGACGATCACTCCGCACTTCTGGTGCGCTACTTCCTGTCCACGGCGCACTACCGTTCGGTGCTGGAGTTTTCGGAAGAGCTGGTCGAAGGCCAGGCTCCGGCCCTTGAGCGGCTCCGCAACTTCATTTCCCGAGCCCGGCAGGAACTCGGAGATGAGGCTCCGGCAGTGCCGACGTTCCGCGACACCTCGATAACGGTGCCGGAAGCCTTCGCACAGGCCATGGATGCCGACCTCGGCATCCCGAAGGCCCTGGCCGTCGTGTTCGATCAGGTGGGTACTGGCTTCCGTCTGCTTGAGGGCGGGGACCGCGGTGAACTCGCCGGAGTGCTGACCTCGGTTGAGCTCATGCTCGACATCCTCGGAATCAACCCGAGCTCTGCCACCTGGGTGCAGGGCGGGGAATCCACGGCGATCGCGCACGCTCTGGACCAGCTGGTTGATGAGCTTGTGCGCACCCGCGCCCAGGCCCGCGCAGATAAGGACTGGGCTGTGGCCGATGCGATTCGCGACCAGCTGGCGGCAGCCGGCATTGTCGTCGAAGACACCGCCGACGGCTACCGCTATCACGTAAGGGACTGAACATGGCAAAGGCAAAGGGCCCGCGCAAAGGCACGGGCGGCCACGGGCGGCGTCGGCTGGAGGGCAAAGGCCCTACACCGAAGGCCGAAGACCGCGTTTACCACAAGGCGCACAAGGCAAAGCTCGAGCGGCAGCGCCGCCAGCAGGGCAAGCAGAACTCCCGCCGCTTCAAGGGCGAGCAGGGTGTTGATACTGTGGCTGGCCGCAACTCGGTGCTCGAAGCACTGCGCGAAGGTGTGCCGGCGAAAGCGCTGTACATTGTCCGCGGTGCCGATTCTGACGACAGGGTGCGCGATGCGATCGCAATTGCCGCTGACCGCGGAGTTCCGCTGTTGGAGGCAAGCCGTGACGAACTTGACCGCATGACCGACAGGGCGGTCCACCAGGGCCTCGCTCTTGTCCTGCCACCGTACGAGTACGCAACCCCGAAGGACCTGCTGGATGCGGCTGCCGCGGAAGTGCAGAAGCCGCTGCTGGTGGCCCTCGACGGCATCACCGACGCTCGCAACCTCGGGGCCATCATCCGCTCTGCCGCAGCTTTCGGCGGTCACGGTGTGATCATCCCCGAACGTCGCTCCGCGGCAATGAACGCCGGGGCCTGGAAGACCTCGGCCGGTGCGGCCGCCCGCATCCGCGTAGCCCAGGTGGTCAATCTGGCCCGCGAACTCACCGAGCTCAAAAAGCAGGGCGTGTTTGTGCTGGGCCTCGACATGGACGGCGAGGTGGATCTTCCGGAGCTCTCTTTGGGTACCGAACCGGTGTGTCTTGTTGTCGGTTCGGAAGGCAAGGGGCTCTCACGGCTCATCCGCGAAACCTGCGACCAGATCGTGTCGATCCCCATGGCGGGGGCAACCGAATCGCTCAACGCCGGTGTTGCCGCGGCGGTGTCGCTGTATGAAATTGCGCGCACGCGCGGTCTGCGCAGCGCTCCCGCCGAACCTGGGGCCTGAGTCTCAGTCCGCTCCCGTGAGGCAGCGGTATCTCTCGACCAAACGGGAGTCGAGTTTGCGCACGGAGGCGAGATCCGCCTCGTCAGTGGAGTGAGCGGTGTTGAACAGCTCGCCGGCCATATTGAGGCGCGCCAGTTCAAGATCGTGCGCTTTCTGGCCCTCGGACAGGCGAGGGTGCTGCTCGCCGGTTTCAGCATCGACCAGCCACGCGGTGTACCCGTCGCTGCTGGGCGAGAACAGCGTGTTGGACAGTGCGGCGTCGCCCCAGAAGAACCCGGCCCGGTGCAGGTGGGCCAGAAGCTCGGCAAAAGCCTCGACCACGCTGTGTGCGGCGGGGGAGCGGGGCCCGTCCCGCAGGATCTCGTCGTAGCGAGCGGCGGGTGTCAGCCGTCGGGTGATGAGCGCCCCTGAAGCTGCCGTGGTTCGGCCGGTGACGACCCCCAGTGGGCAAACCGCCGGTAATCGTGCATCCCGCAGTGCGTGCAGCAGGCGGTATTCGTCACCGGCACCACCTTCGTCCATTTCCTTGATGACCAGCGCCCCAGGCTGCGCGCCTTCCACCGCAGCAGGCTGCGCGCCTTCCACCGCAGCAGGCTGGGCGCCAAGCAGCGCCCCAGCCTGCCCACTGCACACTTCACGGACGGTGTGGCGCGACAACTCAAGCGGGCCGAGCTGCACACCATCCCATTCGGCCAGGGGCCTATCCCACGGCAGGGAGGCAAGGTGCTCGCGGATGTCATCGTCAACAGCGGTGATAAGCGGGCCCGCCGGGCCCGGTTCAGGCGCTGAGCGCACCTGCCGCACGCCCTGCCCGCCCGTCACAGGGAGTCGCGCAGCTCGTCGGGCGTTCCGAGCTGAGTGATTCTGCCCTTTTCGAGCACGGCGATTCTGTCGGCGATGCCGAGCGCCAAAGGAACGTCGCGGGTGGCGACGATCGAGGTGATGCCGATTGTGCGCTGCAGGTCGGCCAGCGCTGCGGTCGTCTCTTCGCGGGTGTCTGCAGACAGGCGGTTAAGCGGCTCATCCAGAAGGAAAACCGCCGGCCTGCGCACGGCCGCGCGGGCCATGGCGACGATGTGGCGCTGGGGTCCTGTCAATTGGTCCGGGGTGGCATCGAGCAGGTCTTCCAAGCCCATGCGCTTTGCGACAGCGTGCACTCGCTCCATAGCGCCTTTCTGCGTTTCGCCGTACAGCAGCAGTGCGAAGGCCATGTTCTGCGCGACTGTCATGTGCGGGTAGAGGGCGTAGTTCTCAAAGGCCATGACCACGTGGCGCTGGTGTGCCGGCAGCTTTGTCACGTCTTCGCCATCGAAGGTGATCGTGCCGGCTGTCGGCGTTTCCATTCCGTTGATCAGCCGCAGAAGAGTGGTTTTGCCCGAACCGGTGCCGCCGAGCACCACGAGCAGTTCGCCGTTGGGGATGTCGAGGGTGAGGTTGTCGATTGTAGTTGTCACAGTCGACGGATAGCGGTGTGTGAGGCCTGTGAGGACGACCCTTGCCATTGATGCCTTTCGTCTTTGAACAGCGCGGCGAAACACCGTTGGGGAGCGGTGACCGGAGACAACATTACCGCACATGAGGGCGCCTGTGACCCTGCCATGGAGTTCTCAGCCTGCCGTAGACTCGCCGTATGGGTGTTCGGCTGAAAGACGTTGCTGAGCGTGCGGGAGTTTCGGTTTCGACGGTCTCTCGCGTGCTCGGCGGTCGTGACGCCGTCGCGGAGGCAACGCGGGCAAAGGTGATGCGCGCGGTCGATGAGGTCGGCTATCAGCGCTCCACACTGCTCGGTGCGGCCGCGGGCCAGTTTGCCGCGGTGAGTCTGCCGGAGAATCCCGAACACTGGCAGACGGATGTTGCCCGTGCTGCGATCGCGCACCTGCAGCGTGCGGGGCATGCGGTCATGACCCCGTATCTCGATGCTGAGGGACGAGAGCTGCGCGCCTGCCTGGATGCCGGTGCGGCTGTCATCATCACCCCAACTTTCACCGAACTCGATGTCGATGTGCCGGTCGTGCGGTTTTCTGAGTCCGGCAGGCGCAGCACGGCTGTCCGCACGGACGGCATGATGGTGGGGCGCGACGATATTGCAGCTGAAATCGACTTGCGCGCGGGTATGAAGCTGGCGTTCGACCACCTGTACGACCTGGGGCATCGCCGCATCGGCCTGGTGTGCAAGGACGTAGGGGAGCTCGCAGAGATCCTCAAGGAGAACTTCGGCGCTCTCCATCCGGCCTCAGCCATCGCACCGCGTCTCGATGATTGGATTGCGGCAGTCCCGAAGACCTTCGCCGGTGGTGTTGAAGCCGCATCGATCCTGCGCGATGCTGCCTGCACCGCGGTCATTACGCAGAGTGCACTGCAGATGTACGGGGTGTTTGAGTCCATGCGCCGTCGTCGCCTGAGCGTGCCACGGGACCTGTCGGTCATCGGCATCGGTGATTCTTCGACCATGCGGTTCACGAGTCCGCCGGCAACGGTCCTGTCCTATGACACCGAGAGCCTGGCCGAGGCTCTCGCGACAGCCGCTCTGCACATTCTGGACGACACCGCTCCCGTGGCGGTTCCGCCGAACTTCCGTCCCAGGCTGCTTGCCCGCGCCTCGACCGCCGCGGTCCGGAGGTGAGCGTGTCCCAGTACGACCTTTCGGGTGTGTCCCTGCAGCAGATCGCCACGGCCGCCGGAGTTTCCCAAGCCACAGCATCGCGGGCCCTGCGCGGTTCTTCTGCGGTGGCGCCGAAAACCCGTCGGGCGGTTGACATCGCCCTGCGCACCCTCGGGGTGAAAGTGCCGGCTGCCCCTGACGTCAAGCGGATCGCCGTGGTGACGGCAGCACCGATTGGGCCAGACATCGAACCGTTCACCACCCTGATCGAGGAGTTGACTAAGCGCATCTTCGCGGTCGGCCACGTTGCCGTGCAGGCCGTCACGGACCCTAGCCTCCCGCCGACCTACGAGCTTCTTTCAGCCGTCGGCGTAGACGGTGTGATCGTCGTCGGCGGTGGGCCCGCATCGAGTGAAGCTCAGAAGCTGGCGGGTACGGAACTTCCCATGCTGCGCATTTCGCACGCCCGGCACACCGGTTTCGCACAGATCATCATGGATTCCTCCGTCGGCATTGAGACCGCGGTGCGCCACCTGGTGCAGCTGGGGCACACGAGAATCGGCCTTGCCGTGCCGGAGGACTCTGCGAAGAACTCTCGCGTGAGTGCTTTTCGGACCACGATGGCTGATTTGCTGTTCATCACCGGCACTCGCGATCAGGCGCCTGTCGTTGTAGCCGACCCGGGCTTGCTTGCCGGAGCGCAGGCTGCCCAGCAGCTTCTCGACACCAAGTGCACCGCTGTCATCAGCGCATCCCCGGACCTCACGGTGGGTTTCCTCCAGGCGGCGCAGCGTCTGCGCCTGCGGGTGCCGGACGATCTTTCGTTCCTGGCCGTCGGCGATGTTCCGGACGCCGATGTTTTCAGCCCGCCCATTTCGCAGGTCACGTTCGACTGGGAGCAGCTGGCCAGCACGGGTGTGCGCGAAATCGAGCGGCTCATGGCGGGTCCCGTGGACCCGCTGCCGGCCTACTGGGTCGAACCCGAGCTCGTGCTGCGCAGCTCGGACGCGCCCCTGGCCCGCCGCTGACTCTGCTGGCTGGCTTCCCGCTCCCGAGGTGCCGTCAGTCTTCTCTCGACACCTCGCGTTCGCGGGCGCTCGCCAAATGGGCCAGTGCGCGTGACACAGCGCGCGGGTCCTCCGCCCGGAACCGGGCCTCGGTCTGGCCGGGCCCCACTTTGACGGTCAGCCCGCCGGGGTAGCGGTTGAGGTGCCGGAAGGCGTCTTCGTCTGTTGTGTCGTCGCCCATGTAGATGGCGGCGTCGGCGCGTGTGGCCTGCATCAGCTGGTCGATGGCGTCGCCCTTGGTTGTGCTGCGCACGCTGAATTCGACGACGTCGTGGCCGTGGACAATTCGCACGTCGTCGAGTTCAGCCGACAGTTCGTCGAGCGCCCTGCGGACGATTTCGGCGCCTTCGGGTTCGACTTCGCGGGTGTGGAATGCACGCCCCAGCGGTTTGCGCTCAAGCCACATGCCGGAGATCCCCGTGTGGTTTAAGCGCGTATCGAGTTCTTCGTGTGCCGTGTCGATGACATCGAGGACCCGGATTTCGCGGGTTGAAAGATCGTCCCCGCTTCCCTGGACGGCAGCATCGGGGACGTCTGCCGCATCGGGGACAGACACCTCGGCCCCGTGAGCCCCGTACAGCAGCGTGTTGTCCGGGGGAGTGACGACGGAGCGCAGATTGTCGAGGTTGCGGCCGGTGATGAACGCCGTCCACGTGCGCGGCAGGCGGTCCAAGAAGTCGACTGCGTTGAGGGATTCCGGCAGGGCGCGCGATTCGTACGGGTTGTCCACCAGCGGTGCCATGACGCCGTCGAAGTCGAGTGCAACCAGCAGGAGCTTCGCCTGGGCCGCCTGTGACAGGGCGTCGTGCAGATCGCTCATAGCGCGGTTCCGTCGCTGTTCTGTCCCGGTGCCTCGGCTGCCCCTGCGGCCTGGTCCTGTCCCGACACCTCGTCCGGTGACTCGGTCCCGTCCAGGCCGGTGCGTACCGCGTCGAGGCTGATGGCTGCGGTTTCCAGCGGAACTGGCTCCGTGCCTGCGATGCGCGCCAGGTCAGAAAGGAAGTTGCCGGCCCACGTGTGCACGGTTTCGTCTTTCAGGCGTTTGCGCATGGGCCGCATGCGGCGGCGCTGTTCGCGCACTTCCATGCCGACGGCGCGCATGATGCCGTTCTTCAGTTCGGTGATGTCGTGAGGGTTGATGAGCACCGCCTGGGTCAGCTGATCTGCAGCACCGGCGAACTCTGAGAGAACAAGCGCGCCGGAATCATCGGTGCGGCAGGCTGCGTACTCCTTTGCCACGAGGTTCATGCCGTCGCGCAGCGGGGTGACGAGCATGACGTCAGCCGCCAGGTAGAACGCCGTCATCTCATCGCGCGGGAACGAGTGGTGGAAGTAGTGGATGACCTGGTTGTGCAAGCCGGAGAATTCGCCGTTGGTGTGGCCGACGGCCAGTTCGACCTCCGTGCGGATCTGCTTGTAGTGGTCCAGTCTTTCGCGGCTGGGGGTGGCGATCTGCACGAACGTGACTTTGTCCTTGTTCAGCCGACCTTCGCGCAGAAGTTCGTGAACGGCTTTCAGGCGGTGGCGCAGACCCTTGGTGTAGTCCATGCGGTCGGTGCCGAGGATCACGATGTCCGGATCACCCAGTTCGCGGCGGATCTCCTGCGCACGGGCCTGAATCGCAGGGGTGCCCGCCAGTTCGATGAGTGCATCGGTGTCGACGGAAATGGGGTAGTGGGCGGCCCGCGCGATGTGCTCTTCGGTGCCCAAGTCGGGGTCGGCCGTGACGGTGATGTCGTCGCCCTTGGTGATGAAGCCTGAGTGCTTGCGCACGCAGCGGCGGAAGTTCGCAGCGTCGGTGGGTCGCTGGAAGCCGATGAGGTCCGCACCCTGGACTCCTCGCAGAATCTCGGAGCGCCACGGCAGCTGGCTGTAGAGCTCCACCGGCGGGAACGGGATGTGGAGGAAGAACCCGATGCTGACGTCCGGGCGCATGGACCGCAGCAGCTGGGGAACCAGGAACAGCTGGTAGTCGTGCACCCACACGGTTGCGTTCTTGCCAGCGGTTTCTGCTGTGCGGATGGCAAAGCGGGTGTTGACTTCGAGGTATTTGTCCCACCACGTGCGGTGGAATGCCGGAGGGGCGATGACGTCGTGGAACAGCGGCCACAGGGTGCCGTTGGAGAATCCCTCGTAATACATCTGGAAGTCTTCGGAGCTCAAGCGCACCGGCACCAGATGCATGCCGTCGTGTTCAAAGGGGTCGACGTCGGTGTCGGTGATTCCGGGCCAGCCGATCCACGCTCCGCTCGCTCGGCGCACAACCGGTGCGAGTCCCGTTACGAGGCCGCCGGGCGCGGTTTTCCAACCGGGTTCGTCGCCGGAATCATCGCGGTCGATGGGCAGTCGGTTGGCCACAACAAGGAATTCTGGGCCTTCCGCGGGCGGATCGATGGTGGGCAGTTGATCGGCGGCGTACAGGCGTTTCACTGTGCTCCTTACTCGACCACAGACTGTGGCGGTGCACCGGCGGGATGACCCTGGGTGCCCGGTGCGTGTTCTGTGCGGAGATCCGGGACTTAACGCCCATCCTACTGAATTCGTCTACCCTGTTGGTGATGAATCTGCAGACAGTCGGCGGCTACCGCCTGGGCGAAAAACTCGGCTCGGGCGGCATGGGCGTCGTGTATAAGGGCTATGACGACCACGATCGTCCCGTCGCGGTGAAAGTCCTCAACCCCAGCATTGCGGACGACGAACCTTCCCGCATGCGCCTGGCCCGCGAAGTCCGCACTCTGCAGCGCATTTCCCACCCGCGGATCGCGGCCGTCATTGACGCCGACCTCGAAGCTGATCACCCGTACATCGTCACGGAGTTTGTATCCGGCACGACACTGCTTGAGGACGTCCGCTCCGGTGGTCCCTTCTCGGAATCTGAGCTGGTGCACTTCGGGCACGCGCTGATTGATGCGCTTGAAGCCGTGCACGCGGCCGGTGTTGTCCACCGCGATCTCAAACCCGCCAATGTCATGATCTCCGACGGCGAACCCGTGGTGATCGACTTCGGCATTGCGCAGGCCGCTGACGAGGTGACTGTCACCGTGACCGGTCTGGTCATGGGAACTCCCGGCTACCTGTCTCCCGAGGTGGTCGAAGGGGGAGATTCGGCACCCTCAACTGACTGGTGGGGTTGGGGTGCGACGATGGCCTTTGCCGCCACGGGACGCAATCCCTTCGGCGGTGGCGGCATTGACGCGGTCATCGCCCGAGTGGCGACCGGCCGAGCTGATTTGGAGGGCTGCCCGGAGCGCATCGTCCCCATCATCCGGGCTGCTCTGCACCCCAAACCTGCGAACCGTCCTGCGGCTGACGAACTGCTGGGCGCGCTCATCGATGTCGAAGAGGGGCGAATGCCCTCCATCGGGCGGGCTCCAGAAAACCCCACGGCAGTGCAGCCGCCAGCGGTCGGCCCCACGAACGTCTACCCGCACCCGCAGTCGCCAGCACCCCAGTGGGCGCCTCCCCAGCACGGATCCCTAGGGCCCCCTCAGCGGTCCTATCCGCCCCGGCAGCCGGCTCCACCTCGCTCACCTGCCCTGCACCAGTCCCCAGCGCCCGGGTACCAACCGCACTCACCGGCGCCAGTCGTGCCGCACAATGCCGTCAGTCCCGTGGCTCAGCAGGCAGTGCAGCACCCGGCGCATCGTCCCTCTTATCCGAATGCGGGCTATGTCCAGCCGCCAGTGCAGAAGTCCCTCAAGGGACGCCTCCCCACCTTCGGGGCTGTCATGCTCGGCATGGCGGCCGCGGTCTTTGCGCCGCTGATCATGGTGATCGTCTCCTACGCGTGGCAGGTGCTGGCGCGCACCTTCGGCAAAGTACACGTGATTGTGCGCAGGCGACGCTTCTACGAAGGACCCGACAGCGCAAAGTGGGGCTTCCTGTCCCACGGGCCCGCCGCGTTCTTCAGTTCGCTGTTCCTCAGCATCTTCGCGACCATCCTGCCCGTCATGGCGGGTGTTGCAACATTCATCTTGGCCCACCTGAACTTTGTGCAGTTCGGCGACGGCCCGCTGCCGGTCACAGTGGAGCTGTTGATCGCCTCGTTCGTGTACACGCTTGTTCTGTGGCTGGGGCCGGGTGCGGAGATGCTGCGCCTGGGCACGCGTCTGACCTTTGACCGGTGCACGGGGTCTTCGCGGGCAGCGGGGATCATCATCGGGGTTGTTCTGCTGATCGCCGCGGCGTTCCTCCTGTCGGCGGTGCTCGCCTCCGACAGCTTCGACCTGTGGCCTCTGCCGCCGGAGATCCTGGACTCCATACCGCAGCTCACATAGCCTGCCTTCGGCGTTCCATCCGAACCGCATGTGATTCCGCGGCACGGAGCGCAAGTAGGATTGTCGGTGAAATCTTCAACCGGAGGAACAGCGGAGAAACATGGCGAAGAAACCGTCGAACACTGACCGCCGTGCGGCAGCGCGCGAAAAGGCGCGCCAGATTGCCGAAGCGCAGGCGCGCAAGCAGAAGACAGCCAAGCGTGTGCTCTACATCGGAGTCGCTCTCGTGGCGGTCCTGGTTCTGGTTGTGGTGGGCGTGCTCATCTACCAGTCCACGCGCCCGGCCGACCAGCCGCAGGGCTACAGCGACGGTTCGGTCACCTTCGTCAAGGACGGCGATGGGGTGGCGCTGACGGAAGATCCGGCCAAAGACAGCAAGGACGCAAAGGACAACGCGCCCAACGTCAAGGTGTTCCTCGACTACCAGTGCCCAGCCTGTGGGCAGTTCGAAGGTCTCAACGGCAAGGGGCTTGGAAAGCTCGCCGATGACGGCGATATTTCGCTGACCTTCCAGCCGGTGGCGCTGCTGGACAACCGGTCCGGCGGCACGAAGTACTCGACCCGGTCGGCCAACCTCATGATGTGTGTTGTCGACTCCGGCCAGGCCGATAAGTTCCAGGAACTGTCGCTCGGCCTGTTCTCCAACCAGCCCGAAGAGGACGGAACGGGTCTTGATGATCAGAAGATGCTCGACCTGGCCAAGAAGGCCGGAGTCGACGTGGACAAGAAGATCAACACCGCTGAGGATGATGTGACCGTCACGGACTGCGTGAACAACATCCAGTTTGAGGACTATGTCACCCAGTCGACGAAGGAAGCCCTCAACAACGGGCTCAAGGGCACCCCGACGGTGCAGGTCAACGGCGAGAACGTCGGTGACTGGAGCGACCAGCAGTCGTTCTTCGCCGAAATCCTCCAGGCTCAGAAGAAGTGAGTGAGGGCGGTCTGCGGCTGTGCCCGACGAGGTTTGCCGCAGACCGCACGCCCACTGATTTTGCCTGTGCGAGCTGGTGGACTAAACTGCTCACGAACGGAGGGCCTCACTCCGCCCGCCTCC
>CABTZE010000053.1 GCA_902489215.1 uncultured Brevibacterium sp.
ACGACTCAAGGGCCTGACCCCGATGCAATACCGGAGCCAGACCCTTGAAGCCTCAGCCGCCTAAAATAAAACCAGTCCAACTTTCGGGGGCTAGTTCAGTTTGAGCCGATCCCCGGGCGTGGAACGCGGAAAGGCCGCGGTGGGCAAACGCCCACCGCGGCCTTGTTCTTATCCGGTGCAGTTAGTGTTCGTGGATCAGTAGGTCATGATCCTTCGATTCCCGGGTCAGGAGGATCGCGATGGCGGAGACGGCTGCGATCGACCCGATGAAGGCGATGACCGGCATCGTGCTCTCTCCACCGCCGGGCCCGGCGTAGAGGGACGCGACGATCGTCGGGGTGAAGCCGGCACCCAGCAGGGTGGCCAGCTGGTAGCCCAGCGAGGCGCCGGTGTAGCGGGACTCGGTTCCGAACTGTTCCGCGATGAATGCCGCCAACGGCCCGTAGATCATGCCGTGCAGGGCGAGGGCGATGGTGAACGCTGTGAGGATGACGAGCCAGTTGTCCGCGCGAAGCATCGGAAACATAGGGAACAGGAAGGCGACGTAGAGCACGAGCCCTGCGATCATTACCGGGCGGCGGCCCAGTGCGTCAGAGAGACGGCCGAACCCGACGACCGTGAAGATGGAGATGACCGAGGCCCACGCGAAGGCGTAGAGGACATCCGACCGGGCCGTTCCTCCGGCCGCGGAGTAGCCGACCGCGAATGTCGGCAGCAGCACCTGGAGGGCGAAGCCGGCGGCGCCGGCGAACATTGTCAGCAGGAGCGCCTTCGGGCGGCGAAGCACGGAGATCAGCGGCACCTTCGGCTTGGTCTTTTCCTCAGCCTCGGCCTTGATCATGGCAGCCTGGAAGACCGGCGACTCGGAGACCTTGGAACGGATGATGAGGCCCACGATCAGCAGCAGGAAGGAGACGAGGAACGGTATACGCCAGCCCCAAGAGAGGAACTGCTCCTCGGAGAGCAATGCGGAGACGGCGCCCATCATGAAGGTGCCCAACGCGGCGCCAGACGGAGCGCCGGCATTCGTGAAGGACGCAGCGAATCCACGTTTTTTCGTCTCAGAGTGTTCGAGCGCCATTAGGGCTGCGCCGCCCCATTCGCCGCCGACCGCAATGCCCTGGAAGATGCGCATAATCACCAGGAGCACCACGCCCCAGATGCCGATCATCTCCGCGGAAGGGATCAAACCGATCGCGGTGGACGCCAGGCCCATGAGGAGCATGGAGAGCACCAGCATCTTCTTGCGGCCGAGCCGGTCGCCGAAGTGGCCGAAGATCGCCCCGCCCAGCGGGCGGGCGACGTAACCGGCCGCGAAGGTACCGAAGGCGGCGATGGATCCCGCCAGCGGGTCCGAGGCCGGGAAGAACACGTGCGGGAACACGACGGCGGCCGCGGTGGCGTACAGCAGGAAGTCGTAGAACTCGATGGTCGAGCCCAGATAGCTGGAGAGGATGACCTTGCGGGACTCGCGGCGGCGCTCCTCGGGGGAGATGTTCAGCAAGGCATCTACGGTGTCTTGCTTCTCCGCGGTGGATGTGGCCGTGCCGTCGGGACGGCTCTTAGGGGTGACACTGCTCATGGCGACCTCTATTTCTCTCGATCGGGGTGGGTGGGGGAAGGGTTCAGGGGTGTTTAGGCGCTCTCTCGCAGCACGGCCTTGCGGATCTTGCCGGTCGTGGTGCGTGGAAGCTCGTCCACGAGCCGCACCTGCCCGGGCACCTTGTACTTGGCTAGCAACTCGGCAAGATTGCCGCGGATCTCTTCTGGATCCAACGAGGCGCCGTCCGCTGGCACCACGAAGGCTAGGCCTGACTCGCCCCATCGCTCGTTCGGGACGCCGACGACGGCCGCCTCGGCCACGCCGTCCAAGGAGAGCAGGGCGTTCTCCACTTCCGCGGGGTACACGTTCTCCCCGCCGGAGATGTACATGTCTTTGATGCGGTCCTTGATGGTGAAGTAGCCCTCGTCGTCCCTCACGGCGATGTCGCCGGTGTGGTACCAGCCGCCTTCCAGGGCGGCGGCGGAGGCTTCCTCACGGTTCCAGTAGCCCTTCATGACCTGCGGGCCGCGGACCCAGACCTCGCCGGCGGTGCCGTTGTCCACATCCTCGCCGGTGAGAGGATCCACCAGGCGGACCTCAGTGAAGAAATGCGGGCGGCCGGCAGTTCCGGCATGGGACAGCGCATCGGAGGCCTCCAGGAGGCAGACGCCGGGGGCGGTCTCCGTCATCCCGAAGCCCTGGACGATCTTCACGCCGCGGTCCTGCCAGAGGCGGATGGAGCGTTCCGGCAACGGGGAGCCGCCCACCACGACCGAGCGCAGCGAGCTCAGGTCGGCCTCGGCGAAGGCCGGGTCCTGGGAGAGGAAGTCGAGCATCGCGGGAACCATGAAGCTGCCCGTGACCTTGGAGCGCGAGATCGTTTCCAGTACGTCCTTCGGCCGGAAAGCGCGCTGGATGATGATCCGTCCTCCCATCATGAACGTGGGGATCGTGGTCATGTTCAGCCCGGCGATGTGGAACAGCGGGGCCACAGTCAGCATGACTTCGTCCTGGCGGAGGTCGGTGCCGGTGAAAGCGTTCAGGTACTGGAAGGTGAGGTTGCGGTGGGTGAGCATCGCACCCTTAGGGCGGCCCGTGGTGCCGGAGGTGTACATGATGAGGGCGACGTCGTCGTCGTCGACCTCCGCATCCACCGGCTCCGCGGAGCCGGCGGCCAGCACCGCCTCGTAGCGTTCGCCGGGGCCGTCTTCACCCTCCACGGCTATCAGCCGCAGGCCGGTGAGGTTGTTGGTCAGGCGCTCGGCCGTGGGTACCTGGTCGTTGCCGTAGACCACGACGGAGGCGCCGGAGTCTTCCACGATGAACTGCACTTCCGCAGGGGACAGCCGCGGGTTCACGAGTACCGAGGTGCCGCCGAGCAAGGTGGTGGCGAAGAACGTCTCCAGTAGAGCGGGATGGTTGAACCCGACGTAGGCGATCCGATCCTTGGCGGTGGCTCCGCCGGCCACGAGGGCCTGGGCGAGCCGGTCGACGCGGTCTGCGACCTCGCCGTAGGTGCGGGTGGTGCCTTCGAACTCGAAGGCGATGGCTTCGGGACGGACCGCGGCGCGGCGGCGAGGATAGGTGCCTACTCCGATGTTCATGAAGCTGCTCCAAAGGATGTTCGGGATGGGGACGCTCAAGACGGCCAGAGTGTGGCCGACATCACAAAACCATGAAATGTCATTTAGTTGAGATTGTCAATGGTTGATTTTGTCAGGAGATTCGCGTCAGGTTGAAGATGGATCCCGCGGGTAGTGATAAGCGCACCTCTCTGGCGGTTATGGCGCTACGGCATGCAGGCACCGCACGTCATAACGGCAAAAAGAAACGCCCCCGCGGCGCCTGCAACTATGCAGGCCGCGCGGGGGCGTTTCGCGGTGGTTCTTGCCGGCTTGAAGCCGGGCTTAGATCCGGTTCAGACCCGGTTTAGAGCTGATTTCCGAGCTTGTATTCGCCCTTCTTCCAGTCCGGCATCTCCTTGTCGTCGTCGCTGCGGGTGTAGGAGAAGCCGTCAGCGCCGATCGTGACCTTCATTTCGGACTCGTCGGAGCGTGCAACCACTTCCTGTGGGTTGCCGTCGAGGTCGAGCACGAGGGACGCCTCGGTGTACCAGGACGGCACAACTGGGGTGCCCCACCAGTCGCGGCGCTGGTTGTCGTGCACATCCCAGGTGACAACTGGGTTGTCTGGGTCGCCGGTGTAGTAGTCCTGGGTGTAGATCTCGACGCGGTGGCCGTCTGGGTCACGCAGGTACAGGTAGAACGCGTTGGATACGCCGTGACGGCCTGGGCCGCGCT
The DNA here is from genome assembly GCA_902489215.1 of uncultured Brevibacterium sp. GTDB lineage: Bacteria > Actinomycetota > Actinomycetes > Actinomycetales > Brevibacteriaceae > Brevibacterium. Next base: position 3,844 of record CABTZE010000053.1, read on the forward strand.
CGATCGCGTCAGACATGCGCAGCGCGCCGAGCTTGTCGCAGATCGCGAGGATGTTGTGCTTCTCGTGGGTCGAGAACGCGACGTGGTGCATGCGTGGTCCGTCGCCGCCGGTCATCGCGGTGTCGTGCACGGTTGGCTTGCGGCGCATCCATGCTGCGTAGACGGTGCCCTTGTCATCCTGAATGTCTTCGGTGACGCGGAAGCCGAGGTCCTGCATGTACTTCGCGGCGCGTGGAACATCCGGGGTGACCTGGTTGAAGTGGTCCAGACGCACCAGCGCGCCTGGGGTGTAGAGGTCGTAGCGCCATGCGAGGCGCTCAACGTGCTCGACGTCGTAGAAGAACTCGTATGGGAAGCCGAGCGGGTCCTCAACGCGGACCGAATCGCCGATGCCCTTGACGAAGCCGTCCTTCTTGCGTTCAACACGGCAACCGAGCTCCTTGTAGAAAGCCTCCGCCTTGTCGAGGTCTTCTGGGGAGCGCACGCGGTAGGAGAACGCGGCAACAGCGGCCACATCGCCCTTGCGCAGCACTAGGTTGTGGTGGATGAACTCTTCCATCGAGCGCAGGTAGATGGTGTTCTCGTCTTCTTCCGTGACCACGAGGCCGAGGACGTCGACGTAGAACTCGCGGGACTTAGCAAGGTCCGTCACCACGATTTCCATGTAGGCGCAACGAAGCACATCTGGCGCTTCTGCCTTAGGGGTTGGGATCGGGTTGTCGGTCTTGACTGGACCTTCCTGGCCTACGTAAAAGCCGGACGAGGTCTTCTGGCGGTTCACCAGGTTGCTCATGTTTGTCCTCCTGAGTTTGAGGTGGTGTGCGCTAGAGCACGTTCCCTTATCTCAAATCGTATATGATCCGGCGATGGTAGGGAAGCATGAGCAGAGAAAAACTAGCCGCCGCATGATTATTCCGATGCGGTAGTTGCGTTGACCTCGCACGCCGGCCGGTACCGCTAGTCTCGCCAGCGGACGGCGCCGGTGAACATGCCCGGCTTATCTGGTGGAGGGCCGATGTGGCCGCGCCGCTTCGCCCACGCAAGCCACACAAGCGACGCCGCGTAGGCCGCTAAGCCGCCCAGCGCAATCGGCAACCAGAGCGCTACCGCTGCATCCGCATCGGCGAACTCCTCGTTGAACTTGTGCCACCCCAGAAAGAGGCCACCGATCAAGGTAACGACGACGCCCGGTATGCCAAGAATGAGTCCGAGCGCGATCGTTTTCCGGCGGGCCGACATGATGAGCAAGTAAAGCATCCACGCGGTCGGCCACGTGGCCATCGAAACGGTATAGAGAACGAAAGCCAGCCACGCCGCACCATTCTCCGGGATGAGTGCCACGAGCGAACCCAGTGCGTGCTGTTCGCGGTGCATGTTCGCGGCAATCAACGCGCATATAGCCATGACCACAACACCGAGGGCCTGCGAGATCACCAGCAACGGGATGTAGCGGGGACTCTGCACAATGAAGTTTTGGTCCTTCACACCAGTGGCACGGTTATACACGACATAACAGCCCTGGAGGCCCGCCCACGCGACGAGGATGTAGGCAGGCTCGACCACGCTCCCGCTGCGCGTGTGGACGCCACCGAACCCGCCGCCCCACACGAATCCCAGCATCGTCAGGCCGGACAAGACCTGAAGCACAAGCATCTTGACTATTGCTTTACCCCAGCTGAACTCGGCCCATGCCTTGGCCAGCTTGGGCGATGGTGGTTCCGGCGGGGTGCCGGCGGATGCTCCCGACGACGGCGGCCCCGGTGGTGGTGACGGCGGCTGGTGTGTAGGTGTCATGAACCTTGTCTACCAAAGATGCAGCGAGCTGAACAGGCCGCACTGGCTTGGGCTGGAACGTTTCAGGCCGCTCACGCAGGCCGCGCTGGCCGCCGCATCGTGCAATGTCACCCCAACCACCGCATCGTGCGCGTAAAAGGAACTGCCGCCTGCCGCGGCCGACTGAAACGTCGGTTCCGCAGCAAGCGGCAGCCAGGCTAGATACCCGTTGCTTGATACCCAGTCGCCGGCGCTCCGCAGGGCTACGTCCCGCGAGGTCACCGGCCGGGGCAGGTTTTAGTTTTCCTGCTTACCGAAAACTGGGTTGTGTACCTTGCCGAGGTTGATGTGGACGGCCTGCTGATCGGTGTAGAAGTCGATCGAACGGTAGCCGCCTTCGTGGCCGAGGCCAGAGGCCTTGACGCCACCGAATGGGGTGCGCAGGTCACGAACGTTGTTCGAGTTCAGCCACACCATGCCGGCTTCAACGTTCTGAGCGAAGTTGTGTGCACGCTTCAGATCGTTGGTCCAGATGTATGCGGCGAGGCCGTACTTGGTGTTGTTCGCGAGCTCGAGCGCTTCCTCTTCGGTGTCGAACGGGGTGATCGCGACGACTGGGCCGAAGATCTCTTCCTGGAAGATGCGGGCGTCAGGGGAGACGTCAGCGAAAACGGTCGGCTGAACAAAGTTGCCCTCAGAGAACTCTTCAGGGCGGCCGCCACCAGCTACGAGGCGGGCCTCTTCCTTACCGATTTCGACGTAGGACATGACCTTCTCGAAGTGCTCAGGGTGCACAATCGCGCCGACCTCGGTGGTCTCATCCGACGGCAGGCCAACCTTGACGCGCTTAGCCTGCGCCGCGTAACGCTCAACGAACTCGTCGTAGATGCCGCGCTGGACCAGGATGCGGGAGCCTGCGGTGCAGCGCTCGCCGTTGAGGGAGAACACGCCGAAGATGGTCGCGTCGATTGCGGTTTCGAGGTCCGCGTCTTCAAAGACGACGGCCGGGGACTTGCCGCCGAGCTCCATCGAAAGGCCCTTGAGGAACGGCGCGGCGTTGCCGAAGATGATCTGGCCGGTCTTGGATTCACCGGTGAAGGAGATCAGCGGAACGTCTGGGTGCTTGACGAGCGAATCACCCGCGAAGCCCTCTTCGCCGTAGCCGTGAACCATGTTGAACACGCCTGCTGGCAGGCCAGCTTCTTCGAAGATGCCTGGCCACAGCGATGCGGAAAGCGGCGTGAACTCTGCCGGCTTCAGCACCACGGTGTTACCGGTTGCGATCGCTGGCGCGAGCTTCCACGATTCGAGCATGAACGGGGTGTTCCACGGCGTGATCAGGCCGGCAACGCCGATCGGCTTGCGGTTGACGTAGTTGATCTGACGGCCTGGAACCTTGAACGTGTCATCGTGCTGGGCAACGATCAGGTCAGCGAAGAACCGGAAGTTCTCAGCCGCACGGTGCGCCTGGCCGCGTGCCTGCGAGATCGGCAGGCCGGTGTCGAAGCACTCCATCGCTGCGAGCTCGTCCGCGCGGGTCTCCACGACGTCCGCGATCTTGTGCAGAATGCGGGAACGCTGGCGCGGAAGCATGGTTGGCCATGGACCGTTTTCGAAAGCGTCCTTCGCGGCGGCAACCGCAGCATCGATATCTGCGACCTTGCCGGAGGAAGCCTTGATGTAGGCCTCGTTGGTGACTGGGTTGAGGACGTCGAAGGTGTCGCCGTCGATAGAGTCAACCCACTTGCCGCCGATATAGTGGCGGATCTGATCTGGAAGGTTCTCCGGGACTGCTTGCTGTGCCATATGTATGAAGCTCCTCAATCCGGTAGTGGTCCGGTGGCCGGTGTGGTCGCGCGGCGTGGCGCTGGCTTTGATACCTGCGTGGCCGTGCGGGCCGGGTTGTTGGTGGGTTGGTGCCCACTTATGTGTAATCGTATACGATCCGCGGGGGCATGGAAAGGGTTTAAATGGACGACGGCGGGCGCCCCGTGGCCTCAAGGTATGCGTTGAGCGTGTGCATGCGGTGGGCGCGGGCCAACGCCTCGATGTCGGTAGCAGGCTTCTTAGATGCGATCGCCTCGATCAACTCCGCATGCTCAACGACGGAATCCTGGGCGCGGGCCGGGATCGAATCGAAACTCGAAACCCTGATCGCATCCATCCGCGTCCAGCCGCGGTGCACCAAATCCAGCAGGTGAGTATTCGGGCAATCCGAATACAGCAACGCATGCAGCTCAGTGTTCAGGCGCGTGAACTCGGCCGGATCAAAATCAGCTAACAATGCACGCATCTGTTCATTCAAGTCCCGGGCGGCCTGCACATCGGAAGCTGAAATGTGTTCCGCAGCCAACGCGGTGGCGGTGCCCTCCAGGACCGCGAGCGTTTGCATCGTGTTGAGGTACAGCTCCGTATCAACTTCAGCGACCGTAGCCCCTTTATTCTGGGTGAACTCGACGAGCCCCTCGGCTTCCAGGCGGCGGATCGCTTCCCGCACCGGAACCACGGAGCACTTCAACTCATCAGCGATGGTCTGCAAAACCAAGCGATAACCCGGCTCATACGTGCGGTCCAAGATGCGTTCACGCACGGCATCGTAGGCGGCCTGGGACTTCGATGTGGTCCGGAGGCGGCGCTTCGGCTTGTGTGCGGAGGTCATATACGGATCGTATACGAGAGTGAGAGGTCAGTTCGGGAATTCACAGCGGCCGATGCGGTGCTTGCTTACACACATTTCTTATGTAGCAGGTCACAGCGGCAGTCAAAACGTATACGATGAGGAATGAGACCGGCGCATTCAACAGGGGCGCATTAGCACGAATGTCACTAGGAGTGTCAGTAGCAGTGTCAGTGTTCAGCACAACTAACCAGCCCATCGACGTAACCCAGGAAGTCCTGGACAACATCGGCAAGGTCATCGCCGTTCACCTGGCATATTCATCCCGCGCAGAACAGCGCGGCCGTACCCCTAAATACCCTTCCTACTTCATGAAGGCGACCTCCTCGCTCGCGCTGACCGGCGAGACCGTTGAACGCCCTGCGGACACCGAACTGCTGCAGTTCGAAGGCGAGATCGCGCTCGTGATCGGCAAGGAAGCCCGCCGCATCACCCCTAACGAAGGCTGGGCGCACGTCGGCTGGATCACCGCATCCAACGACATCGGAATCCAGGACATCAAGTACGCAGACAAGGGCTCCAACGTCCGCTCCAAGTCCGGCGACGGCTACACCCCGCTCGGTCCGGTCATGATCCCGGCCGAAAACCTTGACCCGATGCACCTGCGCGTCATCACCAAGCTCAACGGCGAAACCGTCCAGGACGCCACGACGCAGGAGCTGCTGTTCTCCTTCGGTCAGATCGTTGCCGACCTCTCCCAGCAGATGACGCTCAAGCCAGGCGACGTGATCCTCACCGGAACCCCAGCAGGTTCCTCCGTTTTCAAGCCTGAAGACGTCGTGACCGTTGAAGTTCAGGCCGGCGAGCAGTCCACCGGCGAACTGCGCACCACCGCGGTCCAGGGCACCGAGGGTTTCAAGGACTTTGGCAACCCAACCAAGGTCACTGATGCGGACCGCATCGACGCATGGGGCGACGCGGAAGCAGCAGGCCTCGCAGACGCTGACGCTTCAACCGATGCTGATGCTGCAATCGAGGCTGACCCGCTCACCGATGAGGTTCGCGCCAAGCTCATGGCTTCGGCCACCGCAACCCTGTCATCTTCAGTCAAGGCGGCAGGTATCGAGGCGTGCACCATCGCGGGCCTCACCGCAACCCACGGAACCCAGAAGGTCATCGGCCGGGCACGCACCCTGCGTATGATCCCGCTACGCCAGGACCTGTTCAAGCAGCACGGCGGCGGCTACAACACCCAGAAGCAGATGTTCGACGACCTCAATGAAGGCGACATCCTTGTCATTGAGGGCCGCGGCGAACAAGGTGCCGCAACTCTCGGAGACATCCTCGCAACCCGCGCCAAGCTCCTCGGAGCTGCAGGCATCGTGACCGACGGTGCGGTCCGCGACCTCTCCGAAGTCGCCGAGGCCGACATCCCAACCTTCCACAACGGCGCGCACCCATCCGTCCTGGGCCGCAAGCACGTCCCGTGGACCATGGACGAAACCGTCGCATGCGGCGGTGCCGCAGTGCAGCCGGGCGACATCATCGTCGCTGATTCCAACGGCATCGTCGTAATCCCGCCAGCAGTCGTGGAGCAGGTGGCCGACCACGCGTTCAAGACCGAAGTCCAAGACGAATGGGTCATGGAACGCGTCAAGGAAGGCAACCCGATCGAAGGCCTCTTCCCACCAACCGGTGAATGGAAGGTCAAGTTCGAGGAATACCTCGCAACCCGCGAAAACGAGCTGAACTAAGGAGCGAACACATGCTGGATGAAACCACCCGCGTGAAAATCGCCGACGAACTCGTCACCGCCGGCGAAACCAAAGTTCCCGTTCCGCTACTGACCAAACGCTACCCAGACATGGAGATCGCAGACTCCTACGCGATCCAGCGGATCTGGCGCCAGCGCGGCGAAGAAAAAGGCCGCGTCGTGGCTGGCCACAAGATCGGCCTGACCTCCAAAGCCATGCAGTATGCGACCGGCATCTCCGAACCGGACTACGGCGTGATCTTCAAAGACATGGTGCTCGAATCCGGCTCGACCCTCGAATGGGACATCTACACCAAACCGCGCGTTGAGATGGAACTCGCGTTCAAACTCAAAGACGACGTGAGCGGCCCGGACGCCGACATCTTCGACGTGTTGCGTGCAACCGAATACGTTGTGCCAGCCCTGGAAATCCTTGACGCCCGCGTCGAAATGGAAGGCCGCACCATCGTCGACACCATCGCAGACAACGCCGCGATGGGCGTCATGGTGGTCGGTGGACGCCCGGTCCGCCCGGATGACCACGACCTGCGTTGGCTCGGCGGCCTGCTGTACAAGAACCAGGAAATCGAAGAGACAGGCCTCGGTGGCGGCGTGCTCGGACACCCAGCCAACGGCGTTCACTGGCTCGCTAACCGCCTCCACGAGCACGACGAAGTTCTGCGTGCGGGTCAGATCATCCTCGCCGGTTCCTTCACCCGCCCAATGTGGGTAGACAAGGGCGACACCGTGATGGCCGACTACGGTCCACTAGGGGTTGTGACATGCCAGTTCGTCTAAACCACACCGAACGCAGCTTCAAGCACCTCTTCACGCAGCCGAGCATGGCTGACCAGCCACGCGGTCGCGCTGACGGGGTCGCTGGCCCGGTCGTCGGCATGTTTGTTGCCTCCGGGGACCCGACCGCCGCGGAAATCTGTGCGGGTGCGGGCTTCGATTACCTGTTGCTCGACGCCGAGCACGGCCCGTTCTACCTCGAGGGCCTCATCAGCCAGCTGCGCGCGATCGCCGCCTACCCGAGCCTGTCCGTGGTCCGCGTCCCACGCAACGACGCCGCGATCATCAAGCAGGTCCTGGATGCCGGCGCAACCAGCATCATGGTCCCGATGGTCCACACGGTCGAGGACGCACGTGCGGCCGCCGCTGCGATGAAGTACCCACAGCCAGGCGGAGCTGTCGCCGCCGGTTCTGCGGTTGAAGGTGTGCGTGGGGTTGGTTCCGCGCTCGCACGTTCGGCGCGTTGGGGCCGCGTGCCTCAGTACCTGACGCGGGCGCACGAGATCGTGAGCCTCATCGTCCAGGCCGAATCTGCCGAAGCCGTGCGCAATGCAGATAGGATCGCGGCGGTTGACGGTGTGGATGCGGTCTTCCTCGGGCCATCCGATCTCGCGGCATCCATGGGATACCTCGGCCAGCAGACCCACCCTGAGGTGGTGGGGGCCGTCAAGGAGGTTATCTCCAAGGTTCGGGACGCCGGGAAGATTGTGGGCGTCAACGCGTTCGACCCGAACCAGGCACGCGACTACCTCGACGCCGGAGCGCACTTCGTCAACGTCGGCGCTGACGTGAGCATCCTCGCCCGCGGCACCGAAAACCTCGCGAACGAGTTCATGCCCAACAAAGGCGACGACAACCTCGAATCCTACTGACGAGCCTTCTCACACGTAGAGCTCGTTAACGCAGCGGGGCGGGGCA
>CABTZE010000054.1 GCA_902489215.1 uncultured Brevibacterium sp.
AAACGCCCGGTCCCCATTCCGAACCCGGAAGCTAAGCCTGACAGCGCTGATGGTACTGCACACACGTGTGGGAGAGTAAGACACTGCCGCAATCACCCATAAAGATGAAGGCCCTGACAGGTCGCCGGCGAGGGTTGAGCATTGATTTGCTCCCCGAAGCACCTGCAGGGCCTTCAACCATTTCTGCTGAAATCATTCAGCATGCTATGTAGTGTTACCTCATGGCCACAGCTATTTCGAACCGGATCATCCAAGCTCCTATGGCCGGTGGACCCACAACACCGTCTTTGGTGAAAGCAGTCCACGATGCCGGTGCACTCGGCTTCTTAGCCGGCGGGTATCTGAGCGCACAGGCCCTTGACCAGCAGATTGTTGATGTCGGCGACCGGCAGTTTGGCGTGAACCTCTTCGTTCCGGAGGCGCACCACCCCAAGGATGAAGATCTCGATTTCTACAGAAATGCTCTGCAGCCAGGGTTTGCAGAGCTTGGTGTAGACCTGCCAGCTGTCCCCTCGTTCACGGACGATTCTTTTAACGCGAAGGTCGATATTGTTCTGCAGCGCCAACCTGGCTACTGCACTTTTACGTTTGGGCTTCCTCACACCAGCGTTGTTTCTGCTTTGCAGTCCGTCGGCATTCGCGTCGGCATCACCGTCACCACCCCATTTGAAGCAGTCAAAGCTGCGGCAAACGGAGCGGACTTCCTGATTCTTCAGGGTCCGGAGGCCGGCGGCCACAGCGCACAGTTTGACCAATCGGCCGAACCGAGCACGCTCCCTTTGACAGCGTTTATTGACGAAGCTCGCAGCAGAGTTACCCTTCCACTTGTTGCTGCCGGAGGCATCGGGACGCCCGCAGACGCAGCAATCCTTCTGGATCGCGGTGTCGACGCCGTCCAGCTCGGAACTCGGTTCCTCACCAGCTACGAGGCTGGGACAAAACCCTGCCACCGCTGTGCTCTCATAGAAGGCACCTACACCGAAACCACACGGACGCGTGCTTTTTCTGGACGCCCAGCCAGGGGCCTGCGCAACGAATTCATTGACCGCTTTGATGCCGAAGCCGTGATCGGATACCCACAGGTGAACACCCTGGTCAGTTCATTGAAGAAGGCAGCCGGCGATGACCCCGCCTGGCAGAATCTGTGGGCTGGCACAGGATGGGCTGAATGCAGGGAACAGAGTGCGGCTGAAATCGTGCGCGAATTCGAGGAGTATCTGAACTCACACGGCTTTTGATCGTCCAGACAAGCTCAGAAACGCGTTCGCGATAGACTTAAGCCTGCAGATTTCAATAGGGGAGAACAGTGGCGAATTCATCATCATCACATGACGGACAGCGCAGCGAACGCCGTCCAGACCGCGGCAGCCGCTTTCAGCGCCGTGATTCCGGACCTGAGCGCAAGAACAACCGTCGTGAGGGTCGTTCTTGGGATGGTGAGCGCCGTGATGGTGATCGTCGGAAGAAGTGGGACGGTGACCGCCGCCGCGATGGTCGTTCTTGGGATGGTGAACGTCGTGATGGTGATCGTCGGAAGAAGTGGGACGGAAAACCGCGCTTCAAAGACAATAAGCGCTCGGACCGTCGCCCCAAAAAGCGCGATGACCGTCCACGCTTCAATGCCCCGCCAATCCCTGAGGGCATCACAGGAAAAGAACTCCCCGGCCACGTCAAAGGCGAACTGCGCGGCCTGAGTGCCGAAAACTCGGAACGGACCGCCAAGCACATTGTGGCCGCAGGCTTCCTGCTCGATATTGACCTCGACCAGGCCTATGAACACGCAAAAGCCGCTGCACGCAGCGCAGGCCGAATCGGTGCAGCCCGCGAAGCACTCGGCCTTGTCGCCTACCACAAGGGCCTGTACGACGAAGCTTCCCGCGAACTTCGCACGCACATGCGGATCACCGGCTCAAAGGACAACCTCGCGGTCATTGCCGATGCTGAACGCGGCCGCGGCAGGCCGCAAAAAGCCATCGATATGTTCGCCGATGCCAACCGGAATGATCTGAGCACAGACATTTGGCTTGAACTGGCAATCGTCGCGGCAGGAGCACACTCAGACCTCGGTGACCTCGAAGCTGCACGAAAGACGATTGAAGCCGTCGGATTCACAGGGCACAAACCAGCAAGCGCAATCCGCCTGCTGCAGGCCTACGCAGATCTGCTGCGCGTCAGCGGAGACAACGAAACCGCGGACAAGTACGACAAACTCGCTCAGGTGACCGCTGAACGCACCGGCCTGACCGACGCTTCTGAAGAAGTCGACATCATCGTCATCGAGGAAGAACTCGAAGACGAACCCGCCGACGACAAGCAGACCGAAGAAGACCCCGCCGAAGACGAGCAGGCCGAGGAGGCGTCTGATAACGCGGAATCCGCGAATATCGAACTTGCTGAAGACGTTTCGGCTGACTCAGACTTGCGCGATGCTGGGACAGAGAAAGACGAGGAAGCCGGACCAGCCGTGGGGGACGACAAGTCTGAAGGAGCGCCCGCTGACGATGGGCCTGTTCCTGTAGCCAAAGGCAACACCCTCGAAGACGAAATCAACGAGGAAATGGCCGAAATCATGGCCGACATCGACGCTGCTCAGGAACAGCGAAAAGCCGATGAAGAAGCGGAGTCCGCGGAAGCTGAAGCGGGTGAAGCCGCAGTCGCCGAAACAGAGGCTGCCGAATCCGAGCCCGCAGAAACCGAAACAGCTCCAGTATCCGAACCTGCACCTGAAGACACGGAATCCGAGGACGCCGAAGCCAAGCACCAGCCGAGCGTGCATGACGATCCGGAGCCGGGAGACACTCCTCCCATGTTCGACCTGTGACAGGCTGGCTTTTCGATCTCGACGGTGTTGTCTACACCGGCAGGGCAGAGATCCCCGGCGCAGGTGCGGCACTGAGCGAACTCGCCGCTCAGAGTCCCATCGGCTTCGTCACGAACAACGCTTCGCGCTCGAACGCCGCAATGGCCGAGCACATTCGCGGCTTCGGCGTCGACATCGCCGACAGCCAGGTCATGACGTCCGCCATTGCGGGCGCCCAGTCCCTGGCAGAGGTGCTGACAGCGGGGTCTTGCGTGCTTATCGTCGGCAGTGAGTTTCTCGCCGCGTGCGTGGAGCAGGCCGGCCTCGAACCCGTCTTGCCGACCGCTGGCCTCATCGACGAGCTCGACAGCCGCCGACAGCGGGTTGATGCTGTTCTTCAGGGGCTCGCGGCTGATGTGGGGAACATCGACCTGTGCTGCGCAATCGCCGCGGTGCGCGCCGGTGCGAAATTCTGTGCACCTAACCCGGCCCTCCGCCTGCCGAAGGAAACCGGCTTCTTCCCGGGCAACGGCTCTTTTGTGCGCATCGTGCGGGAGTGCACGGGCATCGATCCCGAGGTGTTCGGAAAACCCGAAGCCACCATGCTCACTCTCGCAGCACGCGCCCAGGACATGAGTGACCCCGTCATGGTCGGCGATCAGATCGCCACTGACATCGCTGCTGGCAAGGCGGCCGGTATGCGGACCGCCCTCGTGCTCACCGGCGTCGACTCTGTCCATTCGTCCCTGGCATTGCCACCGCGGCAGCAGCCGAATGTCATTGCCGCGTCGATCGCCACGGTCCGTTCTGCTGTAGAGGACACCCCTGCCACTCGATGCGACGGCGAGACCGCCGTGTGCGGCGAAGCTCGCGTGCACATAGAAGACAACCGCATCGTCCACTCGGGCCCAGATGCACACGCTGTGGCCGCAGCGCTTGCCCTGTCCGCGCACCTGAAACGCCCGTTGGACGCAGGAACCCTGCCGGAGCGCTTCGCATGAGCGGCTCTACGACACCCGGCGCGAACCCACAGCCGCCTCCTGCTCCGGGGAGTGAAGCTCAGGCCCTGCGGGCAGCGCTCGATGCGATTCTCAGCGCCGAAACACCAGAAGCGGTTGAGGCCGCAGAAGCGCTGACCGACCGCATCGAGACGATTCTCGACGCACGTGCATCATGACGCTTCGCCTGGATACCGCCCTCGTGGAGCGGGGCCTGATCCGCTCCCGCAACCGAGCCCAACGCGAAATCCGCGCCGGCCGGGTCACGGTCGACGGCAAGACCGCCACCAAACCCTCTGTGCCGGTCAGCGACACCGCCGACATCACCGTGGACAATGCAGATCCCTGGGTGGCACGCTCGGCTCACAAGCTCATCGGCGCGCTTGACGCTTTCGCACTCGACCCCACCGGACTGAAGTGCCTGGACGCCGGAGCTTCCACGGGCGGCTTCACTCAGGTCCTCCTGGCACGAGGCGCCGAGCACGTGTGGGCCGTTGACGTCGGCACGGATCAGCTCGACTCGAGTCTTCGCGCCAATCCAGCGGTGACGAGCCTCGAAGAGCACAATCTTCGGGAGCTTGCGGGGGACTGGCTGGCCGGCCAGAAAATGCAGATGACGGTTGCTGACGTGTCGTTCATTTCGCTGACCCTCATTGTCCGTCGGCTGCTGGAGAACACCGACGGTGATCTTCTGCTCATGGTCAAACCGCAGTTCGAAGCTGGGCGCAGCGCGCTGGACAAACACGGTGTGGTCACTGACCCGCAGGACCGTGCCGAAGCTGTGCGCTCAGTAGCTGAACACGTCAAAGGCCTGGGCGCTCACCTGCGCGGAATCGTCCAATCGCCGCTGCCTGGACCGACCGGCAACATCGAATACTTCCTGTGGGTGCACACGGGGCAGACACAGCGGCCCCGGAGCTCCACCTCGGCGGGGGAGAGCCTCGACCTTGACAGCATTGCCGAGCACATACGCACGGGAGCCGAGCACCCGCTGACCATCCCCGCTCGAACAGAGCGGGAGGGCAACCGGGCTGATAGTTTGGGTGGCAAGGAGGCTCGGTGAATCGAAGAATCGTCGTCGTGGTGCATCCGCACCGCAAGAGTGCCCGCGCGGCTGCGCAGACTGTGTGCGCAAGCCTGATCGACCGCGGAATCACCCCGGTGATCGCACAGCGCGAATACGACAGCCTGTCGTCCTATGGCGACTTGGATCTGACCGGCATTGAGGTCCTCAGCGACTTCGCCGAACTCGACTCTGAAACCGGCCCCGAACTCGTCATGGTCTTAGGCGGGGACGGTACGATCCTGCGCGCGGCATCTCATTTCCACGGCACAGGCGTGCCGATCATGGGCATCAACCTGGGCCACGTGGGCTTCCTCGCAGAAGCTGAGCGCAAAGACCTCCACGACACCGTCGAAGCTGCAATCGCCCGCGACTACGTCGTCGAACAGCGCATGAGCCTCGACATCACCGTCACCCTCGGTGACGAGATCATCCACGAAGACTGGGCGCTCAATGAGGCAACTGTGGAAAAAGACCGCGGCGCCTCGATGATCGAAGTGGTTGTCGGAGTCGACAGTCGTCCCGTGTCGTCATTCGGCTGCGATGGCGTCATCATGGGCACGCCGACCGGTTCGACCGCCTACGCGTTCTCGGCCGGCGGGCCGATCATCTGGCCGGACGTCGAAGCACTCCTCATGGTGCCGATTTCAGCCCACGCGCTGTTCTCCACCCCGCTGGTGGTGTCGCCGTCCTCAACCCTGGGCGTGGAATTCCGGCCGGTGACACCCGGCACAAGGGCGGTCCTGTTCTGTGATGGCCGCTTCCGCTTCGATCTGCCGGAAGGTGCGCGCGTAGAAGCCCGCCGTTCGGCCGTCCCGGTGCCGCTCGCCCGTCTCAACAAGGGTGTGTTCACCGACCGTCTGGTTGCGAAATTCCAGCTGCCAGTGGCAGGCTGGCGCGGACCGGGGGCCCGCGATGATTGAGGTTCTGCGCATTGAGAACCTAGGGGTCATAAAAGCCGCCGAGGTGGAGCTCTCGCCCGGTCTGACAGTCGTCACGGGAGAAACCGGGGCCGGTAAGACGATGTTCGTCACCGCTCTTGACCTCCTGCTGGGCGCTCGCAGCGGCAGTCACGTTGTGCGTGCTGGAGAAGACAAAGCGGTTGTTGAGGGAATCTTCGATATCGACAACCACCCCGCAGTTGCTGAGCGAGTCGAAGACGCCGGCGGGGAGGCTGAAGGCGAACTCATCGTCACTCGGACAATTCCCGCGTCCGGTCGTGCTCGGGCAACCGCTGGCGGACGCACCGTTCCGGCCGGCCTGCTGTCAGACATCGGCCAGGAACTCGTATCCATGCACGGCCAGTCCGAGCAGATGACCCTGCGCAGCCGCACCCGGCAGCGCGAACTGCTCGACAGCTACGGCGGTGACGAACTTGCCAAGGTGCGCGATGCCTATTCCGCGGCCTATGCCAAGTGGACCTCCCTGAAAGAAGAGCACGCCGAACTGACTGCCACCGCGACAGAACGGGCGCAGCGGATTGAGTTCCTGGAAAATGCGCTCGAAAAGATTGAGGAAGTCCGCCCGCTGGAGGGCGAAGACGCCGAATTGACGGCCCTTGCCAACCGGCTGGCCTCGGCTCACGAACTCAAAACCGCAGTCGCGGCGGCCCAGGCAGCACTCACGGGAGCCGACTGGGACGACGCCGCCAACGCCGTCGACCAAGTCAACGCGGCCGCCTCACAGCTGAACCAGGCGGCTTCAGCGGATGAAACCCTGACGGAGCACGCCTCGGCTCTGACCGACCTGGGACTGCAGCTGTCAGACCGGGCAGCACAGCTGAGTGAATACCTGTCCGGCTTTGACGAGCTCGGCGAAAGGTCACTCGAAGACATCGAACAGAGGCGCGCCGACCTCGGTTCCCTGTCCGCCTACGGTGAGGACACCTCGGCGGTTCTGGCGTTTGAAACACAGGCCGGTGCGGAACTCCTGCGGCTGCGCGAAGCCGGTGAAAGCCTCACAACAATGGATGCGCAAGTCGAAGCCGCCGAAGCGGACATGCTCGAGAAGGGCGCGCAGCTGACCGAGCAGCGGAAGAAGTCCGCGCACGGCTTTTCACAGGCTGTCGGTGCTGAACTCGCAGCGCTGTCCATGCCGAAGGCATCGATCACCTTCGAAATCGAAGAAGCCGAACCGGCCGCTCACGGCTGCGACGGTGTGTCGCTGCTGTTCGCCGCCCACTCATCGACCGTGCCCGGCGAAATCGGCAAACTCGCCTCCGGCGGTGAACTGTCGCGCGTCATGCTCGCCATTGAAGTGGTCATGGCCCGCAGCGTTACATTCCCGACCTTCGTCTTCGACGAGGTTGACGCCGGTGTCGGCGGCCGGGCCGCCATTGAAATCGGCCGTCGCCTGGCACAGCTGGCCCAGCATTCGCAGGTCATCGTCGTCACCCACCTGGCACAGGTCGCCGCATGGGCGGACAACCACGTCACGGTTGCCAAAGACGACGCCGGCGAAGGCGTCGTCTCCGGAGTGACCGTGCTCAGCCGGGACGAACGGGAACGCGAGCTGGCCCGCATGCTGTCGGGTCTGGCCGAATCCGATTCGGCGCGCGAACACGCAGACGAACTCCTCGCGATTGCCGCGCAGGAAAAATCCTCCTTCAGCGGCGTGAAAGAATAGCCCCGTGGACACTGCAGAATCTGTTGAAAAAGGACACGGCGGGATCATCGCCGACCTCGTCGACGACATGGCGACATTCGTCCACGCTCATCCCGACCTCCTCTTCAGCGCGCTCGACCTGCCGGACATCCCCAAATCGATGTTCAAACGCCAAGCCCTGGTCGTATCCGCCGGATACAACTACAAAGAGGACTTGGCAATGCTCAAGTCCTACATTCGGGAATACCGTCCGCTGCTCATCGGCGTTGACGCAGGCGCCGATGCCCTGCTCGAGGCCGGTCATCGCCCCGACATTGTGATCGGCAACCTCGACGCCGTGGGAGATTCGCCGCTTCTGTCCGGTGCAGTACTCATTGCTCACTACGGTCCAGATCGCCCGGCCGAAGGCATCCAGCGTTTGGAAAAAGAGGGGCTGCACTACGACGTTCTGAAAACCGCCGGAACCAATGAAGATGCCGGCCTGCTGCTGGCGGACGCCCTCGGTGCGCCGCTCATCGTGTCCGTGGGCTCACCGGCCGTCATCGAATACGCCCACGCCGGTGCTGAAAACCAGCCCTCGGCGTATGTGGTCCGCATGATCCTCGGTTCGCGCGTCGTCGACGCCAAGGGCGTGTCGCTGCTCTACCGGCAGCGCGCCGGGTCCTGGCAGCTGCTGGTGCTGGCACTGGCTGGTCTGCTGGCGCTCGCCGCAGCCCTGGCGGCAACCGAATCCGGCCGCCTGCTGCTTGAGCTCATCGCCGCCCAGTTCGACGGCTTATTCGGGCTCTTCGGAGGCGAGGGTCCGCAGACCGACGCCCTTCTTGACACCCACCTACCGTCCGTTATCCAAGGCTGAGAACCCGTGATCGACTTCCGCTACCACCTGGTTTCCCTGTTTTCGGTGTTCCTGGCGCTGGCCGTTGGGATTGTGCTGGGCGCAGGCCCCCTCAAGGCGCCCATCGGCCAGTCCCTGCAGGACCAAGTGCAGGCACTGCGCGAGGACCGTGACAACCTGCGCGGCGATCTCGATAAGAGCCGTGAGGAAACCAGCAGTCTCAACGAGTTCGTCGAAGCGAACGCACCGGACCTCATCAACGGCAAACTGCGCGGCCGCACCATTGCGATCATCCGTGCCGAAGAGGCTGCCGGCGCAGATGTGCGCGGTCTCGAAGAGCAGCTGAGGGCGGCGGGCGCAGAAGTTGCAGACGGCGGCACCCTCACCAAGACGACGTTTTCAGCGGCAGACCCGCAGGGCGACCTGGTCGAGAAGCTGCGCGAACACGTGGATGAGGGGCTTCAGGACCCGGCACAGGCAGTTGCTGGAGCACTGACCGAAGTGTGGGGTGTCGGCAGCAAAGCCGACTCCCTGTCAGAACAGGAAGCAGAAGACGTCCTGAAGATCCTACGCGACCACGGCCGGATCACCGGCGGCAAGGCAGGCAAAGTCGACGCGCTTGTCTTTGTCGCGGGCGAAGGGACCGCTGTGGCACAGCCATCCGAAGATGAAACAGCTGAACCCGCTGAGGACACTGACGATTACGTGGAAGCGGTCCGCGAAATGCAGGGCACACTGCCGCTTGTTGTGGCAGGTCCGCTGGGCGACGGCGGACTGGTCCACCAGCTGAGCTCAAACCGCACGGGAACGACCGTCGACGGCATTGAAACCAGCGCGGGAGCTGTCATCACGGTCTTGGCGACAGCTGACCTGATCGACGGCGGCAAACCCGCCGCCTACGGCTTCGGACAGCGCGCCGAAGAACTCTACCCAGGTATGAAGAAGTAGTCTTGGAAGGGAAGAAGGAGTTACACGTGACCGACACGCTAGCCCCGCAGAAGCGCATTCTGCATGTTCTGACCGAGGCGTCTTCGCCTATCGCCGACACCGCCGCAACCATCATCGCCGGCCAACTCGAACGCGGGTACCGGGTTGCGGTTGCTTCGCGGCCAGAGGTCTTTCAGGCGCTGAGCGCCCGGCACCCGCAGCTGCGGCACATCGACATTCCCGCCCGACCGTCAGCGTTTGACCTGTCAGCCGGCACCTCGGCATTTCGCCTGCACAAGATCTACCGGCACATTGATGTCGTCCACGCCCACGGTCGGCACGCGGCCGTGCTTGCTGGCCTCGGTCTGACCGGTCTGCCCACCAGGATGCACCCGCCGATCATCGCAACCGTCGGCCGTGACGAAGACGATTCCCTCTTCGGCGCGCAGCACTCGATCGTCGCCCGTACGGCAACCGCAGTTCTCGGGACGACCGAACGGGTTGTGGCCGACTACGAGGACGACGTCGCAGTCGTTGAGCGCGCCCAGCTTGTGCGCACCGACGATCAGGGTTTCCCGCGTCCGAACGTGTCTGCTAAGAAGATGCGCCGCCGCCTGTCTGCCGATGACGGCCGCATGGTCATCGCCGTGCCGATCGAAGCAAAGGACACCGCGGAACTCACCGCGGTGGTCGAAGCGATTGTCGCGCTTGACAAGACCCAATCCGACCGCCGCTGGAGGGTGGTCTTCACCGGTCGCGGCGGCGCCCGCTCACACCTCGAGAAGCTCTCCCACGCACTGGACTATGTCACCGTTGCCGCACCGTCGGACGCCGTCAACGTCGTGAACGCCGCAGACATCGTCATTGCCTCAGCCCGCATGACGGGACTGGATTCGGACGACGTCATGAACGTCGGCAAGGCCACCATTGTGGTCGGCAATGAGCGCCTGGCCAGGGCCTACGGACCGCACGCCACGGTCGCGAACACGGCAGACGAAATCGGGCAGGCAATTGCGCGCTACGCGGGTGGCCCAGCCGATCGAATCAGTGACGGCTTCGCACTTCGCAAGCGCGTCCGCAGCGGCAACCGGGACCACCTGGTGGAAACGCTGCTGGAACTCTACGCGTACGCCGAGACCCTCAATGCCTGAACGACCACAGCTGGCTGATCAGCTGGTCGACTATCCGGCTCGCGGGCGGGAAGTCGTTTTTCGCGGTGCCGTGTGGAACGTGTGCCGAGAAACGGTCGACCTACCGGAAGCGGCGGGCCTGACGCGGGACTTCGTCGACCACACGGGAGCCGTCGGCATTGCCGCAGTCGATGACGACGACCGGATCCTCCTCATTCAGCAGTACCGGCACCCCGTCCGTCAGCGAGATTGGGAGATTCCAGCCGGCCTGCTTGACGTGCAGGGCGAAGATCCGCTGGTTGCCGCACAGCGCGAACTGAGTGAAGAAGCCGACCTCCAGGCTGGCTCCTGGGCGGTTCTTGCCGACCAGCTCAGCTCGCCCGGCGGGCTGAGCGAAGTTCTGCGCATCTACCTGGCCCGTGATCTGGCTGAAGACACCTCGGACTTTGTCCGTGAAGGCGAAGAGGCCGGTCTCGTGTTGCGCTGGACCCCGCTCGACGAAGCATTCGATGCGGTCCGCGAGGGCCGGATCGGCAACGCCACCGCCCAGCTGGCCATTCTGCACGCCCACGCATCGCGCGCCGGCGGCTGGTCCGGTCTGCGGCCGGCTGACTGCGCGTGGCCCGCGTACCGACACCTGCACGGCTGATATGGCCAGGCGAGGAGCCCAGCTGCTCCCGGACGGTGTACCGCGCGCCCTGCGGCAACCCGTCGAGGAGTACCTGACGATGCTGCGCCTGGAGCGCGGTCTGGCACAGAACACCATCGACGGCTACGCCCGGGATCTGGCTGACTATCTGCGGTTTCTCCAAGACGAGGGGCTGAATGACTTCGCACAGGTCGATCCCGAGGTGGTGCGCCGGTATTCGGAAATTCTCGCCGAAAGGGGAGCTGCGGCATCGTCACGGGCCCGCGCCCTGTCCGCCCTGCGCAGGTTCCACGCTTTCTATGCGGCTGAAGCGGCCGGCAGGGTCGACCCGACCGTCGACGTGCAGCTGCCGAAGGACATCAGCCGACTGCCGAAGGCGCTGACAGTCTTCGAAGTCGAATCGATGATTGCCGCGACCGCGGGCGATGATCCGGTGAGTCTGCGCGCGAAGGCTCTTCTGGAAATGCTGTACGCAACCGGCGCGCGCATCAGCGAAGCGGTCGGTGTCGACATTGACGACCTCGACCTTGACGGCGGTGCTGTGCGCCTGTACGGAAAGGGCAGCAAAGAGAGGATCGTGCCCCTGGGCAGTCACGCAGCTGACGCGCTCGGCGCCTGGCTGACCCGCGGGCGGACTGCTTTCAGCCGCGGCACCACCGCGGCCGTATTCATCAACCAGAGGGGCGGG
>CABTZE010000055.1 GCA_902489215.1 uncultured Brevibacterium sp.
CCCGCCACACCCATGTCGAGGCCATAGATGAAAAGGGCGTTCAGCGCGATGTTGACCCCGAAACCGCCGACGGCGACTATCAGCGGGGTGCGCGTATCCTGCAGACCGCGCAGAAGGCCGGTCGCCGCAATGACGACGAGCATAAACGGAAGCCCCCACCACGAAATCGTGAGATACGAGACCGCACCCGGCACCACCTCGGGAGCCGGGCCGATGAGCTTTACGACACTCTCCAGAAAAGGCAGACCCGCCGCGAGCAGCACTGCGGAGGTGACAAGAGCCAACCACATGCCGTCGAAGCCTGCCGAAACGGCACCTCGTGTGTCACCGCGGCCCAGCCTGCGCGCAACCCGCGGGGTCGTGGCGTAGGCCAGGAAGATCATGAGCCCCAGAACGGTCTGGATGACAGCACCGGCAACGGCCAGGCTGCCCAGAGCATCAGCCCCCAGGTGGCCCACCATCGCGGTGTCGGCCAAGAGGAAAACCGGTTCCGCGGCCAGCGCACCGAGCGCGGGCAGGGCCAGCCGGATGATTTCGCGGTTAAGAGAGACAGGCGGTTGTGACATCGCCGAAAGTCTAGCGCCCCACGTGACAGCGCCGGTCTCCCGAAAGGCTCGATGCTCCCGGAAGACCGGCGCGTGTGGTGGTGGATGCAGTGGCGCGTCAGCCGGCAGTGCCAGAGGCTTCAGCGACTTCGGCAGCCGTGCGGCGGACCTCGCGGCGCAGAATCTTGCCGCTGGCGTTCTTCGGAACCTCGTCGATGAACGTCACTGTGTGCGGAGCCTTGTAGGCAGCCAGACGTTCGCGGCAGTAGGCAATGAGTTCGGCCTCACTTGCCTGCTGACCGTCTTTGAGGCTGACAAAAGCTGCGACGGTTTCACCCCGGTACTCATCAGGAGCGCCGACGACGGCGGCTTCCATCACGGCGGGATGCCGGTACAGGGCATCCTCGACTTCGCGCGGCCAGACCTTGTAGCCGGAGCTGTTGATCATGTCCTTCACCCGGTCGATGATGAACAGCCAACCGTCTTCGTTCATGTAGCCCACGTCCCCGGTGCGCAGTTCGCCACCGGGAATATTGGCTGCGGTGGCTTCGGAGTTGTTGAGGTAGGACCGGGCGATGATGGGTCCGCTCACACAGATTTCGCCGACCTCGCCGGGACCGACCTCGTTGCCGTCAAGGTCGATGATCCGATACATCGTGGCCGCCAGCGGCAGGCCCGCCGACAGAGTGCCGGTCTTCTCATCGACGGGTGCGCGCATTCCCTGCGGCACAGCGGCGGACTGCCCGGAGGTTTCCGTCAGGCCGTAGCCCTGGCCGACGTAGTGTCCCGTGCGCTCTTCGAACTTTTCAACGAGCGCTTCCGGTACGGGTGCTCCGCCGGAGTTGATCGCGGTGAAGCTGTCGAACTCAGTGCCGGTGAACTCCGGGTGGGCCAAGAGTGCGAGAAATGCGGTTGTCGGGCCGGCCATGGCGTGCGGCTTCTCTTCACGCAGCATGCGCAGCACCGAGGACGGTTCGAACCGGTAGTTCATGACGAGCGTGCTCGCACATGCGACGGCCGCCAGCATCTGGGTGACGAAACCCGTGATGTGGAAGACCGGTGCCAGAGTGAAGTAGGAGTGCTCGGGACCGTAGTCGTTCTGAATCTTTGCCATCTGGGCGTTGTGGGCGATGGCCACGTGCAGGATCTCGGCTCCTTTGGAACGGCCGGACGTTCCCGAGGTGTAGCCAATCATTGCCGGATCGTTCGGACCGACCGGGGGTTCAGTGGGAACACTGTCGGTGTTTCCGCTCTCGAGGACCGTGCGGATGGCAGTGAGGAAGTCGGTCTGACCGGTGTCCGTGTTCTGCATCAGCGGGGCGATGGCAGCCGGCAGCTGGCCGGTGATGAAGGCGTCTTCGCTGACGGTGAAGATCTGCGGGATGTGCTGCGCCCACTGTGCCACCCTGTCGTTCCAGGCGTGGGCGGACACGACAATCGCCTTGGGCTGCGAGTCGTTGAAGATGTGCTCGAGTTCACCCCGATACATGGGGTTGAGCGGGACCACCTGGCCGCCGAGCTTCCACGTGGCAAACACCGCAATCGGGAACGCGGGCACGTTCTGCATGTACAGGCCCAGCCTGTCGCCGGCGCCGAAGCCGCCGTCGGCCAGAACCTGTGCAAAAGCCCGCGCGTAGGCGTCGAATTCACGGTAGGTGATGGTCGTGCCCCAATAGCGGATCGCGGGACCATCGGGATTGGTGCGCACCGCTTCGTGAAGCAGATGAAGCATCGTGGTGTCGGGAATCGGGCGGCCATAGCCTTCGTGCTGCGCACCGGTCTTCAACCAGGGGCGTTCGTCAAACCAGCTCATTGTCGTCCTTTCACGTCTTTGTGAACGGGTGGATCAGTGGGTTGGAGCGCCGACGCAGGGCCTTCGCTCCTCACACAATAGGACATGCTCCGTGGGCTGCAACAGATGAAAGCGCGTCGAATCCGCGAGACAGCTGCTGCTGGCTGCCGAAGAATGCGCGCACCGGGGCAAAAGACTGACAAAATGTGCCCCGGACCTTTTCCAGGATCCGGGGCACAGTTGCTGAATTCAGAGTGAGCCAGATGAGCCGGTGAGGCTCACCCTGCTTGAGCGTTAGGCGACTTCGAACAGACCAGCAGCGCCCATACCGCCGCCAACGCACATCGTGACGACGACGTACTTGGCTCCTCGGCGTTTGCCTTCCAGCAGAGCGTGGCCGGTGAGGCGAGCACCGGACATGCCGTACGGGTGGCCCACGGAGATCGCTCCGCCGTTGACGTTGAACTTCTCCGGGTCAATACCCAAGCGGTCACGGCAGTACAGAGCCTGCACCGCGAAGGCCTCATTGAGTTCCCACAGGCCGATGTCGTCAACCGTCAGACCGTGCTGCTTCAGCAGTTTGGGCACGGCGTAGACCGGCCCGATGCCCATTTCGTCCGGGTCCAGTCCGGCAACCGCGATGCCGCGGTAAATGCCCAGGGGCTCAAGCCCACGGCGGGATGCTTCCTCTGCGGACATGAGGACGGAAGCCGAAGCGCCGTCGGACAGCTGTGAAGCGTTGCCGGCGGTGATCGTCGGGTTGTCGGAGTAGTCCCCTGGAGGCAGAACGGGGTTCAGTCCCGCGAGACCTTCCAGTGTGGTCGAGGGGCGGTTGCCCTCATCGTGCTCCAGGACGGTTTCGACTTCGGAGATTTCCTTGGTCTCTTTGTCCTGGACGAGCTTGACCGACGGCAGAGGGACGATTTCATCATCGAAGCGTCCAGCTTCCTGTGCTGCGGCGGTGCGCATCTGCGACTGGTAGGAGTATTCATCCTGCGATTCGCGGGACACACCGTAGCGGGCAGCGACGACCTCGGCGGTTTTCAGCATCGGCATGTAGAGATCCGGCTGGTGCTCGGCAAACCACGGGTCGCGGGAGCGGTACTGGTCGGCGAAGTGTTCGTTCTGCACCAGCGAAATCGATTCGACTCCCCCGCCGACGGCGATGTCGAAGCCGTCGACGATGATCTGCTTGGCCGCCGTCGAAATCGCCATGAGGCCGGAAGCGCACTGCCGGTCGATTGTCATACCGGCAACCGAGGTCGGTAGGCCCGCCCGGATGGCGGCCTGGCGGCCCAGGTTTGTGCTCTGAGCGCCGTGCTGGACGGCCGCACCGAGAATGACGTCGTCGACTTCGGGGCCTTCCAAGCCTGCTCGCTGGACCGCGTGCTTAATGGCGTGGCCCGCGAGTTCCTGCGGCATGGTGTTGTTGAAAGCACCCCGGTAGGCCTTGCCAATCGGTGTGCGCGCTGTCGAAACGATGACTGCGTCTGTCATGTGTCCTCCTGTGTGGGATGTGGGTTGGCCCAGTGGTTTCCGGCTGAGCCGCGGGGCTCGGGTCAGCCGCGGGGCTCGGGTCAGCCGCGGGCCTGTGGCGTCAGCCGCGGGGCTCGGGTCAGCCGCGGGGGCCGCCGGCGACATAGAGAACCTGACCGGACACGAATCCGCTGGCTTCCGAAGCGAAGAACGCCGCAGCGTTTGCAATGTCTTCGGGCACGCCACCGCGTCCCACCGGGATGGCGCTGACAGCCCGTTCAACAAACGACTCAAAGTCCATGCCCACGCGTTCGGCGGTGGCCTTCGTCATGTCAGTCTGGATGAATCCGGGAGCAATTGCGTTGGCGGTCACCCCGAACTTGCCCAGTTCAATCGCGTAGGTCTTCGTAAGCCCCTGCACGCCGGCCTTTGCAGCTGCATAGTTCGACTGACCGCGGTTGCCCAGTGCCGATGTGGAGCTCAGCGAGATGATGCGGCCGAATTTCTCAGCCACCATGTACTCCTGGCAGGCCTTCGTCATGAGGAAGTTGCCCTCCAGGTGCACGGCAAGCACCTTCTGGAAGTCGTGCAGCGGCATCTTGAACAGCAGATTATCCAGAATGATGCCGGCGTTGTTGACCAGCACTGTCGGCGGGCCGAGTTCGTCAGCGGTCTTCTTCACCGCCGCCTGTACCTGTTCTTCATCCGACACGTCAGCGCCGATGCCGATGGCTTCGCCCCCTGCCGCTTTGATCGCCTCAACTGTGTCGCGCGTGTCTTCTTCTTTCAGGTCGAATACCGCGACCTTGTGTCCGTCAGCTGCGAGTCGTTTTGCTGTTGCCGCGCCGATTCCGCGGGCGGCTCCGGTGACGATTGCTGTGCGCGCCATAGATCATTCCTCCTGGTGGTTCTGCGTCTTTGCTGAAAACCTGGTGCGCTTCCTTTTCTACCGCTCAGTCGGAACTTTCCGCAAGAGGTGTCCACAAGGCAGAAGGGGCCGGTGGGACGCTCATGGTCCCGCCGGCCCCTTCTGCCGCGGTTGAAGCTCAGCGCTTCTTGCGCTTTTCGCGGATGCGCATGGAGATCTCAATCGGGGTGCCTTCGAAGTCGAAGACCTCCCGCAGACGCCGCTCGATGAATCGGCGGTAGCCAGGATCGAGGAAGCCGGTGGTGAACAGAACGAACTTCGGCGGCCTGCTGCCGGCCTGGGTTCCGAACAGGATGCGCGGCTGTTTGCCGCCTCGAAGCGGGTGCGGGTTGGCCGCGACAAGCTCAGCCAGGAACGCGTTGAGCTTGCCGGTGGGAATGCGGTTCTCCCAGCTCTCAAGCGCCGTTTCCATGGCCGGGACCAGCCGTTCGACGTGGCGACCCGATTCGGCGGAGATGTTGACGCGCGGAGCCCAGCTGATATGGCCGAACTCGCGTTCGATCTCACGTTCCAGGTTCCACCGGCGCTCATCGTCCAGCAGGTCCCACTTGTTGAACGCCACGACGAGGCCGCGACCGGCGTCGATGACGTTGCGGATGATCTTCATGTCCTGGTCCGAGATGACCTCGCTGGCCTCCAGCAGGACCACTGCGACCTCCGAGCGCTCAAGCGCGGTCTGGGTGCGCAGTGAGGCGTAGAACTCTGAGCCGCTGGCGTTCTTCGAGCGCTTGCGGATGCCCGCGGTGTCGATAAAGCGCCACTGCCGCCCGCCGAGCTCCACCAGTTCGTCGACCGGGTCACGTGTGGTGCCGGCTTCGTTGTCGACGACCACTCGTTTGTGGCCGACGATCTTGTTCAGCAGCGAAGACTTGCCGACATTGGGCCGCCCGACGAGTGCCACGCGGCGTGGTCCGCCGCGCTCCATCGCCTGGTCGATCTGCGACTGCTCCGGCAGGATTTTGAGAACCTCATCGAGGAGGTCTGCCACACCGTTTCCGTGCATGGCGGAAATGGGGTGCGGCTCCCCCATGCCCAGCGACCACAGTTCGGCCGCACTCAAAAGGTCCTTGTCGCTGTCGACCTTGTTCGCCGCGAGCAGCACCGGCTTCTTGGTGCGGCGCAGCATGCGCACAATGTGTTCGTCAGTTGCCGTCACACCCGTGCGGACGTCGACGACGAGGACAACGGCGTCGGCGAGTTCAACGGCGACTTCAGCCTGTTCGGCAATGCGCGAAGCAATGCCCTTTGAGTCGATGTCCCAACCGCCGGTGTCGACGAGCGTGATTTTGCGGCCAGCCCACTGCGCGGGGTAGCTCACGCGGTCACGCGTGACTCCGGGGATGTCTTCCACAACAGCTTCGCGGCGGCCGAGAATTCGGTTGACGAATGACGATTTGCCCACGTTCGGGCGGCCGACAATGGCCAGTACGGGTGCTGGGCCGTCGTCTTCGTCATCATCGTCAAAGCCTGCGCCATAGGCGTTGAGCAGGTCCGCGTCTTCGTCTTCGAGGTCGTATTCCTGCAGTCCGGCCAGCAGCGATTCAGCGCGCTTCTGCGCGTCGTCATCGCTGATTTCGCTGATCCGGCGGGCGAAATCATCGTCTTGGGTGCCGGTGTACTCCTCAGCCACGCGCTGCCTCCACCAGGTCGAGGACCGCCTGCACTGAAGCCTCGAAGTCGATGTCCGAGGTGTCGAGAGTGTGCACGCCGTCTGCCGCGGTGAGGAAGCTCGTGGTCTTCGAGTCCTTCTTGTCGCGGCCGATGACGTTTTCGGCGGTCGCCTTCATCGTGGCTTCGTCAACGCTGCCGTGCAGCTGCTGGGTGCGGCGGGCAATCCGGACTTCGTCGCGGGCAGTCATGAGAATGCGCACTTCGGCATCCGGAGCGACAACGGTCGTGATGTCACGGCCTTCAACGACGATGCCAGGTTCGGCCGCGCTGATGATCTCACGCTGCTTTTCGATCAGTTCGGCCCTGGCGTCGGGCACAGCGGAGACGATCGTGGCGTTGGAGGTCACTTCGTCGGTGCGGATTTCCTCGGTGACGTCGATGCCGTCGACTTCGATGTAGAAGTTCTTCGGGTCCGTCGAGATTTCGAGGTCGCAGCCGCGGATCTGTTCGACGACATCGCCGGGTTCTTCAACACCCCGGTTGAGGCACAGCCACACCACGGCGCGGTACATGGCGCCGGTGTCGAGGTAGCCGAAGCCCAAACGCGAAGCGGATTCGCGCGAAACGCTCGATTTGCCGACTCCGCTGGGCCCGTCAATCGCAACTGTGGTCATGCTGTTCCTTCTTGTTCGAGTGCGGCTTCGGGCAGGCGCCAACCGCGCTCCCGCAGGCCGCTGATGAGGTCGATTTCACTTGCAGGGAGGACCGAAACGTCAACGGAGCCCAGTTTAACGCCCGTGGCGTGGTCCATCCGCATGTCTTCGATGTTGACGCCGAGTTCGCCGATGTCCGCAAACAGACGCGCCAAGGCGCCCGGGGTGTCATCGACGACGACCGTGACGACGGAATATCGGGTGGGTGCGGAACCGTGCTTGCCGGGGATCCTGTCTCGCCCTTCGTTGCCCGCCGCGAGTGCTCCGGCGAGCGCGGCATAGGCGCCGGGCCCCAGGTCGAGCGCGCTGATGACGGTGTCGAGATCCTCACGCAGGCCTTCCAGGACGGTGCGGATTTCGGCCGCATTGCCGGACAGGATCTGGGTCCACAGTCCGGGGTCGGAGTCTGCGATGCGCGTGGTATCGCGCAGGCCCTGTCCGGCCAGGGCGATCCCGTCGGCCGGCATGTCGCGCAGCTGTGCCGCCATGAGCGAGGCGACAACCTGCGGGGCGTGGGAGACTCGCGCGACCGAGGAGTCGTGGAAGTCGGGGTCGAGGTGGATGACGGCTGCTCCGACTGCTTCGGCTATGTCGACGATGTGGTCCAGGCGCTCTTTCGGGGTGTCCTCGTCAGAGCACACCACCCAGGGGCTCGCGGTGAAAAGGTCAGCGCGGGCGGCGATTGCCCCGGACTTTTCGCGTCCGGCCATGGGATGGGAGCCGATGTATCGGTCGAGTTCGCGTTCACGGGTCTGTTCGCGCACCTGGGCGAGGATGGCGCCTTTGACGGAGGCCACGTCGGTGACGGTTGCTCGCGGCCACGTGCGCAGTGCTGTGACAATGATTCCGGCGCACACGTCCGGTGGGGCGGCAACAACGACGACGTCCGGGTCGGCAGGGTTTTCGCGGGTGCCCGCACCCATGTCGGCGGCCAGGTTGACCGCGGTCGGTGACAGATCTTCCAGCGTTACCCTGTGTCCCGCGTTGGTCAGGGCGAGCCCGAGCGATGTGCCCAGCAGCCCCGTGCCGATGATGTGGACGTTCACATCTTCACCGCTTCGAACAGCGCACCGATTTCATCTGGGCGAAGCGAGCGGACTTTGCCCTGGCGCTGTTCTGCCAGTTCAATGGGCCCAAATTTCGTGCGGACCAGGCGGATGACGGGATTGCCGACCGCGTCCATCATGCGACGAACGATGCGGTTGCGACCTTCGTGCAGAACGATCTCGACAAGCGAAACACCCTGCGTGGTTTCAATCAGTTTGAAGCTGTCGGCGTGGGCCAGACCGTCGTCGAGTTCGATTCCGTCGCGCAGACGAGCACCGACGTCCTTGGCGATTGAGCCGCGCACCTGAGCCAGGTAGGTCTTCGGGATTTCGTACGAGGGGTGCGACAGGCGGTTGGACAGTTCGCCGTCGTTGGTCAGCAGGAGCAGTCCCTCGGTTTCGTAGTCCAGTCGACCCACGTGGAACAGCCGTTCGGGGCGGTCTCCCACGTAGTCATCAAGGTTCTTCCGGCCCTCCGGGTCGCCCATGGAGGACACGACCTTCCGGGGCTTGTTGAAGGCAAGGTACACCTTGTCGGTGTGGGTGGTGATCGGCATTGCATCAACTTCGACGCTCTGCTTGTCCGGGTCGATGCGGGTGCCGAGTTCGCGCACCTGCGTGCCGTCGACCGACACGCGGCCGTCGACGATCAGCTGTTCGCACGAGCGGCGCGAACCGAGGCCGGCATCGGCGAGCACTTTCTGCAGGCGCACGCCGTTGCTTGCGTGCACATCGCGCGACGGCTGGTGACGTTCAGCGCGCTTGCGGCGCGAGGGCCTTTTCGAGGGATGGCCGGGGAGGCGAGAGTCTTTCGTGCTCATGTCCCCCATTGTCGCAGAGGCCGGGCCGGCTGTGCCCGGCCAGCCCCCACCTGCGGGACTCAGTCGTCGGCGGGCACATCCTCGGGCAGATAGGGGGCGATGTCCGGCAGCTGGTCGAGGCTGTCGATGCCCATGGACTCGAGGAACACCTGTGATGTCACGTATTGGCGTGCTCCCCCGGCGTCGTCGCCATCGACTTCGACGATGAGTCCGCGCATCAAGAGGGTGCGTACAACCCCGTCGACGTTGACTCCGCGGATGGCGGAAATGCGTGCACGGGTGACCGGCTGGGCGTAGGCGACGACGGCGAGGGTTTCCAGTGCTGCCTGCGACATCTTCGATGATTGGCCGCGCACGAGGAAGCCCTTGACGTTGTCGAACTGTTCTTCGCGCGAACTGATGCGCCATCCGCCGTTGGATGCGCGCAGCTGGAAGCCGCGGCGAACCGAACCACCGAGTCCGTCATAGTCGGCAGCCAAATCGGCCAGTGCTTTTTCGACAGACTCTCGGTCGATGCCGAGCCCCTGCGCGAGGTCGTCGGAAGTGAGCGGTTCAGCGGAGATCATGAGCACCGCCTCGAGAGCTTCGTACCAGTCTTCGCGCACGTCAGTCCTCCCTGTCCCGTTCCGAGTCCTGTTCTGATTCGCCCAGGTCAGCACTGCGCAGCTCCTCATCAGAAGCCGCGGCAACCACGCTCAGTGGACCCAGCGGTGTGTCCTGCTGCAGGTCGCACAGGTGGGCTTTGAAGAGTTCGAGCAGCGCGAGGAAGCGCGCAACCACGACGAGTGTGGTTTCGGCATCGGCCGCCAGTTCTGCAAAGTCGATCCGCCCGCGGCTGGCAAGCTCCCCGAGGATGACGGAGCGCTGTTCGGCAACGCTGACGTGCTCGAGATGGAGGTGGTCGACTGCCACGGTCGGTGGGGTGTGGTCTCGGCTGATGGCCGTGGCGTAGAGGGCTGCGATGACTTCTGGGGTTGCTGTGAACTCGAGAGGCGGAAGGATGTCGCGGAATTTCTCTTCGAGTTCCGGGGTGCGCGGGATCCGCATGCCCGCTGCGGTCATGTGCTCGCGGAACAGCAGGGACACCTGTTTGTAGGCGCGGTACTGCAGCAGGCGGGCGAACAGGAGGTCGCGGGCTTCAAGAAGTTCGAGGTCGAGCTCGTCCTCCACTTGGCCCTGCGGCAGCAGGCGGGCTGTTTTGAGGTCGAGCAGAGTCGCTGCCACCACGAGGAAGCTCGAGAGCTGTTCAAGCCCTTCCGTGGTTGATGCGTGGTCGGCGTCCCGCAGCTGGGCCGTGAAGGCCAGAAATTCGTCAGTCACCTCGGCCAAGGCGATGTCGGTGATGTCCAGACGACGCTTGGCAATGAGGTCGAGCAGGACGTCAAAGGGTCCCGTGAAGACGTCCAGCTCAACCGTGAACCCGCCTTCGGCCGCATCCGCTCCGTCGTGGGTCGCTGCGGCTTCAGCGGGTCGGGGATTTTCGACCGTGTCGATCAGGGCGCTCCCCCGCGGGCAATGAGTTCGCGGGCGAGTGTCCGGTAGGCCTCAGCACCGCGGTGCGAGGACGCAAACGATGTGATGGGCTCTGCCGCGACGGATGCGTCGGGGAACTTCACGGTTCGGTTGATGACGGTTTCGAAGACCTTGTCGCCGAAGGCTTCGACGACGCGCTGCACAACTTCTCGCGAGTGCAGGGTGCGGGTGTCGAACATGGTGGCGAGGATGCCGTCGATTTCGAGTGCCGGGTTGATCCGCTCCTGCACTTTTTCGATGGATTCGACGAGGAGTGCGACACCGCGCAGGGCAAAGAATTCGGTTTCCAAGGGGATGATGACCCCGTGGGCCGCAGACAGCGCGTTGACGGTCAGCAGACCCAGCGAGGGCTGGCAGTCCACCAGGATGACGTCGTATTCCGGGGCGAGTTTCTGCAGGGCGCGATCGAGCGCGCGTTCGCGGCCGACTTCGCCGACCAGCTGCACTTCTGCGGCAGAAAGGTCGATGTTGGCCGGCAGCACGTCGATGCCCTCGACGTCGGTGCTCTGGACGACATCGTGCGGGTCCAGGCGGGAGTTCATAAGCAGGCTGTAGACGCTCTGGTCAACGCTGTGCGGGTTGATGCCGAGCCCCACCGAGAGCGCTCCCTGCGGGTCAAAGTCCACCAGGAGCACGCGCCTTCCGTATTCGGCAAGTGCTGCACCCAAGTTAATCGAGGTGGTGGTTTTGCCGACCCCGCCCTTCTGGTTGACGATCGCGATGATCCGCGCGGGACCGTGCTGTTCAACCGGCTGTGGGACTGGAAAATCAGTCAGCGGACGTCCAGTGGGCCCCATTTCGGGGACATCGATGTCGATTTCCTGCTGGTTGTCCACACCACTCACCTTTCTCTTTGCTGCTGCTTTCCTACCCTACCGCGCCCGGGGGTGGGCAGATGCAAATACTTCACGCAGGGACTGCACCGTGACCTTGGTGTAGATCTGCGTGGTCGACACCGAGGCGTGCCCCAGCAGCTCCTGTACCGCACGGATGTCCGCGCCGCCTTCCAGCAGGTGCGTTGCGCACGAATGGCGCAGGCTGTGGGCGGTCACACCGGTCAGTCCCGCGGTTTCAGCGGCGGGGCGCACCGCCGCCCACGCGGACTGGCGGGGGGGGGGCCCCCCCCCCCCGGTGGTGAGAAAAGGCGGGGGGGGGGCGGGGGGGGGGGGGGGCCGCCCGCGGGGGGGGGC
>CABTZE010000056.1 GCA_902489215.1 uncultured Brevibacterium sp.
ATCCCACGATCGCGTGGACGAGCTACATGCAGGGTGCCATGAAGGGCATGGACGTCGAGAAGTTCCCCAAGCGCGGCAAACTGCCGGATGTTGAAAAGCCGAAGAACAAGAGCGGTGGTTCGCGCAGCGCCCCGGTGCAGCGCAACTACGACCGTCCGAGCACCAAGAAGAAGGAACAGAAGAAGGAAGAAAAGCCTAAGGAAACGCAGGCACCGGAAGTCGAGAACCCGGACGAAGATTCGAAACCGGACGAGGGCGACAAGAAGGAACCGCCAAAGGAAGACGACAAGCCTAAGGAACCGGAAAAGCCGAAGCCGGAAAAGCCGAAGGAACCGGAAAAGCCTAAGCCGGAAAAGCCGCAGAAGCCCAAGTCGGATTCGTCGGGCGGCAACTGATCCATGCGGTCACCGGCTGATGTTGCAGCACCCCTGCTGGGTGGCGGTCGAGGAAAGTTCCTCGGTGCGCCCGGCAGGGGTTACCTGCGTTTTCAGGCGGTGGCATCGATTGCCCTGCTGGGATGTGTGGGCTTGGCCGGGATTCTGCGGCAGGTGCCGTGCATTGCGGCCGGTTGGGAAATGCCGCACGCGTCCTACCGCATGTGTGCATCCCCCATTGCCAACGATCTGTTGGGCACCACATGGCCGGAAGCGCCCGGTCGTACGGGCTCTGCGCTGATCAGCCCCGCAGCCGATTGGTTTGCATCCGGTGCGGGCGCTGTTTTTTCGCCGGCAGGAAGCATGGCGATCCTTTTGGTGCTGAACTTCGCCGCGTTGCTGCTGGCGGGCATGGCGCTGTTGAGGCTCCTGGGGGACTGGTCGTGGTTTGCGGTGTTCGCGCTGTCGCCCGTCATGTTCTTTTCGATTGGTCAGTCACTCGACCCGGTTGGCCTGGCTCTGGTCCTGTGGGCGCTGGTGCTGGCCGGGGAGGGTCCCGATGGCAAGGCGCTGGCTGTGAAGGTACCGGCTGCCGAGGTGCCGGGCGGGTCTGCGGGCAGGCCCCTGTCGACGCTGGTGCTGGTTGCGGTCATGTTTGCGATTGCTGCTCTTATCAGTCCGCTGGCGGTTGTTGTGCTGCTCGGGTGGAGCATTGCTGCAGTGGGGCGCGGATCCACGCAGTCAGTTCTGACAGTGGTGGGCCTGTTCATGGTGATCCTGGGCGCGCTTGTTGTGATCGACGGCAGGATTGCCGGTCGAGTTCACATGTGGCTGACCGACGGCATTGACCGCGGTTCGCTGTTCTCACTTGCTGCCTACAGGGCTGAAGGTTCGGGGCTCAACGCGGCGGCGCTCGTCGTGTTCTTTGCGGCCGCAGCAGTTGTTGCGGTTCTGCTTTTCCTGCGCTCTGGCGCCACTGCCGGCCCCCTGCCGATAACAGCGGTGCTGTTGGTGGCCGCGTTGTTGACGGCACCTCGGGCGGGTGTTGGTGAGGCCCTGTGGCTGGTGCCGTTCGCGGCGGCAGCCGTACACAGCCTCGTGCTGCACTTCTTCTGGATGCTGTCTGAGGCCGCGCTGTTCATTGCGGTCAACCTTGCGGACGCAGATGCGATTGACCCCGGAAAGGGGTTGGCTCCGGGGTGGCTTTTCGTGTTCACGGCTCTGCGCTGGATGGCGCTCGCCAGTCTGCTGGTGTGGGTGTTCGCTGCGGGTCACCTGAAGAACGCCGATGGTGATCTGGCCGGCACCAAGCCGAGTGGCGCCAAAGCACAGTGACCGACTAAGATGGGATGGCTTGTGTCATGGCCTCGGTGTAGAACTGAGCTATGACGGAAGCACTGCACATACCCTCCTGCCATGGAAAGACCATGGCCGCTTCAGACCAAAGGAGGTGGGTTACACGTGCGTAAGTACGAGCTCATGCTCATTCTGGAACCGGAACTCGAAGAGCGTTCCGTGGACTCCACTGTTGAAAACCTGCTCAAGGTCGTTGCCGCTGAAGGCGGAACGGTCGACAACGTGGACGTGTGGGGCCGCCGTCGCTTCGCCTACGAAATCAACAAGAAGACCGAAGGCTACTACGTAGTCGTCGACTTCACCGCGAAGCCGGAAACTTCACACGAACTCGACCGCC
Organism: uncultured Brevibacterium sp.; assembly: GCA_902489215.1. Taxonomy (GTDB): domain Bacteria; phylum Actinomycetota; class Actinomycetes; order Actinomycetales; family Brevibacteriaceae; genus Brevibacterium. The sequence continues at coordinate 2,068 of CABTZE010000056.1, forward strand.
AGCTCGGCCTCAACGAGGCTGTTCTGCGCACCAAGATCCTTCGTCCCGAAGCTCAGTAATCACTTTCGAAAACAGTCAGCGCTCAGCTAAGGAGTCAGAATGGCCGGAGAAACAGTAATCACACTCGTCGGCAACCTCACCGCGGACCCTGAACTTCGGTTCACGCCCAACGGTGCAGCAGTTGCCAACTTCACGGTCGCTTCGACTCCCCGCACTTTTGATCGCAAAGCGGGCGAATTCCGCGACGGCGAAACCCTCTTCATGCGCTGCTCCCTGTGGCGCGATGCCGCTGAAAACGTGGCTGAATCACTCAGCCGCGGTACCCGCGTCATCGTGCAGGGACGCCTGAAGTCGCGCTCCTTCGACACGAAGGAAGGCGAGCGTCGCACCGTCATGGAACTCGACGTTGACGAAATCGGCCCCAGCCTGCGCTTTGCAAAAGCACAGGTTTCGAAGGTCGAACGCTCCGGTGGATTCCAGGGCGGCGGTCAGCAGGGTGGCTACGGCGGCCAGCAGACCGGCGGCGGTTGGGGCCAGCAGGGCGGACAGCCCGGCGGCAACCAGGGTGGCGGTCAGCAGGGCGGCTACGGCGGCCAGCAGAACGACCCCTGGGCTGCATCCGATCCCAACCAGAATCAGGGCGGTGGCGGCTGGGGAAGCCCCACTGAAAGCGAACCCCCGTTCTGATCCGCTGTGGGCCGTTACGGTCCAGCCTGCGCGCTTAGCTTTTAGCTATCGCCTATAGCTTTTGCGCCGACTGTTTCGACGCTTATTTTCAACAGGAGTAAAAATGGCAAAGCCGGAAATCCGGAAGCCGGTGAAGAAGAAGGCTAACCCGCTCGGTGCGGGTGAAACCTCCTACATCGACTACAAAGACACTGCAACTCTGCGTAAGTTCATCTCTGACCGCGGCAAGATCCGTGCTCGCCGCGTGACGGGTGTGACTGTGCAGGAACAGCGCAAGATCGCCAAGGCTGTCAAGAACGCCCGCGAAATGGCGCTGCTGCCCTACACGAGCTCAGCTCGCTGATCGGAGGGGTACTGAAATGGCAAACATCAAACTCATCCTGAATCAGGAAGTTGAACGCCTCGGCGCTGCTGGTGACGTTGTCACCGTTCGCGCTGGCTACGCTCGCAACCTTCTGCTGCCCCGCGGCTGGGCTCAGCCGTGGACCGCAGGTGCTGAAAAGCAGGTTGAAGCTCTGCGTAAGGCACGTCAGGCTCGTCAGATCGCTGACCGCGAAGAGGCAATCGCTCTCAAGGAAAAGCTTGAGGCGACCACCGCTCGCATCGAAATGAAGGCCGGTAAGGGCGGCCGTCTGTTCGGTGCTGTCACGACCACCGCTGTCGCTGACGCACTGAAGGAAGCCGTCGGTCACGAATTCGACCGCCGCCAGATCGCTCTGCCGAAGCACATCAAGGAGGCCGGTTCCTACACCGCGACCGTCCGCGTGCACGACGAAATCACCGCGAACGCCAAGTTCGACGTGATCGGCAAGGCCTGATTTTCAGGTAACTGGCTTAGGCAGGCTGGGCGATTGGCCTTAACGGCTTGGCCTAGCCCGCTGGCTTAAAGCAGAAGCCGGGATCGACACCGTTAGGTGTTGGTCCCGGCTTTTGCGTTGTTTGGGTTGGTTGGGGCGCTGGGTGGGCTACTGGCCTGGATTTGCGTTGCGTGGGTGCGCCCCGACTGGTTGGGGTGGCCGCTGCTGGCCTGGATTTGCGGTTTAATGCAGATTTGCGCGTTATTGCGCTGCATTAGCGCGTGAGTTTGCATTACTGCGTGAGTTTGGCCGCCGGAAGGGCCGTAGCCATCGCCTTCCCGTGTGCATCGTCGGCCATACGCCCACCAGTTGGACACCGTCGCAGCCGACCTAGTGACCTCTGCCACAATGAGCCAGTTACACAGAAATGGGAAGGACACCTATGAGCATTCCGTCTGCAGCGCAGAGTCGCAGGGCCGCACTCGGTTCATTCGTCGGCGCGGTCGTCGAATGGTACGACTTTCTGCTCTACGGCCTGGTGGCGGCAACTGTGCTGGGGCAGGTGTTCTTCCCGGAGTCGAGTCCCGTCGCATCGCGTCTGGCGGCTTTTGCAACCCTGGGTGTGGGCTTCCTGTTCAGGCCTTTGGGCGGCATCATCTTCGGCCACTTCGGTGACCGCATCGGCCGTAAGCGGATGCTCGTGTGGACTATGACCATCATGGGCGTTGCCACCGCCCTCATCGGTCTGCTGCCCACATATGCGCAGATCGGCTGGGTGGCTCCGCTGCTTTTGGTGGTTCTGCGCTGTGTGCAGGGTCTGGCCGTCGGCGGTGAGTGGGGCGGTGCGGCAATGCTTGCCGTTGAGAACGCTCCGCGGGGTCTGCGCGCACTGTTTTCGTCCGGTGTGCAGATCGGCTATTCGGTGGGTCTGCTGCTGTCGACCGCGGCGGTGTCCCTTCTCAACAGCGTCCTGTCTGACGAGGCGTTCACGGCTTGGGGCTGGCGCATCCCGTTCATCTTCAGCGCAATTCTGGTGGCCTTGGGCCTGTGGGTTCGCGCAGGGGTCGCCGAATCCCAAGAGTTCATCCAGGTCGAAAAGCGCCTGCAGGAGGAGGACACGCCGAAGCGTCTGCCGCTGTTTGAGGCGGTCCGCCGCTACCCGGCCCAGCTGGTGCAGATCATCGGTCTGCGGTTCATCGAGCTGTTCTCGATGTACGTTGTGACGACTTTCGCGCTCGCCTTTGCTGTCGACAACCTGGGCTTTGAGCGCCAGACCATGCTCAACGTCAATCTGTTCGTGGGCGGTTTGGGCATTCTGACGATCCCGCTGTTTGCCTACCTCGCTGACAGGTTCGGCCGTATGCGCGTGTACCTGTTCGGTGTGGTTGTCGGCGTGGTTTTTGCGTTCCCGTTCTTCTTCGCCCTGGACAAGGGTGCGTTCATCGGCATTGTCATCTGCGCGATCATCTTGGTGAACATCGCCCACGATGCTGTTGTGGCTGTTCAGCAGCCGCTTTTCGCTTCGATGTTCCCGGCTGAGTTCCGGTATTCGGGTGCTGGAACCGCCTATCAGGTGGCCGCTGCGGTTGCCGGTGGCTTCACGCCGTTTATCGCCACGTGGCTGGTTGCGATCGGCAACGGTTCGTGGCTGGGTGTTGCGATCTACTTGGTTGCCGGCTGCCTCATTTCGGGCCTGTGCGGTATCTGGGTTGCGCGCACGCACCGGGAAGCTGACTGAATGGCCGGCCGGTGCCGGCCAGATGAATAACGAGGTGCCGCTGCCCGGTTGCTGAACCTCCACCTCGTGAGGGTCGTAGGCTGGGAGTGACCTGCCGGTGTCGTTGGGAAGTGGACTGCAGCGGATATGACTGTGACTGCGCCGATCGTTGTCGCTTTGGTCCTGGCTTTGCTTGTCGGGGTGACGATTGGGCTGTTCGGCGGTGGGGGTGGGATTCTCACGCTGCCGATCCTGACCTATGCGGCGGGTTTCCCAACGGAGCAGGCGATTGCGATGTCGTTGTTCATTGTGGGGACAACGTCGCTGATCAGCGCGGTGCGGCATGCGTTCAGCCATCGGGTGCAGTGGAAGATCGGGACGGTTTTTGCGCTCGGTTCGATGGTGGGTTCGTTTTTCGGCGGCAAGCTGTCGGGGTACTTGCCGGGGACTGTGCTCATGCTGATCTTCGGAACCGTGATGTTCGCTGCTGGTATCGGCATGATTCGCCGCCGCCGAGGTGACACTGTCGAACGCCGCCCCAAGGTGTGGTTGGTGGTTGTGCTTGGCACGATGATCGGTGTGATTGCCGGTCTGGTCGGTGCTGGGGGAGGGTTCCTCATTGTGCCGGCGCTCGCCCTGGTGGGCGGTTTGGGTATGAACTTTGCGGTGGCCACGAGTGTGTACATCATCGCGCTGCAGTCAGCGGCTGGTCTGCTGGGTCACTTGGGGCAGACCGAGATCCCGTGGGTTTTCACGCTGGTGTTCACGGGACTGTCGATTGTGGGTTCGATGATCGGGGCGTCGTTCATCGGCAAAGTGCCCGAAAGGAAGCTCAAGAAGGGCTTCGGAGTGTTCGTTCTGGCCATGGCGGTGTTCGTGCTGGGCGAGCAGATCCTGTCGGCGGTCTAACTTATGTCAGTGCCTGCCGCTACTGTGTGAGCATGAGCACATCAATCCGTGTCGTTGGGGCGGTCATTCACCGCGAAGGCCAAGTATTGGCGTGCCGGCGGAAACCGGAAAAGTCTGCCGGTGGGCAGTGGGAGTTTCCTGGTGGAAAAGTCGAGTCCGGGGAAGACCCTCGGGTGGCCCTGGCTCGTGAGCTCAAGGAAGAGCTTGGATTGACCGACGCGGTAGTCGGCGACCTTGTCACGCGTGAAGTTACTCCGGTCGGCACAAACAACATCGATCTTGCCTGCTATTGGGTGACAACCTCAGCGGATATTTCTTCGAGCACGGATCACGATGCTTTTGAGTGGCTGGTGCCTGAAGACTTCGCCGCCGTCACGTGGGCAAAGCCGGATCTTCCCACTTTGCGAACGATTGAACAAAGCGGATTCCCGGTGGAAGGCCCATTATGAACGTTCCGGAACTGCAGCCGGGCCTGTACGAAAGCCTTGTAACCACAGGCCTCGAGCGCGTTCTGCAAGAACATGAAGGCCGCCTTAAAAGCGTTGTGCGGAGTATCGATGAAGCCGACATTCCACACGTACTGGCGCGCTATGTTGCACAGCACGTGGAACAAGAACTGAAAGCTTTGAAGACATCGGAGCAGCGTGTTGAGTTTGTGAACACGTTGCTCACGAACATCCGGGCGCTACCAGAAGATGGCCAGCTGTCTGCAGGGCAGAAGCCCAGGCAGCTTCGGGCTGTAGCTCGACCTCCACTTACACCGCCCAAATCTCCAAGCACCCCGCTGTCAGATGTCGCTCTTCTGACGAACGCTAAGGGGGATCCACAGCTTGGCCCGGAAATCAGGCTCGAAATGCTAAGCGCAGATCGGGTCGACGTCATCATGTCGTTCATCAAGTGGTCGGGTATTCGTGTTCTTGAGGAACAACTACTTTATCTGCGGCGCAGGGGAGTGCCAGTGCGGGTACTCACAACCACCTATATGGGTGCCACCGAAAAGAAGGCGCTCGACTTCCTGGTCAAGAACTGCGGAGCCGAAGTCCACATCAGCTACGACAACAAGACCACCCGTTTGCACGCCAAGGCATGGATTTTCCACAGAGACACGGGCTACGACACCGCGTACATCGGAAGCTCAAACTTGAGCCACGCGGCAATGGTTGATGGCCTCGAATGGAATGTTCGCGCCTCGCGGGTACAGACACCGGAACTCGTCGAAAAGTTCGAAGCAACCTTTGAAAGCTACTGGCAGTCGCCGACGTTCGAACCATACGATCCAGAATTTGACGGTGAACGCCTCGAAAACGCACTCAACGAAAGCTCCACGAACAAAACTCCGGTTTCATTGTCGGCCAGTTCGCTCGACGTGCGCCCCTACCCGCACCAAGCCATCATTCTGGATGACCTCCAGCACGAGCGCCAGGTTCTGGACATTCACAAGAACCTCGTGGTGGCTGCGACTGGTACGGGTAAAACCGTGGTTGCGGCGTTGGACTACCGCCGTTTGTGTCAGGACACCGACGGGCCGCGCCCACGCTTGCTGTTCATTGCTCATAGGCAAGAGATTCTCGAACAATCCCTACGAACGTTCCGCGATGTCCTAGGCGACGGTTCCTTCGGTGAACTTTTCTGCAGTGGATACCGACCCACCGCGTGGGACCACGTGTTCGCGTCGATTCAGTCGTTCTCAAAAGAAGAACAGCTTTCCCGATTCGACCCAGGCCATTTTGACGTCATCATCATCGACGAATTCCACCACGGATCGGCAGTTTCCTACAGCAGGCTCATTAACCACTTCACTGAGTACCGCGAATTTCTTGGTCTGACTGCCACCCCTGAAAGGGCGGACGGGCAAAACATCGTTGCGCACTATTTCGGCGGTCGCATCGCCAGCGAACTCAGACTGTGGACAGCGCTAGATAACGACCTCCTGGTGCCGTTCCACTACTTCGGGATTGCTGATGGTGTCGATGTTTCACAGGTCCAGTTCACGGCCGGCGGATACAGCGTTGCCGGTTTGAACAAGCTATACACGGGCAATGATGCCCGCGCACGGAAGATCATTGCGGCAACTAACGACATCGTTTCTGACACCAGCACTATGAAAGCCCTCGGCTTCTGTGTGTCTGTAGAACACGCCGAGTACATGGCGCGAGTCTTTAACGAAGCTGGTATCCCATCCGAAGCGGTCACCGGACATACGGATCCGACTATTCGGGCTGAAGCAATCGACAAGCTTGCGCGTGGCGAACTCAATTGCCTCATGGCTGTCGATGTCTTCAACGAAGGCTTCGACCTTCCCGCGATCGACACCATTCTCATGATGCGCCCAACCCAGTCGGCCACCATCTTTATTCAGCAGCTGGGCCGCGGATTGCGCCGAACACAAGGTAAATCTGTCCTCACGGTCCTCGACTTCGTGGGTCACCAGCACAAGAACTTCCGATTCGACATCAAACTGCGTGCCCTCACGGGCCAGGGGCGGAAGAGCCTCCAACATTCAGCCAAGGAAGGCTTCCCGTTTCTGCCGGCAGGGTCGCAGATTGTGCTCGACTCAGTGGTCCAGGAAGAGGTTGTCAGCAATCTCAAGAGCCAGCTGGACATGAAGATCGGTGCTTTTCTGGCGGATGTTCATGAAAACTCTTCGGAGATCGAAAGACAGCAAGGTCTGCGGCTGAAGGAGTACCTCGATAGGACGGATCGCGATCTCTCAGCTGTGTATAAAGCCAGCGCCAAACGCACATACAGAGGCGTAACCGGGCCCAACTCGTGGCAGCAATATGAAGCCTGGGCCAATACGCGAAGCACTTTTCGCCCCAGTGTTGCCGAACAGCTTCTGCTTGAGCGGATGCGCAGTTTTGTGCACGTTGATGACCCGGATAGGTTCCGCGGCTATCGGCGAGTTCTGAACGCAGACGCTGTAACACCCGAGCTTGCGCGGGACCCGCTAGCACTCATGTTGTACTACTCGTTCTGGCCAAGCGGGCACTCGGAGGGTATTGAAGCAGGACTCGAACACCTCCTGCGTACTGATTATGTGCGTGACGAACTAGACCAGATCATCGAGTTCCAAGAGTCCCGTTCACGGGTGGTCCCGCAACCCCTAAGTGGTGGTCTGGACACTCACCCGATCCGCAGTCACGCAACGTACTCACGTGAAGAACTGCTGGCGGGCCTGGGTGTGGGATCACTCAACAGCGAAAAACCCGGCAGCATCCGCGGAGGCGTTAAATGGGTTCCCGAACTGAAAACCGACATTCTTCTGGTGACTCTGAACAAGTCGACAGCTGATTATTCGCCAAGCACCATGTACCGCGACTACGCACTGACGGAAACCCTCTTCCACTGGGAATCGCAAAGCTTGACGCGGGCCGAGTCACCTACTGGACAGAGGTACATCAACCACGAACGCGATGGTTCGAACGTTGTTTTGTTTGTGCGTGAATCCAAGGTCGGTGAGATCGGAACCGAACCGTACACCTGCCTGGGTAATGCGCGGTATGTCAGTCACGAGGGCGAAAAACCCATGCAGATCGTGTGGGAACTTGAACGACCAATGCCAGCGCGGCTGTTCGAAGCTGCCAAGGCGGTTCAATAAAACCTGCCGAACAGACCGCTGCTGCTATAACACCTCGGCGTCCAACGCAAACCCCTCAGAAAACAATGCCGCAGCCAAAGTCACTCGCTTGTCACATGGTGAGCAACATCAACGGACCGGCCATGAACAGTGAACGGAACCAGTCACTGTGCGAGATAGACAGAGAGGAAAAGTTAGGTCTGAGAGTTTGCCATAGAGCACTTGAAGGCAAGGCCCAAACAGCCTTCCCTGAGGATTGTGGACCCGCGACACTCGTAGCATTATCGTAATATATGTACATATCAGCCGGCGCTGACGCCGGCCGCTGAGGTGGGTGCAGGTGGGAAGCACAATGGCTGAACCGTTAAGAGTAGACCGGGCGCGAAAGCCTCTGAATGCTGTGGTGGCCTTCGGGTGGATCTACGTCTTATCGACGTCCGCGATCGGTCTTCTGTGGTATTCGAACCCCTTTGTGGGGCGTTCGACCTTCTGGCAGGTTTTCTGCTCGATATCTACCATCTTGATTATATGGCTGGGCGTATTGCGTCCCATCAAAATTCGGTCGCTAACTCCCGGCAAGCTTCTTGAAGTCGCGCCAACGGCCGAGTTCATTAAAGCGCCAAAGTTTTTCATTCCTCTGTCGGTAATAACCTTCATAGGATGGTTGCTTGACGCCGGTCATCTGGAAACTTCCGAAAATTCGGCCAGGGTGTTGTTCATTGGTCTTGTGCAGTTAATTTGGTGGCTGAACTCGCTCATTATCCTAATTCTCCGTTATAGCTTCGCCCTGCGAGCAGACCGTTTGGCTGAATTGGACGAACGGGATCTAATGGCCATAAGGAATAGACAACAGGAAATCGAGTATGAGCGGGATCTCGAGGCTCAGCGCAACCGCCTAGATAAAGCTACTAACCCAGGTCTTCGGTCCCAATATGACGCAGATCAAATCATGGACTGGCCGCTCCCAACCGGTCATAGTTTAATGTTTGGTGCCCCGGGTGAAGGTTTGAGCTCATCAGGGTTTAAGAAAGCCAATATCGCGAAAGGCCAGCTAGGTGAGGTGAACTTCGCTAAGGCTCTTGGGGCGGAAGGGATGTTGGATCGATTCGCTACATTCTGGTCGTTGCATATCCCTGATGAAGAAGTTGGTCGGAGTGAAAAATATGAATCAGACATTGACTGCGTTATCGTAACCGGAGATTCAATACTTGTTGTTGATTTGAAATATTACTCTCAAGGTGATGTTACTTGGCGGGTAAATGAGAGTGGGGATCTGCTTTCGGTAGACAACGCAACCGGATACTATGTTGGGCCTCCAAGGCGAGCGTCGCGAAACATGGTGATGGCCCACAGTGTGGTAACAAGCAGGGCCGAGCTTGCGCATTTGCCTTATTCGGTTTATTCCGTAGTAGTGTTTATCCCTACGGAAATGGGCATGGGGTACATCGAACCCGACACCGATTGGCCATCTGGTATACCTTTGGTGACTCTCCATGACATTTTGGGCTTTCTCGGGGATCGGCCCAGTGTTAATCCCGATCACCCAGATGCAGCGGCAGCCATCCGGATGTTCAAAAATCTCATCAGAAACGAGTCTTATTGGGCTAGTCGGAATTTAGGTTCCGACGATAGTTCCGGGCCTGTTTATTCACAGCGACCCGACCTGCCGTCCTGTCAGTTCTGCTCTTCCCCCCGGCCTGTTGGCGCATCTGTTTGCCCATCGTGTGGTCACTGAGGTCAGTTCTGTTACGTATTTCACCGGCGTTCTTTCTTGTCACAAATCGAGTAGTCATCAC
>CABTZE010000057.1 GCA_902489215.1 uncultured Brevibacterium sp.
TCGTTGCCGGGGGAGTCCATGAAATAGAAGCCGGGTGTGGTCATCAGCTGGCCGTAGTCACGACCGCCGCAGCATCAGACTTACGCAGAGCAGGCAGGGCCACGCGAGTCACACGCACCGTTCCCAGAACGTTGATTTCATAAACCCTGCGCCACTCATCCAAGTCCCCGTCTTCGACGGTGCCCTGAGCGCCGATCGAGGCGTTGTTCACGAGAATGTCCAGCCCGCCAAGAGCCTCGACGGCCTGCGCTACGGAGCGCTCTACCTGTTCATCGCTGCTGATATCAGCCTGGAAGAACTCGACGCCTTCATCCGGTGACGGGTTGAGGTCGAGCACCGCAACCCGAGCACCTTCGCTTTTCAGGCGGCTGGCAATTGCAAGGCCGATACCGGACGAACCACCGGTCACCAGCGCTTTGAGTCCAGAAAAAGCTTCACTCATCACATAACTCCTCAGCTGTGCGCTACGCACACTTGGCGCTGACGGCCCAGACCGTCGATCTCCATTTCAACAACGTCCCCGTCCTTGAGGTAGGGGAAGCGTCCGGACAGTGCAACACCCTCCGGGGTTCCCGTCAGAATGAGATCTCCCGGCTCGAGCGTCATGTACTGGCTGAGCTCCCAAACAATGTGGTCCACCGAGAAGATGAGGTCGGAGGTGTTTGAATCCTGACGGACTTCGCCGTTGACCCAGCTGCGCAGACCCAGATTCTTTTCATCAACTTCATCGGCTGTCACGAGCCACGGCCCTACCGGCGAGAAGCCGGGCGCAGACTTGCCCTTACCCCACTGACCACCGGAGAGCTCAAGCTGCCATTCTCGCTCAGAGAGGTCGTTGGCGAGCACGAAGCCGGCGATGTGATCACGCGACTGCTCCGGCGCTTCCAAGTAGGAAGCGCGCTTGCCGATGACAACACCAAGCTCAACTTCCCAGTCGGTCTTGGTTGAGCCCTTCGGAATCGTCACCTGGTCGTTCGGCCCCACCACGGTGTTGGGCAATTTATTGAAGATAACCATGTTCTTCGGCGGCTCTGCACCAGATTCTGCCGCGTGCGCAGCGTAGTTCATGCCAATGCAGATGACAGCCGACGGGCGAGCAACGGGAGACCCAACCCGGCTATCCGAGAAGCCCTCGAGCTCCTGAAGCTCGCCAGCAGCAAACGCGGCTCGGACCTTGTCGACACCGTTTGCAAGAAAATCTCCGTCAACGGCAGCCGTGTACGGCCGGATATCCAAAACCTTGTCGCCATCGAATACCACTGGGACCTCTTCGCCTACAGGTCCTACGTGCCCTAACTTCATGGCCCTTCTTTCTCTTGATGCCTTGATAAACGCTCTGCTGTCCCACGCGGCGCCTGGAGACAGCGCCGGCATCCAGTGGCCGCATGCATCAGCACGCCATCGACACTACAACCAACGAAGCAAAAATGCTATAGGAATTGCATAAATCTGATATTTGAGGTTCAATGATTGCCAGAAGACCAATGCGGACCCCATAAGCAATGGAGCAATTTATGGACCTCTCGCTGATCCTTCCTGACGTCAAAGACAACGCCGCCGTCACGGTCAGAGACATCCGGGCAGGCGAAACTCTTGAAGTAGCAGGAGATTCGATAACCGTGACCGCACCCGTGCTGACGGGACACCGGATCGCAGTCAAACCAATCCAGCAAGGCGAGCTGATCACTTCGTGGGGCATTCCATTCGGGGAGGCCACGGCTGCCATCGCCCCGGGCGAGTACCTCTGCAACGAACGAATGCAGAGCGTGTTGCAGCACCGTGAGCCAGAGCTGTTCCCAAAGCCGCCGACAATCAACTTTGCAGATAGGGACACTGTCAGCGATCCTGAGTCCGCTGGCGAACAGGCAATCAGGCGCAACAGCGCCGACCTTGCACATGCGCTGACCTTTCCAGGCTTCAACCGCGGCGAAGCCCGAGGCTGGGGCACGCGCAACTACATCGCTGTTATCGGAGCCTCATCACTGAGCACACAACTGGTGATCGACGCGGTTCACGAGCTCAGGGCCCAGCATCCGGAGTCACCCGAAACCGGCTTTGACGGAATCGTCGCCGTAACTCACACAGAAGGTGGCACAGGCCGTCGCGAAAACAACCACCAGCTGGTCATTCGCACCCTGGCCGGATTCGCAGTCAACCCCAATGTCGGTGCCGCCATCATCGTCAACCACCCCGAATCCTCCATCGAGAACGCCGAAGTTCTCGAAGCGCTGAACAACCTTCCGCTCCCCTCCACCAGCTACACGGTTCGCTACTTCACGGCCACAGGAAACCTGTCTGAAGACATCGACGGTGTCGTGGCCACTGCAAACTCAGTGGTCTCCCGCGTAAAGCGAAGCGAAAGGGAAAACGCACCCATCTCAGCTCTGCGCCTCGCGATGCAGTGCGGAGGCTCAGATGCCTTTTCTGGGGTATCTGCGAACCCAGTTCTCGGGGAAGCATCAGACCTCATCGTGCGCTCGGGCGGAAGTGTCAACATCGCGGAAACTGATGAGCTCATCGGGTCGGAATCCCACACCCTGGACACTGTGTCATCAGCAGCTGCCGCCCAGAAGTTCTTGGCGGTGCAGAAGAGATTCAAAGAATGGGCAGGCAGACACGGGCACTCTGCGGAGGGCAACCCGTCGGGCGGAAACCTCTACCGGGGCCTATACAACATCACCTTGAAGTCGATTGGCGCCGCACGCAAGAAATCATCGAAAACGGTGCTAGACCACGTCATCGACTACGGCCAGCTGATGACCACACCCGGCTTCTATTTCATGGACTCCCCCGGCAACGACCTCGAGTCAATCGCTGGGCAAGTAGCCTCCGGCGCGAATGTCATTGCCTTCACCACAGGCAACGGCTCAATTACAAACTTCCCATTCGTACCGACCGTCAAGATTGTCACCACGACTCAACGGTACGAAATGCTGGAGACCGAAATGGACTTCAACGCCGGGACAATTCTTGAGGGAGCGGACCTAGAAGCCGTCGGCGCAGAACTTTTCGACCAGATCGTGGCGGCGGCGTCGGGCACTGCAACCAGCGGCGAGGCCACCGGCCAAAGCCAGGTTCAGATCTGGCGCGCATGGGGCCTGGAAGAGGGCGAGTCTTCGGCCGAATCGGCGTTTGAACCCACAGGCATCCCAGCCGTCCCCATTTCGCCCGAGGATGCATTCACCAACGGCAACCCTCCTTGGCTGAACCTCATTCTGCCAACCAGCCTGTGCTCAGGCCAGGTGGCCGAAAAGCTGGCACTCACGTACAACGAGGGCAATTCCCTTCACCGTGTTGTCGCGCTCCCCCACACAGAGGGCTGCGGCGTGACAAGTGGTGAATCAGAAACGGTCTTCGCCCGAATCCTCCTGGGCTACGCGCAGCATCCGTCTATCCGCTCCACTGTATTTCTGGAGCACGGCTGCGAAAAGACACACAACGATTTCTTCCGCCAAGCGATGAGCAACAGCGGATTGGATATCAACTCTGTGGGCTGGGCAAGCATTCAGCTGGGTGGAGGCATTCAGGGGGTGCAGTCCTCTATTAAGGCGCTCTTCGAAGGGGCTCAGTCGCCAGATTCCACCCCGCACGCGCTGACCATCGGCATCGTCAACCTCGCAGCCGCGGACCAGGCTGGCGCCGAGCTTTCAGCGAAGACAGTCTCGGAACTTGTTTCACGCGGCATCAGCGTGATCATTCCGGAGAACGTCTGCACTGTGACCACAGAAGCAGGACGACAGAAACTGAAGGAGCTGCACGGCGACATTGATCTGCAGCCGACCCTGAAGTTCGGCGAACGCCCGACAAGTCCTGGGCTGCACATTATGCAGACTGAATCGACTGATTCGCTGGAGATCTTCACCGGTCTCGGCGCGTCCGGATGCTCGGCCATCGTCAACTTCGCCGGGAAATACCCCCACCAGCCGCACCGCTTCATCCCCACGCTCCAAGTGGGGCAAACCGAAGGGACATGCGACCTCGGGTACGGCCCCGACCTCACCGCAGCATCAGTTGCCGACACCGCACAGCTGACCGCGCAGGGGCTTTACGCACCGGTCATCGGCGCCCGGCCCAATGTCGGCTTCCAGATCCCCCGCGGGCAACTGGGCATTTCCATGTAAGAGGTATTGAACCCTCTCAAAAGTTCCTATAGGTTTAGCTAACTCTGTATAGGTAGGTGTAACAATGAAGTTTTCGACCAGCGAACTCATCCAGTTCGCAAAAGCCGCACTGCAGGCGCACAACGTCCCCACTGAGGATGCGCAGATTACTGCTGTTTCGCTTGTCCAAGCGGATCAGCGAGGCATCACGAGCCATGGTTTACTGCGCCTTCCGCTGTACGTGAAGGCCATCGTTGCCGGCGGGATCAACCCTGTTCCCAACGTAAAGATCGCAACCCCTGATGCGGCAACAACCACTATCGACGGCGATAAAGGGCTTGGCCAGGTTGTGATGCGCGAAACCGTGAACTGGGCGGCGCAGTCCGCGCAGAACCACGGCGTATCCGTGGCTGCGGTCGAAAACTCCAGCCATTACGGGGCAGGAGCCTTCTGGACCGACCGACTGGCGGCTGCCGGGCTCGTCTCTTTCCTCACCTCCTCCACCGGGCCAGTCGTCGCCCCTTACGGAGGACGCAACAAGATTCTCGGCACCAACCCCTTGACTATTGCCATGCCATCAGCCGGCGCTCACCCACTGACGGTTGACATGGCAACGTCGGCAGGTGCGTACGGAAAGGTCATGGCCGCCAAACAGGCTGGAACACAGATTCCAGAAGGGTGGGCTGTCGACCGAGAAGGCAACCCCACGGTTGATCCAGCCGAAGCAGCACAGGGCGCGCTGCTGCCGTTCGGTGGTCACAAGGGGTCAGGGCTGTCTGTCCTGCTGGAAGGGCTTGCCGCCGGACTGTCATCAGCCGCCTACGCCTTCAAGAAAGAAGACATCTGGGACAACCCTGCGTCGGCAATGAACAACGGCCACTTCCTCATCACAATCAACCCTGGCCAGTTAAACGGCCGGGAAGCTGCGGAACAGAAAGTCGGGCAGCTGCAGGCAGCAGTACAGGAATCCGGCCCCAACGCCGTAAGCCCCGGCCAATACGAATACGACAACGAGAAAAGCAATGAGCACACACTGCAGCTGACAGACTCTCAAATCGAGCCTCTGCAAAAACTAGCAACCGAAATCGGCGTGGAGTTTCCAAAGGAAGCTTCCGAGATCGCTTAACCCCCTAAGGAGGTACGCACGATGAAGTGCAGACTGCTTAAACCTCTTGTAGCCGGTCTTGCGGCGCTTGCGCTGACCGGCTGCTCACTGTTCGAACCTGTGGACATTTCAGACCTGGCTGACGAAGCACCTGAAGAAGGCGCAAAAGTCATCCGACTGGCAAACGTGTACGAAAGCGCGCACCCTGCCAACGCGTGTGGCACAGCCACAATGAAAAAAGAACTGTCCAAACACGGCATTGATCTGAAGGTCTATCCAGCATCGCAGCTGGGCACCGAAGCGGAACTTGTCGAGCAGGTCGCAACCGGCGCATTGGACATTGGGATCTCTTCCGGGGCGTTCTTCGGCGTTTGGTACCCAAAGGCCGAGGTGGTTGATGGCCCATTCCTGTTCGAAGACGCCAACGAATATGACAGCGGCACGCGCGGTCAAGTTCTTTCAGACCTCTATGACGACATGGCTGAAGAAACCGACCTTCGAGTTTTCAGTTCCTGGTACTACGGAGCGCGCAACGTCACAGCCAACAAGCCGGTACGCACCCCTGACGATTTCAAGGGTCTGAAGATTCGCACACCAGATGCGCGGCTGTACCTCCAGATGATCAACACATTCGGCGGCACCGCTACACCAATGGCCCTGTCCGAGGTTTACCTGGCACTCCAGCAGAACACCATCGATGCACAGGAAAATCCGCTTCCCACCATCGACTCCAATAAGTTCCAGGAGGTGCAGAGCACCGTCAGCATGACCAAGCACATCGTGCAGGGCATTCAGCTGGTCGCAAACGAAAGCTTCTTCGAAGGTCTAGAGCCGGAGGAAGCAGATGCTGTTCGCCAAGCGGCAGACAAGGCGCGCCTCGCCAACTTCAAGTGCGTCACCGAATCCGAAGAAAACCTCCTCAGCACCTGGAAAAAGGACAAGACCATGGACGTCGTTGAGGATGTTGATTCTGAGGAGTTCCGCGGACGAATCAAAAAGGACTTGCTGCCCAAAGTCGCTTGGGCAGAAGAATATGAAGCCATTCAAAAAGAACTGGCCTCTGGAGAAGCACCCGAGCCAGCAGGAGCGGAGGGAACGCCATGACGGAACTGAACTCACCCAGCACCTCAAGTGAACCGTTGGCTATTGGTGACGATCTTTCGCTCGAAGAGGACTACATCGAAAAGCGCAGCAAGTCCTACCGGTGGCTGATCAAAACCTACCGCGCAACATCGTGGGTGCTCATCGTAGGGGTGTTTGTAACCGTCATGCTGCAGGTCATCACCCGTTATGTCTTGAAGTCGCCGCTGTCGTGGACAGAAGAATCAGCACGATTGCTGCTGGTGTGGCTGACCTTTACTGCAGCTGGCTACGTTTCAAGTCGACGCGCACACATTTCCGTTGACATCATCACCACCTTCCTGCCGAAGAAGCTAAGCGAAGCGATCGGCGTATTTGCAGACGTTATGAGCATTGCGTCGTCGATCATCATGCTCATCGCAGGAATCCTGTTGGTGAAGATCGTCATGCCGGTATCTCTGCCGGCCACTGGCCTGCCCACTTACCTTCTTTACAGCGCAGCGGTTGTCGGATTCGCCATCATGCTCGTTCACACCGCCATTGGCCTTTACCTTGGCCTGTTCCATAAAGACGAAAGCCTGGACAGCGACAGCCCGGCAGGCAAACTGGAGGGAATCTGATGACACTCCTGATTATGTTCTTAGCCCTGCTGGTTCTCCTGGCACTGCGGGTTCCAGTGGCAGTGGCTCTGTTTGTGCCGTCTCTCTTCTATATTCTGTTCGTTGACCCAACAGCGAATCTCGCGCTGGCGGCCCAGCAAAGCGTTTCGGGTGTATTCGACTTCGCCATTCTCGCTGTTCCCATGTTCGTTCTGCTGGGGAACCTGGCAAACGTCTCCGGTGCAACTGACAAGCTGTACGACGCGGCGGTGTCCCTTCTTGGCCACGTTCGCGGTTCGCTGGGCTACGTCAACATCCTGACGAGCTTCGGGTTTTCGTGGATTTCCGGCGCGGCCATCTCTGATGCTGCGGCCATGGGCCGCATCCAGGTGCCGAGCATGATCCGCCGCGGCTACCCTGTTGGGTTCTCTCTCGGCCTCACGGGTGCGTCTTCGCTGATCGCGCCCATGATGCCCCCGTCCATCCCCGCCATCATCTATGCGGTGACCGCTGGCGTTTCCGTCGGAGCGCTGTTCATCGCCGGCATTCTGCCCGCAATTGTTCTAGTGCTCGCACTCTCCGCGATGGTCTGGTGGTTGACGCGCAAACGCGAAGACCTGCGCCTGGAGAAAGCTTCGTGGTCTGAACGAGGTCGCCTGGTCCTGAAGGCACTCCCGGCTGCCGGTGCGGCAGTTGTGATCCTCGGTGGAATCCTTTCCGGTGTCTTCACGCCTACCGAGGCTTCCGCTGTCGGCGTCCTCTACATCGCGATCCTTGCCATCTGCTACGGCAACCTCGGATGGCGAAAGCTGCGGTATGCACTGACAACATCAGTCGAAACCACCGGCGGAATTCTGATCATTGTGGCCGCAGCTTCCCTGTTCGGATGGGTTCTGGCACGCGAACAGGCACCTCAGCTTGCAGCACAGCTGCTGCTGCAGATCACAGACCGTCCGATCGTGTTCCTCATCCTGATCAACATCCTTCTGCTCATTGTGGGTGCGGTGCTTGAACCGACGTCGGCGATCCTTATTCTTACGCCCGTTCTCGTCCCCGTGGCCGAAGCCTTTGGTCTTTCGCCCATCCACTTCGGAACGATGATGATCTTCAACCTGATGATCGGTTTGCTGACACCGCCGGTCGGGCTGGTGCTGTTCGTGCTGTCCTCGGTGACAAAACAACCCGTGACAACGGTCATCCGCGGATCACTGCCGTTCTTCTTCCCGATGCTCGCGACCCTTATCCTGATCGCGGTAGTACCCGCCATCAGCCTGTGGCTGCCGGGGGTCCTGGGCCTTGCCTGATTTCCGCCAGCCCGCCAGCTACAAGCGGGCGGGCTGGCAGCCACAGCGCAGGGGCGCAGTCCCTGCTGATCCCGTTTTGCAATCTCACACACCAAAGAAAGGGTTAACTCATGAAAAGCCTCAACTCGGTTGATACTGCAGTAGTCAAGGCAACCAGTGCATTCCACGTAGCTAAGCAGGCGGACCGGCAGACACGAGCAGCCTGGCTGAAAGCTGTCAGTGCTGCCCTAGAAGAACACCGCGACGAACTCGTGCCTCTTGCCATGAGCGAGTCCCACCTTCCTGAAGCCCGCCTGCAGGGCGAACTGACACGCACGATTTTTCAGTTGAACCTTCTCGCCACAGAAGCTGAGCGCGGCGAATTCCTGGATGCAACAATTGACCACGCCGATCCCGAATGGGGCATGGGCCCTCGCCCTGACCTTCGTCGGATCAACGTTCCGATGGGTGTTATTGGCGTCTTCGGAGCAAGTAACTTTCCGTTTGCATTCTCAGTGATCGGCGGCGACTCTGCTGCCGCACTGGCTGGGGGCAACGCAGTCGTACACAAGATCCACAGCGCTCATCGTGAGCTCGGTTGGAAGACTGCCGAAATCGTTAAGGGTGCGCTGAGCGAGGCCGGTGCTCCCGACGGGCTGTTTGAAACCATCGAGGGCCGTGAAGAAGGCACGGAACTGGTCAAACACCCACTGGTGAGGGCCGTTGGGTTCACCGGTTCTGTCAGCGGTGGACGTGCGCTCTATGACGTTGCTGCATCGCGTCCGAACCCCATCCCGTTCTACGGCGAGCTTGGTTCGCTCAATCCTGTTGTAATCACCGAGCGGGCCTGGGATGAACGCGGCAGCGACATTCTGGCCGGCTTCGCCGGATCCGTGACGATGGGCGTCGGTCAGTTCTGCACGAAGCCAGGCCTGGTATTCGCCCCTCTGGCTGCTGAGGAAACTGTTAATGCAGAGCTCCCTGACCTCCTTGCACAGCAGGCTCTTGGCCCGGGCATGCTCACCGAGGGCATTCGGGATTCGTTCCTTTCTGCATTTGAATCCGTTAAGAACGTCGACAATGTAGAAACAGTTGTCGGCGCCGGCACCCACAACCCGCCGACCCCTGGTCTGCTGCAGATCAAGGCCGCCGATGTTGAGGCGGCTCGCCAGGTTCTGGAAACTGAAATGTTCGGCCCGGCAGCAGTCATCATCTACTACGCTTCACAAGCTGAACTCCTTCAGGTGCTGGAGCTTCTCGAAGGTCAGCTCACTGGAACGCTGCAGACGGTGGACGGCGAAAACCCGACAGAGGTCATCAGCGTTCTGACTGAGAAGTGCGGACGTCTTCTGCGCAATGGCTGGCCCACAGGCGTCACTGTTTCCTACGCGCAGAATCATGGTGGCCCCTACCCGTCTTCTACGATCCAGTCCACGTCGGTCGGCACAGCTGCTATCGGCAGGTTCCTGCGTCCCGTCGCATTCCAGGACTTCGAGCAGGCCGACTTGCCTGTCGAACTCCGGGACGGCAACCCGGCCAAAATCTATCGTCGAGTAGACGGTGAGTGGGCCATTGACTAAGAGCATTGTTGACCTACTGCCGCAGGAGCAGGGCAATTTTGTCGGCCGAATCTACGATCCGGCACGTGAGAAACCCGTCCCGGTCGCGTACGCCAACAACGGTTTCTTCGATCTCTCGAACTACGCCTCGAGCATGTCGAGCCTGCTCGAACTGGACGACCTAGCCGAGATCATCGGCTCTGTCGTGCAGCAGGGCGAACCCACCTGGACCGCATCGGATGTGGTTAGCGCCTACGGAGTGTCCGAAGTGCGTCCGTCGCAGACGACTCTTCTTGCTCCGATCGACCTGCAGGTTGTGAAGGCGTGCGGAGTTACCTTTGCTGGCTCCATGATCGAGCGCGTGATCGAAGAGCGCGCAGGCGGCGATGTTGCACGCGCAGATACCATCCGAGCGGAGGTAGCAGCTTCGATCGGCGCTGACATCGGCAATGTAAAGCCGGGCAGCGAGGAATCTGCGAGGGTCAAAGCCGCCTTGAAGGAAAAGGGCTGGTGGTCGCAGTACCTCGAGGTGGGGCTTGGGCCGGACCCTGAGGTCTTCACCAAGGCTCCCGTGCTGTCTTCGGTCGGCACCGGCGACCATATTGGGATTCCCAAGTTTTCCGAATGGAACAACCCGGAGCCGGAGCTGGCATTGCTCGTCACCGGTAGCGGTGCAATTCGCGGCGCAACGCTTGCCAACGATGTAAACCTCCGTGACGTTGAAGGCCGCTCAGCGCTTTTGCTGGGCATGGCGAAGGACAACAACAGGTCGTGTGCCGTGGGTCCTCTCATTCGCCTCTTCGACGACAGTTTCACCATCGACGATGCGCGTTCCTTGCAGATTCACTTGAAAGTGACAGGCACGGACGGCTACGTTCTCGACGGTCTGAACTCGGTCGATCAGCTCAGCCGTACTTTTGAGGAATTGGTCGCAGCGGCACTTGGGGACCACCACCAGTACCCTGACGGTTTCCTCTTGATGACTGGCACGCTGTTTGCTCCGACCGAGGACAGGGACGAACCAGGAAACGGATTCACCCACAAGATCGGCGATCAAGTAGAGATCTCGAGCAGCGCCATTGGAAAACTCGTCAACGAGGTAGGACAGTCTGAAGAACTGCCGCCGTGGACATACGGACTCCGCGAATTTTATTCTGATCTTTCGCGGTGATGGATTAACTAAGCAAGTCAGATAATTTCGAACCATCTGTGGGGTGCGCTGTAGCACGACGCAGGTCCGACTGTTGTTCCAGCAAATTGGGCGCAAATTGCACAGGGCATTTCGTGAAAAGCTAGGGTCCACCACCTGTTTTCAACGGGTGGTGGACCCTGTCTCGATTAGAACAAACTGATTGCGAAAGCGTCGTAGCTATTAGCGATTTCACCAGACGCATCCTGATCAGCCGCAACTAGCCGGAGTTTCCTTTGTGCCTACTGCTCAACGTCACGGGCAAGTTCGGTGCAACTAGGCTCCCGGTCGCGTAGAGTTTGTGTGTGCTCTCGCGTCGTCGCAATAACTCACCCGGTCCTGACCCAAGTCACTCCAACCGCAATGATGCGATCGACCCTGCCGGAATGCGCGCCATCTGGCTACTTCTCGTCGCCGCTTTCGTGTCAATCCTCAACGAAACCACCATGGCGATCGCCATTCCTACCCTGAACA
>CABTZE010000058.1 GCA_902489215.1 uncultured Brevibacterium sp.
GCCCCCCCCCACCCCCGCCCCCCGCCGACCCGGCCCCCGCGGGGCCAGCCCCGCCCGCCGCACCGTCACCAGCACCAGCCTCATCTTCCACCGGAACCTGCGCGGCGAGACCGGGGTTCTGTCCCATGGCCAGGCGAGCCGGAATCGGCCCAACCTTCGCAGTTTCGTTCAGGGCATCGACGATGTGCTCGGGCACGGGGTTGGCCTTCTGCGTGGCAAGTGAAACCACAACAAGCGTCAGCGCGGAGACAACAACTGTTGCCATCGGGTCGATCGACGTCTTCTCCGTCAGACCGCCTAGCTGCCACACAACGGGAACAACAGCGCCGACGATCATCGACGAAATCGCTCCGGCGGTGTTCGCCTTCTTCCACCACACGGCGGCAACATACGCCGGAACAAACGACGTGCCGAGGATCGTGGTCGCGAAGATGACCAGGTCAGCCACACCGGGCGCACCCGTCAAAGCAACAACAAATCCGATCACAGCAAGCACCAGAACCGTGATTCGCGAAACCCACACCGCCTGGCGCTGTGAATTGCTTCGGCTGATGAAGCGCTGAAAAAGGTCGTGGGACGCGATCGTGCCGCTCTGCAGCAGAAGCGCATCCGCTGTCGACATAATCGCCGCCATGATCGCAGCCATGACGATGCCGACAGCGAAGTTCGGCAGCACCGCCTCGGCAATTCCGAACACGGCCAGCTCCGGGTCCGACAGGTTTGGCAGCAGCACCAGCGCCATAACACCAATAAGGTACGGGGCTGGCACGAACAGCAGGTTGAAGCCCGTGGAGTACAGCGCCGCAGTGCGCGCGACCGACGGCTTCTTCATGGCCATGTGGCTGACGTTGACGTGCGGGTAGCCCATGTAGCCAATCGAGAAGATCAGCAGCGCACCGATGATCACACCCCATTGGACGGACTCAAAACCATCAGGACCCCACATGGTCAGCAGGTTCGGGTTGATCTCGGCAACAGCGTTGTTGCCCGCGGTCAGACCGCCAACCGCCATGAGCGTGGCAATGAGAATCCACAGCATGCCGATCAGCATGATGATCGCCTGCGCGAAGTCCGAATACGCAACAGCCAGGTATCCGCCCAGGAACGTGTAGAGAACAATCACACCGATCGCAATGAGCAGCGACCACTTGAAGTCAATGCCGGTGACCATTTCCAGCCCGCGCCCACCGGCAATGAACTGGGTCAGTACGTACAGGAACATGCACGCAAGCGCGATTGGTGCGGCTACCGCTCGCGTCCACGTCGACGGGTAGCGGTGCTCCAAATACTCGATCGAGGTCAGCGATCCGAGGATCTGCGACAGCTTGCGCATGCGCCTGCCCAGAATCGACAGGTTGAGCACACCACCGCCGATGTCACCCATCGCGTACCACATGCCGAAGTAGCCCTGCGTGTAGCCAAGCGACCCCGTACCGAGGAACATGTAGCCGGACATCGACGACGACTGCAGCCTCAGCGCCGTCACCGCCGGACCCAGACTGCGACCACCCAGCAGGTAGCCCTCTTCGCCAGTTGAGCTGCGCCGCATGGTCCACACGCCGATCGCAATCATGGCGACAAAGTAGATGATGAGGAATGTCAGTTCGATGCTCACAGCGCACCTCCTTCTTCAGGTGCTGCTGCCCCTGGTGTGCGGCCTGCCTGAGCTGACGAGGTGGAGCTCACCTGTCCCGCACCGGCACCGTTGGTGCCGGCTGGGGTTTCTTCTGCATCTTCGGCACCCCAGTGTGACGACGAAAAGAAGAAGATGAGCGTGTAGGCAATCCATCCCAGGGGGATGCCCACAATGATGAGCAGTGTTGCTGTGGGAAGTCCGAACATCGTGGCTCCTTACTCCGTGAACGTATCCGCGACATCGAGGGCACGGTCAATGGCATCCAAGCCCGCCGCAACGTCTTCGTCCGATGTGCTCAGCGGCGGCACCACGTGAATGCGGTTGAAGTTTGCGAACGGAAGAACACCGTACTCCTTGATCTTGGCGATCGTGGCGTTCATCGCCTCGCTCGTCGCACCGTAGGGGGCTAGGGGTTCGCGGGTTTCCTTGTTCTTGACCAGCTCAATCGCCCAGAAGCAGCCGCGGCCGCGCACATCACCGACCGACGGGTGGTTGGCGTGCATCTTCTCGAGCGCCGGGCGGATGATTTCATCGCCCAGGCGTGCGGCGTTTTCCACCATTTCCTCGTCGCGCATGGCCTTGATCGTCGCAACTGCAGCCGCGGTCGCCAGCGGGTGGCCGGAGTAGGTGAGACCACCGGGGAAAACGCGGTCATCAAAGGTCTTCTTGATCTCGTTGGACATGATGACTCCGCCGAGCGGCACATAGCCGGAGTTCACACCCTTGGCGAAGGTGATGAGGTCCGGAACGACATTGAACTGCTCAAAAGCGAACCACGAACCGGAACGACCAAAGCCGGCCATCACCTCGTCAGCGATGTACATGATTCCGTACTTGCGGGTCAGTTCACGCACACCTTCAAGGTAGCCCTGCGGGGGAGCGTAGATGCCGGCGGTCCCGGGAATCGTCTCAAGAATGAGGGCTGCGATGTTCTGCGCGCCCTCAAGCACAATGACGTCTTCCAGGTGGCGCAGGGCGCGTTCGGTTTCATCCTGTTCGTTGTCCGTGCCGAAGTGCGACCGGTAGGTGTGCGGCGGGAAGAAGTGCACAACACCTTCGCCCGGGATGTCATTGGGAATGCGGCGCGGGTCGCCCGTGAGGTTCACCGCCAGGCTCGTGGCACCGTGGAAGCTGCGGTAGGCCGACAGCACCTTCTGGCGTCCCGTATGCAGACGGGCCAGACGGACAGCGTTTTCGTTTGCATCCGCGCCGCCGTTGGTGAAGAACACGTAGTCCATGCCGTCTGGTGCCAGGCCGGTGATGAGCGCGGCAGCCTCAGAGCGCGGCTTGACGGCGTGGGACGGGGCGATCGTCGCAATCGAATCAGCCTGGTCCTTAATGGCCTGAATGACCTGGGGGTGCTGGTGTCCGATGTTCGTGTTGACCAGCTGCGATGAAAAGTCGAGGAACTTCCGCCCCTCGCCATCCCACACGTGCGAACCTTCGGCGCGCGTGATGGTCATCGGGTTGATCTGCGCCTGAGCTGACCACGAATGGAAAACGTGCGCCCGGTCGAGTTCGTATGTGCGCGCAGCGTCATCGACGTCGATGTTCATAAGAGCCCCTTTGCTCACGGTGCCCCTCTGCGATCAGGTCCAGCTGCGGTTCAATGGTGGTCCAGCGGCTTTGCTGAACACTGTGCCGAATGCGGCTTTGAGCGCAGTACAGACGGGCAGCGGTTCGTCTTATCCGCGTCAGTATGTCCCACGACACCATCCTCGCCAAGGTCATTCTGTAAAGTCACCCCAAAGCTTTCTTTACACAGTGAAAGGCGGGTGCCATGCGGGACACCAGTTCTTCTCAGAAAACCAGTGCTGGGGAAGAGACCGTCTCAGTGCCGGCAGCCGACGGCACGCACGACCTCACCATCCGTAAATTCCTGCAGCTTCCCCAAGCGAAGCTCGGCAGTCCCGTGGTTCTTGCAGGCCAGCGGCACCTCGACACCCCGATCCGCTGGGTCCACATCGCCGAAACCGAGGAGGTCACCGACCTCCTGGAGGGAGGAGAATTGCTGCTCTCCTCCTCGCCCGCCTTCCAGCACTCTGTCGAACGCACCCGTGCTTTCCTCGCCCGGGCGCGCAGTGCCGGTGCCGTGGGGTTCGCTGTTCAGGCAGTTGACGAGGCGGGGCTTGCCAACCCCCGCTCCCTCGAGGTGCTCACAGCGGCCGGCAGGGAAGTGGGGATGCCCGTCATAGCTTTCCGGTCCCGCATCCGGTTTGTGCGGATCACGCAGGAAGCCCATCGGATGCTCATCGGCCAGCAGCTCAGCATTGTCGAACGCACCCGCGAACTGCACGAAGTGTTCACGGAACTGAGTCTGAGCGGCGCGGATGAAAGCCTGATCGTGCACGAAGCGGCCTCGCGCCTGGGTTCGCCGGTGGTGCTGGAAGACGCCGCTCACCGGATCCTGGCCCACGCGCCCGCTGACTGCCTTGCAGCCATAGAGAACTGGCCGCCGGCTGCTGCCCAGGCGGTCCCCGTGGGTGTGAAGGGCCGCAGGTGGGGTCGGGTGGTTGCCCCTTCGGCACGTGAAGACGACCCCTATGTCGGCGAGGTCCTTGAACGAGCCAGCCAGGCCATCACGCTTGTGCGCGCGCACTCACAGACCACCTACGACCTGCGGATGCGCGCCAGCGACCACTTCGTGTCAGAGCTTGCGCACATGAGCGAAGAGCAAGCGATCAAGCGCGGCCGCACGGCCGACCTGCACGGTCCCGGCGGATACATGGTGATCGCAGTGAAGATGTGCGGCGGTGGCATTGCCGGCGACCGCGGTGCCGGTGGGGTCGAAGCCGGGGACGCCGGCGGGGTAGTCACCAAAGACGAAGCGGCCGACTACCAGCTGCGCGAACGCGGCCTGCGCTTGGAACTTGTGGCCGCAGCCGAGCGCTTGGGGATGACCGCCGTAACAACGGCATGGCGCACCGGAACCGTCGCCGCAATCCTCGGGTTTCCCGAGGGCGTGGGCGGTCAGGATGCTGACGGCGGGAAGGCAGGTGCCGCGACAGCCGACGACCTCACCGCCGAACTGTGTCGTGAACTCACCGAGGCAATCCCCGAAACCATCACTGTAGGGGCGGGCCAGCTGAGCCAGACCCTCGTCCCGGTTGCCGATGACATCCCCACCGCCGTCGAAGCCGCCCACGTCGCCGCCGGCATGTCCATCCGCCGTCAGCCCTTCTACAGGTTCTCCGACCTGCGGCTCAACGGGCTCGTGTCCAGCCTCAGCGACGACCCGCGGATGAGCGCATTCGCCCACGCCGAACTTGGACCGCTGCTGAAACCCGCCACCCCAACCAGCCCCGAAACCCGCGGAAACACGCCGCGGGAGGTGAGCGGCGCCTCGTCAGAAGATCTCCGATTCCTGTGGGTCTACCTGCTGTGCGGCGGGCAGAAAGCTGCCGTGGCGCGGCAGCTGGGAATCAGCAGGCCGGCCGTCTATGTAAAAGCCGGGCGCATAGCATCGACACTGGGAGTGTCACTTGATAACCCAGAATCAGCGGCAGCGCTCCTAACCGCACTGCTGTGGCAGCGAAGCCATGGCACGTAAGGGGGCCACTGAGTGCGCTGACGGCAGCGGGGCCGAGGACACCGGGCGGCTGGGTACAGCGCGCAGCGAACGCAATAGTGAGCAGAAAGGACAAGCGTGGGACGGCGGCACAGAATCGACTGGGCGAAGCTTCGCAGGCGCAGCCGCCGATACTGGGCGATCTCCACGCAGATTTCCCTGTACTTCGGGGTGCACACGCTGCTCATGACAGCCATCCCGCTGTCCATTTCCGACCCCGTAATCAGGCCTATTGCGCTCGCCCTCTACATGGGAGCGGGCATTGCCTTTGATTCCTTCGCCACGGCGCTGTCCACCCGGATCGGCAACCGCCGAGTCACCCGAATCGCCGGCGGCCTTGTCACAATTCTTGCGCTGTTCGCTGCCCTCGACGCTGTCCACGGGTGGGCGTGGCTGGTGCTCGCAACCCTGTTCTCGGTCTGTTCGAGCCTGCTGTACATCCCCGGGATCGCCTACTTTTCGAACCTCCTGGGGCCGCGACAGACGGACGGTCAGCGGATCAACGTCATCCTCCAACGAGGTGGAGCTCTCGGGTCCGCCCTCATCATTTCGGCGGTCTTGTCTCAGGACCTCGCGTGGATCATGTGGTGGTTCCTGGTTGGTCTGGGACTGACCTTCGGGGCACTGAGTTACCGATTCCCCCGGCCCGTGCGCACAGAAGAGGGCGCTTCTTTGAACCCGCTGGCGGCCATGGCGGCCTCAGTTTCAGCGACAGTGCATTCGCCGACGCTCATGTTGGCTCTCGTGGTCTCCTGCAGCACGCCGCTGATGTTCTTGCTGCACGGATCCGTTCTGCCCGTGGAAAAAGCCAGTGCCGGAAGCACCGTTGGTGCGGCAATCGGTGTGGGCCTGGTTCTGCGTGAACTGCTGTCTGTTCTTTCAACCGCGTTCATTGCCCGCGGCGGATTTGTGCGCTGCAACGTCGAATTCATCATCACGACTGTGATCGCCGGTATAGGCGGAGTTATGGCGGCCATCAGCAATCAGCCCTGGATGGTGGCGGTCGGCATTGCTCTGGGCGGACCGGTCGTGGCCAGCACAATCGTCGTCTCAGTGCTCAACGTCAACCGCTCTGCCATCGGATCGTTCCGTCCCTGGGCGCACTTCGGAGCCATGGGCATGTCCCAGCGGATCACGGGTCTCGCCGTCCCCCTGGCCTTCGGTGCCGCTGCCGGGACGGGCGGAGTCGCAGTGCCGATCACAGCGGCAGTCATGTTCGCCGCGGTAGCCGGCGGCGCCTCGCTCCTTTTGGCGATTGTCGTGCGGCAGGCCGATCGCAGCACGGCCGGTGGTGGTCAGGCCAGCGGCAGCCCAACCTGACGGCGGCCAGAAAGTGCGATAATGGCGGTGTGCAGTCCTCGGCGGACCGCCGCTTCGGCGGTTAGCCACAGTCTGAAGAAAAGGAGAAGCACATGCAGCTCGACGGTCAGAAAATCATTGTCACAGGCGGAGCGGCCGGCATCGGCGGAGCAATCAGCAGGCTCCTTGCAGAGCGCGGTGCGAAAATCGTCGCCGTCGACATCAACGAAGACGAAGGCCAGAAACTCCAAACAGAATTCCCCGACAGCATCCGTTTTCTTGCAGGCGATGTCAGCCTGCCGGAAACTGCAGAAAAGGCCGTCGGGCTCGCGGTAGAAGAGTTCGGTGGCCTGACCGGCCTGGTCAACAACGCCCACGCCTCCAAACAAGCGCCCTTTGCCGACCTTGGCGAAGACGAATGGAAGCTGTCCTTTGGCACGGGTTTCGAAGCAACCCGCAACTTCATGCTCGCCGCCTACCCCCACCTCAAGGGCGGCGGTTCGATCGTCAACTTCGGTTCCGGAGCAGCGATTGTCGGCCAGCCCACCCAGGCGGCCTACGCCTCGGCAAAAGAGGCGATCCGAGGACTCACGCGCGTTGTGGCCAACGAATGGGCGGCAGACAACATCCGCGTCAACATCGTCAGCCCCATGGCATTGACCGAAGGTGTTGCAGCGTGGGCGAAAGCGTTCCCCGAAATGTACGAAGCCAGCCTGAAAAAGGTTCCGCTGGGCCGCTTCGGCGACCCCCACGACGACGTCGCACCAATCGTTGCGTTCCTCCTGTCGGACGACTCGAAGTACATGACGGGGCAGACGCTTATGGCTGACGGTGGAGCCAACAAACTGTACTGACACGCCCCGCCGGGCGGGGTGAACTGGGCTCGTGTCTTTGGCTGGAGAAGCTTGTGGTGTGGGGCCAGCCGGTCAGCCGTGAAGGCTGAATGCGGTCGGCTGATCATAGTGAAATCCGTGTGTGGGCTTTAAGGTAGGGCAAAGCCGTTACGGCTTGCCACGCACCGACATAAGTCACCACAAAGGAGTGCTATGACTGCCGATCAGCTGCACTGGCTTTCCGTTCGCCAGCTCCTGTGCGGATTCCGCGCCGGTACGTTCACCCCGCTTGAGGTGCTCGACCATCTGGTTGAGCGAATTGAGGAGCTCGACAAAGCCACGGGCATCAACTCAATCGTCGATCTGCAGGTGGAATCCGCTCGCGCGCTCGCCATGGAAGCCACACAGCGCTATCAGGACGGTGCGGGCGATTGCTGCACAACCGGATCTTCCTACCACGACGCCGAACGGCCGCTTTTGGGCGTGCCGTTCCTCGTCAAAGAACAGCACGACGTGGCGGGCCTGTCAGCAACACGCGGCTCCCAAGCTCTGCAGGGAAATGTTGCCGACAAGGACGCAGAAATCGTTGCTCGGCTCAAACAAGCCGGAGCGATTCCCTTTGGACGGACCACCACGCCGGAAATGTCGTGCGCAACGTTCACCCACACCCGCGAATGGGGAGTCACCCGTAACCCGTACAACCCGAACAAGACCCCGGGCGGCTCCTCGGGAGGTTCCGGTGCGGCAGTTGCTGCGGGTTTCGCACCCTTTGCAACAGCGAGCGACATCGGCGGGTCCACCCGAATCCCCGCGGCTTTCTGCGGTCTGCCCGGGCTGAAGACCTCGTACGGGCGCACGCCCGGCGCAGTGCCCATGAACATCGACTGGTATCGCGGCGACCACATTCTGGCGCGGACCGTGTCGGACACCGCGCTGGTCTTCAACCAGATCATGGGGCCGTCAAGGTTCGATATGTCGACGATTCCCGTCAGCGGATCGTTCCCCGTGGAACATCACTTCGGGCAGTACAGCTACACCTCTGGGCAGGAGGTGCCTGCGGGGACCGAGGTACACGACGTAGACTTGAGCGGCTGGAGGATCGGGGTCAGTGCTGACCTGGGCTGCTATGAGCTGGATGAGTCAACGCGCCTTGGTGTTGAACGAGTTGCCGAGGCGTTGGAGGCGGCGGGTGCGCAGGTCGTGCCGGTTGATGCTCAGCTGAAGCTTGAGGACGTCACGCGGGCTTCGATGGCCCACTACGGTGGACTTCTGGCGCCCAACATTGAGCGGCAGGCTAGGGGAGACATCACGGTTCTTGAGCCCTACACGCAGGAGTTCGTCCGCAGGACTAAGCGCTTTGCCGAGGAAACCTCGCTGCTGGAAGCGGCTCTCATCGAATCTGACATTCAGCAGAAGCTGCTTGCGGCGCTCGACGCGGTTGACGTGCTCATCACGGCGACTTCGGCTGTTGAAGATCTTGATGCTGGGGAAGACTTCACCACCGGCATCGACCGGCCTGACGGCGAACACAGCTTCTACTGGGAAGCACACCAAGTGGTGCCGTTCAACATCGCCAACCGGATGCCCGCCATGTCAGTGCCAAGCGGCATCGGCTCGGCAGGAGTGCCTACCGGCGTGCAGATCGTCGGCATGCCCTACCGCGAAGCGACAGTGCTGCGAGTCGCCGCTGCTATCGAAGCGCTCATGCCGTTCCCTCGGCCCACAATTGGGTGAGGGAACGGCCGGTTTGTGCTGGTCCGCAAGACGGACGCCCTCTATGCGGCCGTACTGTACGTCAGTATCGTCGGCTTCAGCAGAAAAGTTTTCTGCTGAGGATCAGAGGAGCATCAACGTGGATGAACTGCACTATCTTGAATTGTCCGAAATCGCCGAACTCATCAGACAGGGCGAAGTTACTTCAGAAGAAGTGACCTCTGCTCAGCTTGAGCGGATCGACAAGCTAGACGGAACGCTGAAGTCGTATCGCACCGTCGATGCAGAAGGAGCTATTGAAGCGGCGCGGACTGCCGATGCAGATCGGCGAAAAGGGCGTATCCGAAGCGGTGTTCACGGCGTTCCAGTTGGGATCAAGGACCTGGCAAACACAAAAGGCCTTGCAACAGGTGCCGGCACTGCAATTCATGACGGGTTTGTGCCTGACTTCGACGCCACTATCGTTGTGAAGCTGCGCGAGGCAGGAGCCGTGAATCTCGGAAAGCTCGCGATGACGGAAGGGGCGTACTCGGGTCACCACCCCGACCTGCAGACGCCCGTCAACCCGTGGGACGAAAACACGTGGCCCGGCGTTTCGTCCAGCGGGTCAGGTGTCGCACCAGCCGCAGGCATGTGCTTTGGGTCCATCGGCACCGACACTGGCGGGTCTATTCGCCTTCCGTCAAGCGCTAACGGAATTACTGGACTCAAGCCCACGTGGGGCAGGGTCAGCCGCTACGGATGCTTCCCCCTCGCCCAGAGTCTTGACCACATTGGCCCCATGGCCCGGTCAGCTCAAGACTGCGCAATCATGCTCGAAGTTCTGGCAGGCCGCGACAAGAATGATCCGACCGCGTCCCGCCGTCCTGTGCCTCGGTATTCACAGCTGTTGGATACGCCGCGACCTTGGACGGTGGGCATCGACTCGAAGCTCAACAGCCAATTCGACGATGTTACTCAGCGGATGTTGGTCGAAACTGCAGATGTGTTCCGTGAGCTGGGCTGGACAGTGGTTAAGGTGTCAACGCCGGATCTGCCAGCAGCTGGCGCAGACTGGGCAGCCCTTTGTGGTGCAGAGACTGCAGATGTACACCGGGACACCTACCCTTCCAGAGCATCAGAGTACGGGCCGGAATTGGCGAGCTTGGTCGACATTGGGTTGGAACTCAGCACGATCGACTATGCAAGGCTGCAAGAGCGTCGCAGAAACTTCACGGGCAAGATGGTCGACCTCATGAGCGGCATCGACTTCCTGCTGCTGCCCGCGGTCGGCCAGGCCTCGCCAACGAACGAAGATATGGCAGGAGCAACTGCCGGCTCGGCCCTGATGGAGCGAATCTTGACTCCAACCGCTCCGATTGACATGTGTGGGTTCCCCGCAGTCACTTTCCCAACGGGTTTCACCAGCAGAGGAACGCCTTTGGGAGCACAGCTTGTTGGTGGTCCGTGGACCGAAGCTCAGTGCATGGCTGCGGCTCACGCTTATCAGCAAGCCACGGACTTCCATCTGCGGCGGCCCACTGTGGGGTGAGGGGAAAAACCTCGGTGAGGCTTCGGCTGGGTTCCTAGCTTCGTCGGTCCTCCCCGGTTCTGCTGTCTAGGTGGAGTATTGAGACGATCCGGCAATTTTTGCCTTGTTTTGTCGCCTAATCTGCAAAGTGGCCGCTTTCGGCGTCGGGTGTCCGACATATCGTTCGAAAAGCTTGGGCAGAATCCTTGAGATTCCGCGGTTCCCGGATAGTGTGGCTAGTGCATCGGAAAAACTCCGGATGTTGCGTATCGAAGACGATGGGCAGTGTTCTGAGTCGGACCAATGCTTCCGGAGTACTTTCGAAGTCCCGGTGATATCTCCTTTCTGTGTGTGCTGTGGCCGGGTTCCATGTGGAACCCGGCCACTGCTTTGCCCACAAAACTCCGCGGCCGTGCGTCCGCAGGTGAAATTCATGGGCACACCAGTCCACCCGCCCACCCGTCAGAGGGGAACAGCCGGTTAGTCGCCTCGTCTTGTTGGCTCTGATGCACCCGCACACCGGTTAGCAACAAAAACTCCCGTTAGCAGTGGTTGCTAAAGCGCAGATCCCGGCTAAGGCGAGTCTTTGTGCGGCTAAGGCGCAGATTCCGTCTAACGGGTGTTTCTTTCACTTGCGGGTGTGATGCAGGTATGTGGCGGCAGCCGGTTAGTCGCCTCGTCTAGCTGGCTCGGACGCACCCGCACACTCGCCAGCGCCCGGACCCACACCTCGTGCTCCCACCCCAAAAACGAACGAGGCGGAACTCACCA
>CABTZE010000059.1 GCA_902489215.1 uncultured Brevibacterium sp.
AGAGACTCGTTGTCGGAGCTGATATCCACGCCGAGTTCCCGCAGTGCAGACAGCACGGTGCCCATGGGGCGGACCCGGGCCTGCTCATCGCCGTCGAAGCGTGCAGAAACACCGGCTGCGGCACTTGCGAATGGCACAAAGCGCATAACGGTCCCAGCCAGACCGCACGCGACTTCGGCCGGGACATCAGGAACGCCTTCGATAGGGGTGATGCGGACAGTGTCACCGTCGTGCTCAACAGCACCGCCAAGAGCGACAACCGCATCGAGCATGAGCTGAGTATCGCGCGAGATGAGCGGTGCCCGCAGAGTCGATGGCGCCTCGGCGAGGGCAGCCAGCACAAGCAGACGGTTGGTCAGCGATTTCGAACCGGGAACAGAAACACGAGCCCGCACCGGCTGAGAAACAGCGGGTGCGGGCCACGTGGTGAAATTGTCAGTCATCAGGAGTTCGGCGTAAGGGTGTCCATTGCCTTAGCGGACTGCTTTTCGATGCTGTCCCACGCGCTCTCGGCGGCGTGGCGGGCGCGCCACGCCAGGCTGGGACGACCTGCGGTGTCAACAGCCGCCAGCAGAGCACCGCCGAGCAGCGAAGTCTTAGTGACCAGCGAGGTCTTCTTCTCGGACTCACCGTCAAGCTGTTCTGCAACAACATCAATGAGGTAGGTGCTCACAAGCAGACCGGCAGACAGGCGCGGCATCTTGCCGATTGCAAGCAGGCTGCCGGCGGCGATCTGCGCAACACCGGCACCGCGGGCAACGAGGTCGGGGCTGACCTGGACGTCAAATTTTTCGTCCAGCAGTCGGGTCAGAGGGGCGATAGAAGCGGACTGGGGGCGGCGTGCCCGGCTGACGCCGTTGGCGATGAACGACGAGGCAAGCATGGGGCGGGCAATAAGCCGTACGAGAGACAAAGCTGCGTCCTTTCTTTCGAGAGCAATCCCAGCATATCGCCCATGAACACAAACGGCAGAGTTGGTTGTCGATGACCTGCACCTCGGAATAGTTGTACGTCGCCTTTCGTTGTTTCCAATGAACAGATCGAGAGGAGACCGCATGGTCCTGTGCAAAGAGCGACAGACGTCAGCCGAAGCCCCGGCGACCGGTGCGTCTGGCACCCGGACAGCCGACTTCCCAGAGGCCCCACATCACGGCGACGTAGCATTGACCGTGATGAGTGAACCGATTGATCTTGAACGCGAAACGGACGAAGAGCGCTCAGCGCGCTTCGAAGCCGACGCCCTGCAGTACGTCAACCAGCTGTACGCGGCCGCAATGCGCATGACGCGCAACCCTGCAGATGCTGAAGACCTTGTCCAAGAGGCGTATTTGAAGGCATACGCGGCCTTCCACCAGTACAAGCCCGGAACCAACCTGAAAGCGTGGCTCTACCGGATCCTGACGAACACGTTCATCAACAACTACCGGAAGAAACAGCGCCAGCCGCTGGAATCCAGTGATGACGACATTCAGGACTGGCAGCTGCACCGGGCAGCCAGCCACACCTCGGGCCAGGGACGTTCGGCAGAGCTCGAAGCGCTGGACCAAATGCCCGACTCCGACGTGAAGGAAGCGCTGGCCAGCCTGCAGGATGACTTTCGCATGGTTGTGTACTACGCGGACGTCGAAGGTCTCCCGTACAAGGAAATCGCCGAAATCATGGACACGCCTATCGGCACGGTGATGTCACGTCTGCACCGCGGACGCAGGCAGCTGCGAGAAAAACTCGCTGACTACGCGGCGGAGCGGGGCATCGGCACAGCAAAGACGGAGGCGAAGAAATGACAGAGACAAACCGCTGGAGTTCCTGTCGCATGGAAAGCTTGGAGCGCATTTATGGCTACCTCGACGGTGAGCTCAGTCCCGAAGCCTGTCAGGCAATCGAAGCTCATCTGCGCGACTGTGAAGAATGCTCTGACGAATATCAGATCGAATCAATGCTGAAGGAGCTCGTACGTCGCTCGTGCAACTGCGACGTCGCACCGGAAGGGCTCGCGGACCGCATCCGCGCCAGGATCACGGTCGAGCGCACCCAGATCCGCTGGCAGGGCTGAACTGCCGACAGCGTTGAGCAGCAGAAGGCGGCGCCGCATAAAAGGCGCCGATGCCAAACACTGCTGTCAGACAAACAAGAAGGGCGTGATGGTGATTAACACCATCACGCCCTTTGCGTCTATATGAGACCGAGGATCAGCGACCTGCGTTGGGGCGCTTGCCGTGGTTAGCGGGCTTGTTCCTGCGGTCCTTGCGCTTACGTCCGCGCTTGCTCATAATGATCTCCTCCTGGTCAACTACGGTATTCTTGCACACTGTTGCGCTCACGCCAAATAACGTGAGCTGCGCCTCGTGTCAGGCGGTGACGTCGTCGACACCCAGCCACTCAAACCAGCCGCGGTTGAGCACCAGCCATGACAACAGCCCGTAGCCTTCCTGACCGGGCAGGCCTTCGCTGGAAGTGGCCAGTTCCCTCTGCCAGACAGCGTGGTCGGCCAGGGGAGTGAAGCAGTCAACGTAGGGAATGCTGCGGCGCAGAGCGACTTCCGAAAAACCTCGGTTGAGTTCTTCGATCTGGCGGTTTTCGCTCTGACTGCGACCTGGGGTCGGCCCGACGACGAACGCTGAGTACCCGCGGCTGAGTGCCTGGTCGAGAATATTCGCCAGGTTCAGGCGGGAGCGCGCCGTGGAGATTCCGGCGGCGATGTCGGCGCAGCCGGGAGCCAGCACCAGCCGCTTGTCGTCGTCTTCACCGAAGCGGAGCTCAGCTTCGGCAATGCAGCGGTCAGCGAACTGTGCGGAGTCTTCGCCCGGGGCGGCCAGAGTGTAGAACCTGGCGTTTTCGAGCGCCGGGTGAGTGCGAACGGCCACCCGGCCAACCCAGCCCAGGGCGCGACCGTCGCCGTGGCCGGCAACCAGATGGTCACCGGCCACGACGATCGATGTGCGCCTCTTCGGGGTCACTTATCGAAAACCCGTTTGATGACTTCGGCCTGTTCGAAGTCGTGAACCTTCTTCAGACCGGTTGCCGGAGCAGCGGACGAAGCGCGGCTGACGGGGCGCAGGGTACGGCCGTCGAGCACGGGGTCCAGGTGCAGGGCCATGAACCGGTAAGCGCCCTGGTTTTCCGGCTCTTCCTGAGCCCACACGATTTCAGCATCCGCTGGGTAAGCGCTGAGCGCGTCCTTCACCGCATCGGTGTCGAGCGGGTACAGCTGCTCCATGCGGACGATTGCCGTGGTCTCGTCGTTGCGCTTGCTGCGTTCGGCAACGAGGTCCCAGTAGAACTTGCCGGAGACAAGAACCACGCGGTTGACCTTCGAAGCTTCAACGGTGGTGTCCTGGATGACCGGCTCGAAGCGGCCGGAGGTGAACTGTTCGACATCCGTGGCGGCAGCCTTGAGGCGCAGCATGGACTTCGGCGTGAAGATCACCAGAGGGCGCTTGTTCTCGGTGTGTGCGTGACGGCGCAGCAGGTGGAAGTGCGATGCGCCGTTCGACGGGTAGGCAACCGTCATGTTGTTCTCCGCGCACAGCTGGAGGAAGCGCTCAATGCGGGCCGAAGAGTGGTCCGGGCCCTGGCCTTCGTAGCCGTGGGGCAGCAGGAGGACAACACCGGAGAGCTGTTCCCACTTCTGTTCCGAGGACGCGATGTATTCGTCGATGATCGACTGTGCGCCCTGGGCGAAGTCACCGAACTGGGCCTCCCACAGTACGAGGGCTTTCTTGTTCTCGACGGCGTAGCCATACTCGAAGCCCATCGCTGCGTATTCGCTCAGCAGCGAATTGTAGACCCAGAAGCGAGCCTGGTCGTCGGTGAGGTTGGCCAGCGGCGTCCACTCGTTGCCGTTGTCGTGGTCGATCAGCACCGCGTGGCGCTGCGTGAAGGTGCCTCGGCGGGAGTCCTGACCGGCAAGGCGGACAGGGATGCCCTCCATAAGCACCGAACCGAAGGCCAGCAGTTCTGCGAAGCCCCAGTCGATGCCGCCGGAGCGGGACATTTCCTGACGCTTCTTGAGCAGGCTGCGCAGCTTCTTGTGGACTTCGAAGTCTTCGGGGACGTCAACGTGTGCGTCACCGATCTTTTCGACGATCTCCTTCGACACGGCGGTTTCGATTTCGGTTCCGAAGTCGCTCGGTGCGATGTCGATCTTCTGCGGGAAGCCGGCGTCGGCACCTGCGGACTTCTCGGCTTCCCTCGTTTCTTCGAAAGCAGCTTCGAGCTTGTTCTGGTAGTCCTTGACGACTTCCGTGACCTGTTCGTCGCTGATGAACTTACGTCCGACGAGCGATTCGGTGTAGAGCTTGCGCACCGAGGCCTTCTTGTCGATGAGCGAGTACATGACCGGCTGAGTCATCGACGGGTCGTCGCCCTCGTTGTGTCCGCGGCGGCGGTAGCACACGAGGTCGATGAAGATGTCGCGGTGGAACGTCTGGCGGAATTCGAATGCCAGGCGTGCGGCGCGGAACACTGCTTCGGGGTCATCGCCGTTGACGTGGATGACCGGGGCCGAAATCGACTTGGCGACGTCGGTCGAGTAGAACGACGAGCGGGCCGATGCGGGCGAGGTGGTGAAGCCGACCTGGTTGTTGATGACCACGTGGATCGTGCCGCCGGTGCGGTAGCCGCGCAGTTCGGACTGCTGCACGGTTTCGAAGGCCACGCCCTGACCTGCGACCGCAGCATCACCGTGGACGAGGATCGGCAGAACACCGAAGCCCTCTTCGCCGTGGTCGAGTTCGTCCTGCTTGGCACGAACAATGCCGCCGAGAACCGGGTTGACGGTTTCGAGGTGGCTGGGGTTGGCAGCGACTGACACCTTGGTGGTGTTGCCGGCCGGCGAGGTGAACGAGCCGTCCATGCCCAAGTGGTACTTGACGTCGCCGGAGCCCTGGAATGATTCGGGCGACTGAACGCCGTCGAACTCGCGGAAGATCTGTGCGTAGGACTTTCCTGCGATGTTGGTCAGCACGTTGAGGCGGCCGCGGTGGGCCATACCGATGGCGACTTCTTCCAGCCCGGCGTCAGCAGCTTCGTTTGCGATTTCGTCCAGCAGGACGATGGTCGATTCGCCGCCTTCGAGTGAGAAGCGCTTCTGGCCGATGTACTTGGTCTGCAGGAAGGTCTCGAACGCCTCTGCGGCGTTGAGGCGGCCCAGGATGTGGCCCTGTTCTTCGCGGGTGAGCTCTTCGTGCGGCACTTCGATCTTCGACTGGAACCAGCGGCGCTGCTCCGGGTCTGCGATGTGCATGTATTCATAGCCGGTCGTGCGGCAGTAGGCGTCGCGCAGCAGGCCGAGGATGTCGCGAAGCGGCATGACGGGCTTGCCGCCGAATCCGCCGGTTGCGAATGAGCGCTCGAGATCCCACAGGGTGAGGTCGTGGTTGTTGATGTCGAGGTCCGGGTGCGTGCGCTGGCGGTAGATCAGGGGGTCGATGTTCGCCATGAGGTGGCCGCGGGTGCGGTACGAGTCGATGAGCTCGATGACGCGGGCAGTCTTGTTGACGTCGTCGGCGTCGGAGGCATCGAGGTCGGGCATCCAGCGAACCGGTTCGTAGGGCAGCTGGAGCGACTCGAAGATTTCGTCGTAGAATCCGTCGCCGCCCAGAAGGTATTCGTGAACGAGCTTGAGGAACTCACCCGATCCTGCACCCTGGATGACGCGGTGGTCGTAGGTCGAGGACAGGGTGACGACCTTGGAGACGGCCAGACGGTTGATGGTCTCCTGGCTAGCGCCCTGGAATTCCGCCGGGTAGTTCATGGCGCCGACGCCGATGATGGCACCCTGCCCGCGCATGAGGCGGGGGACGGACATCATGGTGCCGATGCCGCCGGGGTTGGTCAGCGACACGGTCGTGCCGGCAAAGTCTTCAGCGCCGAGCTTGCCGTTGCGGCCGCGTTCGACGAGGTCGTCGTAAGCGGTCATGAACTCGCGGAAGGTCAGCGTGTCAGCAGCCTTGACGTTGGGTACGAGCAGCATGCGGGTGCCGTCGGGGCGGGGAACGTCGATCGCGAGTCCGAAGTTCACGTGGGCCGGCTGCACCATTGCGGGCTTGCCGTCCTGTTCGTCGTAGTAGACGTTCTGGGTAGGCATGGCCTTGAGTGCGCGGATCACGGCAAAGCCGATGATGTGGGTGAAGGAGACCTTGCCGCCGCGTGTGCGCTTGAGGTGCGAATTGATGACGATGCGGTTGTCGATCATCGCCTTGGCGGGGAGCTGACGGTACGACGTTGCGGTGGGGACGTTGATTGAGTCGTCCATGTTCACGGCAACGGCCTTGGCCGGTCCGCGCAGCTTCGTGACCTTGTCTTCGGCATCCTGCGGTGCGGAGGCGGTCTTCTGTGCACTGCCGGCCGCAGACTTCTTGGAGGCGGCGGTCTTGGATTCGGCCTTCGGGGTTTCCGCTTCCGTCGACGAAGGGGTCACGCCCTTGGACGACGTCGAGCTCTTCTTCTGTGTGCTCTGCGAAGATGCGGCGGGGGCCTTCTTCTGCGGGGCCGCCTTCTGTGCGGCAGAGGCCGAATCGCTGCTCTGAGCTTCGTACTTCTCGAAGACAGGCCACCAGGCCTTGTCTACTGAGTTCTTGTCTTTCCGGTACTGCTCGTAGAGCTCCTCAACCAGCCATTCGTTCGAGCCGAAGTCATCGGCCGTGATGGTCGGGTTCGATTCAGACACGGCGCTGATCGCCTTCTTCCTAAGCTTGGGTGGGTACAACGACGTCGCGACCCAGTCTAGCCAATTGGTCGGGCAGTATCCCGCAAGGTTTCAATTTCGGCTGTGTCATCTGTCACCTTGGAGTTTTCGGGGTGACTGCGGGGTGTGGTCGCCTTATCGTTTCCCATCTGCGGTTCGTTACGATGGCCTCATGAAATATGTCAGTTTCGGCCCGGCGTTGACCGTCGGGCTTGCATGTGCCTCGGCGATGTTCGGGGCTGTTTCGTAGTGGAGTGGCTGTATCTGGGCTTGGCCCTCCTCATGATCGTCGGCACGGGCTATTTTGTTGCCGGTGAATTCTCGCTTCTGACGCTCGATCGGCACGATGTCGACAAGGCTCTTGCCGAGGGCCAACGCGGAGCTAAGTATCTTGATCTTGGTCTGAAGCACCTGTCGACTCAGCTGTCTGCCGCGCAGGTCGGCATTACGCTCACGACCCTTTTGACGGGCTACTTGATGGAGCCCTCTGTCGGTGTCCTGCTCCGACGCCTTTTCGGCGCGCTTGACCTTCCCGCCGCCGTCTCGCAGTCTCTGTCGCTCTTCATCGCACTCATCATTTCGACCTTCCTGTCGATGGTGATCGGTGAGCTTGTGCCGAAGAACATGGCCATTTCCGCCCCGATGGCGGCCGCGAAGATCGCTGTTCCGTTCCAGTATTTCTTTTCGGTTGTCTTCAAGCCGGTTATTGCGTTTCTCAACGGATCGGCGAACAAGGCGCTGCTCTCAATGGGAATCGAGCCTCAGGAAGAGTCTTCGGCAGGTCGGTCGGCTGACGAGCTAACAGCTCTTGTTCGGCACTCTGCCGATGAAGGCGCGATTGATGAGCAGACCGCCGATCTTGTGGCCCGAACCCTGAGCTTCTCCGAGCTCACTGCGGAGGACATTATGACCCCGCGTACGCGAATGGTGTCTGTCAATAAGGACTCCACGGCGGCTGACATCATTGCTCAGGCGCGTTCGACCGGTTTTTCGCGCTTCCCCGTCGCGGGTGACTCGCGCGATGACATTGTGGGCATTGTGCACGTCAAGCACGCGATTGCGGTTCCCTTCAGCAAGCGTGAGGACGCCTATGCGGGCGGCCTGATGTCTGAACTTCGCGAGGTGCCGGACACCCTGGAACTGGAGCCGCTCCTGCTTCTTCTGCGCCGGGAGGGCAATCAGGTCGCCGTCGTCATCGATGAGTACGGGGGGACCGCGGGCCTTGTGACGCTGGAGGACGTTGTTGAAGAGCTTGTCGGCGAAGTTGCTGATGAGCATGATCGCCTGCGGGTCATGGTCCGACCGGCTCGCGATGGGTCGTGGATTGTGCCGGGCATGATGCGTCCGGACGAGGTGATCGAGGCCACCGGTATGGAGATTCCCTCGAATTCTGACTACGAGACCATGGCCGGGCTCGTTCTCTACCGCTTAGGCGAGATCCCCAAAGTCGGCGCGCGCATCAGCATTGACGGTGCTGAACTTGTGGTCGAGCGGATGATGGGGCACCGGATCGAGCGTCTGCGCATGATTCCCGACTATTCGAAGGCGGCACTGTGAACGACTGGTTGGGACTTCTGTGGCTTGTCGTGCTCATTGTGGGCAATGCATTCTTCGTTGCTGCCGAGTTCAGCGTTGTGTCGGCGCGCCGATCGCAGATCGAGCCCTTGGCCGATCAGGGGCGCCGTTCGGCCAAGACTGCGCTCTACGCTATGGAGCACGTGTCTCTTATGTTGGCGATCTGCCAGCTGGGCATTACGGTCTGCTCCCTTATGCTCGGCAACGTCGCTGAACCGGCTATTCATCACCTTTTGGCGGGTCCTCTCGAGTGGATGAGGATTCCTCCGGCTGCAGCGAGTGCCATCGGGTTCGCGATCGCGCTCTCCATCGTGACGTTCCTGCATGTGGTCGTCGGCGAAATGATCCCGAAGAACATTGCCTTGGCGGAAGCAAAGCACGCGGTGCTGCTTCTCGCGCCGCCGCTGGTTTTCTTGGCAAAGCTTTTCGGCTTTGTCATTCATCCGCTCAACGCTTTCGCCAATGGGATGCTGAGGCTGTTCGGGATCACTCCGCGCGATGATGTCAACGCCGCCTACACGGTGGAAGAGGTTCAGGCGATCGTCGCCGAATCCAAGCGCGAGGGTCTGTTGGCCGACGAGGGCGGCCTGCTCAAGGGGGCCTTGGAGTTCTCCGACAAAAAGGCTGCCGATGTAATGGTCCCCATTCAGAAGGTCGTGACAGTTGCCGCGGACGTGACTCCGGAGCGCATTTCCGGCCTTGTGGGGCAGAAGGGCTTTTCGCGGTACATCGTTCTTGGTGCCGATGGCACCCCCAAGGGGTATATCCACGTCAAGGACATCCTCTTTGTTGAGGATGAGGTTGACTATGAAAAGCCCGTGCCCTCGAAGCGCTTCCGTTCGCTTGTCGCGATTTCAGCTGATGACGAAATCGAAGATGCTCTGCAGCGCATGCAGGAAGCCGGAAATCATGTCGGCTGCGTCATGAGTGCAAAGGGCAAGCCGGTCGGCGTGCTGTTCCTTGAGGACGTGCTCGAGGAGCTCGTGGGTGAGGTTCGCGATGCTATGCAGCGTGAATCGTCCAGCTGATGCGACTGTGAAATGCGTCTCGGCGGTGATCTGCCTGTGATCAACACGCTCGTTGCGTAACAGAATTGTGAAGATCGTTATTGGTCGTTACACTGCTGTAACATCGAGCGCTTTCGATGATGGCGCACCCGTGAATGTATTGCCGAGGGAGGAACGTGGACGCAGGATCGAACAGCCAGCCTATGCGCCGGCGGGATATTCGTCGTGCAGAAAAGCGCTCTGCACGCCGCGCCAAGTTCAGTTTTATGCGTCACGCCGACGCCCCGCCCTCGGCGGCTGAAGCGCACGCTTCTGAAACGGTTTTCGCTCCGGCCGTTACCGCTCCCGTTGCTGCGGCGACTGTTCGCGGGTCGGATGGCTCTCGTCTCCGCGCCTACCGTATGCGCCGTCGCCTTGCCGGTTCGTCTGTCGCTGCAGTCGCAGCGCTCGGCGTGATCGGCGGTGGCTTCGCTGTTATGAGCTCCAGCTTGGGCTCATCGGCCTACGCGAAGGCTGAAGAGTTCGGCGATGCACCGGATGGCCTGCGCGCAGAAGCCGTTGACGGTGCGGGCGCTCAGGGCGGCGATTCGACCTCTGGCCAGGACAGCAGCCTTTCCGGCGGCGTTCTGAGCTCTGAAGGCGGCAAGGCCCACGCTGCTTCGCGCACTATCGAACGCACTGCGCTTCCAGGCTGCTCCGGCGAAGCTCCGACGGGCGAAGCCAAGAACGGAGAACTCCCTGACGATTGGATGTGCAGCATCGGCAAGGGTGGGCACAAGCTCCGTGCAGACGCAGCAGTCGCCTTCGCTCAGATGAACGCCGCATACAAGGCCGACACCGGCAAGGATCTTGAAATCACCGACAGCTACCGTCCGATTGGATCGCAGCAGGCAGTTGCCTCTTCCAAGCCCGGACTTGCTGCCAAGCCCGGCACCTCGATGCACGGTTGGGGCATCGCCATCGACTTCGGCGGAGGCACCGCATCGGCCAGCGGTCAGCAGTACAACTGGCTTGTTGCAAACGCTGGCGAGTACGGCTGGGAAAACCCCGATTGGGCTAAGTCCAGCAAGTATGAGCCGTGGCACTGGGAGTATGTGCCGGCTCGCAAAATGATCAAGGGTCACTGATCCTTTCGGCTTTCTGACGCGTGATACAGTTGGAGAGCTTTTCGCCCGCGTAGCTCAGTGGATAGAGCGTCTGCCTCCGGAGCAGAAGGTCGTAGGTTCGAATCCTGTCGCGGGCACAAGATAAGGCTCCTGATCAGTGGAAACGCCGATCAGGGGCCTTCTTCATGCCTGTCTCTAAGGGGGCATGTACGCACTGAGGTGCGCAATATTCAACGGGCCGCCGGCTGCATGGGGGCTGCCCAAGGGATGATGGGCTCATGCGCATCGACGAGTTCTTCCAGGAGTCGCTCGTCGCTGTGGCCGGATCCGCTTGGGCCGGTCTGCTGGGAGGAAATCCTGCTATGGCAATTGTGATGGCAGTATTGCTCATTGGTGTCGGCAGGCTGACAACTCGATCCTGATGTCAGGTTCCAGGGCTGTCCCGTCCACTTATGCGCCAGCCGAAGCAGTACTCGATACTCATTGGTATCGGGGAAGCTACTGTGCTTGAGTGCTTCGCACGTATTCGCTCACGTCCGTGACCGCAGACTTCGCTGTGCGGGCGGCACCGATGATGGTCGCGGAGGCAAACCCCGTCCAATCGCCATACCCCAGCAAGTGCAGACCAGGAACATCAAGGCTTCGAGTTCCCGCGGTGACTGGATGCCCGTTCTCCCAAGTCAATTCGAGCCCGTTGAGATGCCTGAGGTGTGGTTTGAAGCCGGTGCACCAGATGATGGCATCACAGCTGTACTCACTGCCGTCGGCCCACGAAACCCCAGCCGAGGTCAATCGCTCGAACATCGGCGAAGCGCTCAGGTCGCCACGATCGCGTGCAGCCTGCACGGGCGGGACCATGACGATATCGCCGAGCTCCGACACGCCATCTGTGTCCTTATATTCGCTCGCGTCCGGGTACTTGATTGCGGCGGTGTTGCCGGATGGGAGGGTG
>CABTZE010000060.1 GCA_902489215.1 uncultured Brevibacterium sp.
TAGCCGGAATCTGCGGCTTAGCAACCACTGCTAACGGGAGTTTTTCTTGCTAAAGCGTGGGCGCAGGTATGGGGGGCGCCGGAAAGGGGTAGGTGTGGCACCAGATGCCGAAGTGCCTGAGGGCAGATCACCGAAATAGGGCAGAGCCCCCGGGACAGTTCAATGACGAGGCGGAGGTTCGGTGGCGACGCGGGCGGCACCTCGCGCCTTCTCGGCGGGCGGAATGAGCGCCTCGGGTGGGAACTCGGTGGCGCGAAAACACCCGGCAGCCGGAATCCGCGCCTTAGCCGCACACAGACACCGCTTAGCCGGAATCCGCGGCTTAGCAACCACTGCTAACGGGAGTTTTTCTTGCTAAAGCGTGGGCGGGGCATCACATGACGTCGCGGCTATTGGCCTTTGGGCTCAGCGCAGCGTGATGCTCAGCGGACGGTGATGGTCAGGGAGTCGACTCGGTCGACAATGACAGGGTGCTCGGCCAGGCGAGCCTGGAAAGCACTGAAGTCAGGTTCTCCTTCGAGCGTGAGAACAATAGCCAGTTCGGGGCCGCCCGTGATGAGCCTCTTGCTGCCGGGACCTGCGCCCACGGAGGCGATCCACGAAAACTGCGCTGCGGTATCACCGATTGCCTGCGCGACTTCCCTGTCCGCCCACGACGGCGTCCAATCGTGTCCCTGCACAAAAGCCCACAGAGCCGGTCGGCGCAGGAGAAACGCGCGATCACTGCCCGGATCTATGATGACCAGCTGCGAACCTTCATCAACTGCACCTAAGCCCAGCCGCTCAGCCTCGATCGGCACCGGCCTTGCCTGAGTGCCCCACTGAGTAAGCAGCGGAATTGCGGTGAAGCAGGGTGTGGCCTCACGGCCGTCTTCCGATGAGAGGCGCACCATAGCCATGTCCGAACTGTTGTCGACCATGAGCCCGTGTTCACCCACAGATTTGCTGAGCGCCTCGGGAAGAATCGGTGCATAGACACGGGAATTCTTCAGCGCTTCGAGTACCCCGATGTGGGCTGCCGGGTCGAAAGGATTGGCCGTTGCGGCTTCAAGCGCCGCCGTCACCTGAGGGTCAGCTTCACCCGTATCGCCAGAGAAGGGGTTGGGTTTGAGCTCGCGGCCCTTCCACGCGGTTCCCGCGGAGTCAGCGTGATTTCCAGCTCCCGCAGAGTCAGCCTGGTTGCCCTCCCCCACAGATTCATCCTGACCGTGAGGCGACACAGACCCGTCTGAGCTCGCAGCACTGCCGAACATGCCTT
This sequence comes from uncultured Brevibacterium sp., assembly GCA_902489215.1. Classification (GTDB taxonomy): domain Bacteria; phylum Actinomycetota; class Actinomycetes; order Actinomycetales; family Brevibacteriaceae; genus Brevibacterium. The sequence goes on from CABTZE010000060.1 coordinate 1,259, forward strand.
TGAGGTGTTCGGGCAGCTGAGGCTGGTCTGGGTTGCCGCTTGTCATGGACGGCCAGCGACGTCGAGTGCTTCGCTCATGGTGAATCGGCCAGCGTAGAGAGCCTTGCCGATGATGGCGGAGTCCACACCGGCGGGCACTAGCTTGCGCAGAGCAACGAGGTCATCGAGCGATGAGATCCCACCGGAAGCGGTGACCGGCGTGCCGGTGGTGCTTGCAATCTTCTGCAGGAGTTCCGTGTTGGGTCCGCTGAGTGTGCCGTCAGTGTTGATGTCGGTGACGACGTAGCGCGAGCATCCGGCTGCCTGAAGTTCGTCGATGACATCCCACAGGCTGCGGCCTTCCTTCGTCCAGCCCCGGCCGGCAAGCATTTCGCCGCGCACGTCGAGACCAACCGCAACGGCGTCACCGTGCTGACGGATGATGTCGGCCGTCCATTCGGGGTTCTCGATAGCTGCCGTTCCGATGTTGACGCGGGCTGCACCGATTTCCAGAGCGGCTTCGAGTGCCGCGGTGTCGCGGATACCGCCGGAGAGTTCGACCTTGAGGTCGACCGAGGCGATGAGCTCCTTGATGATGGCTCTGTTGTCACCGCGGCCGAAAGCAGCGTCAAGGTCGACGAGGTGGAGCCATTCTGCTCCGGCTTCCTGGAACTTCAGCGCGTTTTCCAGCGGCTGACCGTAGTCGGTTTCGGTGCCGGCTTCGCCCTGGTGCAGGCGAACGGCTTTGCCGTCGACGATGTCGACTGCGGGAAAGAGCACAAGGCGGTCTGCTTCAGTCACTGGTTCTCCTATGTGTGAGAAGCGTCGAGGCTGTCAATCCAATTGGCAAGGAGCTTCAGACCTGCCGGACCGGACTTTTCTGGGTGGAACTGCACTGCACTGAGCGGGCCGTCCTCGACAGCGGCTATGAATTTTTCACCGTGTTCGGCGTACGTCGCTTCCCCTGTGCTGGGCGCTGTATGCGCCGCATAGGAGTGGACGAAGTAGAAATGCTCGTCAGTGATTCCGTTGAACAGCAGTGAACCGGCCGGCGGCTGCACCGTGGTCCACCCCATGTGGGGAACAACGGGGGCTGAAAGCTTGGTGACGGAGCCGTTCCACAGGCCGAGACCTTCTGCGGTCACTCCGTGTTCGGTGCCCTGTTCGAACATGACCTGCAGGCCCACACAGATGCCCAACACCGGCATCCCGCGCTTGAGCCTTTCGGCGATGATGGCCGGAGCTCCAACCGCGCGCAGTTCGTCCATAACCGACGCAAAAGCGCCAACGCCTGGGACAACGAGGCCGTCTGCCGATAGCAGGTACTGCGGGTGTGCGGTCAGATGAACCTGCGCACCGGCGGCTTCAAGCGCCCGGACTGCAGAGCGCACATTGCCCGATCCGGCGTCGAGAACCGCAACCGTGGTCATTTTCTGCGCCCCAGCAGCTTGTTGATGCGGAACAGGCTCACGCCGAAGACACCGGCCGCCAACGCGGTGGCGATCCACATGTACCAAGGCCCGCTGAGAGCGACAACGGCGCCGAATACCAGAGCGATGAATGCAACTGCGGCGACGATCATCCAGACGATTGCGGTTCGCGCAATTGCGGCGCGGGCCCCCGTCATGGTCAGTGCGCTTGCCTGCATCTTGCTGATGTCAGCCGTGTGCTGCGCACCTTCGATGTCAGCCGGTTCCGCCTGCCCCAGAAGCAGACGCTCGACATCTTCGGGGAGGTTCTGCAGGGCCAGACCCGCTGGGACCTCTGACTGGCGCTTGCCCCCGCGGTAGTGGCCGGAGGCAATGGCGTCGTCTTCACGGACAAGCAGAAGAACTTCGTAGCGGCCAGCCATCTTCGACAGCTTCTGGGTGACTTCCGTGGCGTGTTCGCGGCTGGCGTCGTCAAGAACAATGGCCGAGAAACCACCGACGGGCACGACCGAACCGCGAATATCGCTGAGCACGCAGGCCGCTGCGAGCTGTTTGGGGTCGCCAAAAGGCGTGACAACGAGTGCCGTGTTCACAGGGCCCCCTTGGTGGAGGGAATGGCTCCGCCGGTGCGCGGGTCGGATTCGAGTGCCATGCGCAGAGCGCGGGCGAAGGCTTTGAATTCGGCTTCTGCAATGTGGTGAGGGTCCCGGCCGGCAACCAGAGTGAGGTGGACGGTCAGGCCCGCATTGATGGAAAGGGATTCAAGAGCGTGGCTGACCATGGAGCCCGTGAAGTGTCCGCCGATCATGGCGTACTGGAAGCCTTCGGGTTCGCCGGTGTGAACGAAGTACGGGCGGCCGCTGATATCGACAACAGCCTGCGCAAGGGCTTCATCCAAAGGAACTGCCGCGTCGCCGTAACGTCGGATGCCGGCCTTGTCGCCGACAGCGTCTTTCAGTGCCCAGCCGATGGTGATGGCAGTGTCTTCGACCGTGTGGTGGACATCGATGTCGATGTCACCTTTGGCTTCGACCGTCAGATCGCACAGGGAGTGACGAGCCAGAGCGTCAAGCATGTGGTCGTAGAAAGGGACTCCCGTTGAGACTTGGGACTTCCCTGTTCCGTCGAGATCAATTGTGACGTCGACCTTGGATTCACTGGTGTGGCGTGACGCCGTCCCGATCCTCTGGGCCATCAATCCTCGTTTCCATTCGGCTGCTGCTGACCGCGCGGCGCGGTCGGACCAATCCTATCGGGAGGGAATGAGGATGCGCTGGCCAGGGTGAACCGTGGAAGAGTCCAGACCGTTCATGTCGACGATGGTGGTCAGAACGTCACGAACGTCTTCCCCACCAGCGGCGTCACGGGCGATTTCCCACAGCGACTGGCCTTCTTCGACGATGACCATCTGGGTGTCTTCCGCATAGAGCGGTTCCGCATTCGAAGCCGAAGCCTCTGACCGGATGAAGAGGACGGCGCACAGAGCTACCGCAGCGATGACAGCGAGAGCCGCCATGCGCCGCACCCAAAAGATCCGGCCTTCCCTTACCGAACGGTGCGGTGCGCGAGTGAGCGTGTGCATTTTTCCTCCTAACACAGCCAGAGCCTTCGGCCCCGACGATGCGATGTGGCGTACGGCCGCTTGCCCCACGGCCATTCGCATTATTCGAACTGATGTTCTAAGACACACATTAGAACACAATCCAATGTTTGTCGAACATCTATGTGAAAATGGATTCGAACACTGCATCCGATTTCCACTGTTCAGAGCTTCCCACGAGGCACTGACATAACCGGCCCCAAGCTTCTGACCAGCAGTAATGTCAGGGGTTCGGGGCGAGAGGACTGAGTCATGACACAGTCGCGTCGCACTCGCGGCCGCCCACGTGACACCGATGTGGCCAAGGAGGTCAGCTCGTTCCGCAAGCGCCGTGACAGCGAGTCTCCCCTGCCGGTCGCTTCGGCTGCCGCAGACGACCGTTCACTGTCGGCTCGCCAGCGTCAGGTGCTCGAGACGATCGAGGCGTCCGTGCACAGCAACGGATATCCCCCGAGCATGCGTGAGATCGGCAAGGCCGTCGGCCTTGCTTCCCTTTCGTCTGTTGCGCACCAGCTCAACCAGCTGGAAAAGCTCGGCTATCTGCGTCGCGACCCCAAACGGCCACGTGCCATCGAAGTGGTCAACCCCGCCGAGGTCGTTGAAACTCCGGCAGCTGACACATCGGCTAACGCCGCCGCTATCCCCGTGGTCGGTCGCATTGCCGCCGGTGGCCCCATCACGGCCGAACAGAATGTGGACGACGTTTTCGTCCTGCCTCGCCAGGTTGTCGGCGCCGGTGACAACCTGTTCCTGCTCAACGTGGTCGGCGATTCGATGATCGATGCGGCCATCTGCCACGGCGACTGGGTGGTTGTGCGCAGTCAGCCGACCGCCGAGAACGGCGAAATCGTCGCAGCCCTCCTTGACGACGAAGCAACGGTCAAAACGCTCAAGCGCAAGGACGGCAAGCAGTGGCTGCTGCCGCAGAACCCGGACTACGAACCCATTGACGGCACCTTTGCCACCATCATGGGCGTCGTAACGGCGGTCATCCGCCGCGTCTAGTCTTCCGGTTTGAGTCTTTCGAGAGCCCCGCGGACCACTGCGGGGCTTTCTGTTGTCCACATGGGCGGCAAGGTCGCCATGAGGAAGTTCGCGTAGCGGGCCGTGCGCAGTCGCGAATCGAGCACCGCAACAACTCCACGGTCGGAAGTTGAGCGGATAAGCCTCCCGGCCCCCTGCGCCAACTTGAGAGCAGCGTGAGTTGCGGAGACGGCCATGAAGCCGTTGGCACCTCGGCGGGCGGCGGCTTCCGTCCGCGCAGTGGCCAGCGGATCGTCAGGACGGGGAAAGGGAATCCTGTCGATCAGCACAAGGCGGCAGGCGTCGCCGGGGACGTCCACTCCCTGCCACAGCGAAATGGTGCCGAACAGGCTCGACTCAGCATCGGAGCTGAAGGACCGCACGAGGCTGCCAAGCCCATCTTCGCCCTGCAAGAGGATCGGCAAGTTGGTGTTCTCGCGCATGTATTCGGTGGCCTGTTCGGCGGCGGCTTTCGATGAGAACAGCCCGAGCGCTCCCCCGCGGGAGGCTTCGATGAGTTCCCGCAGCTCTTCAAGCTGTTCGACGTTGAGGCCCCCGCGGCCGGGCTTGGGCAGATGGCCGGCAACGTAGAGGATGCCCTGTTTGGGGTAGTCGAAGGGTGAGCCCACGTCGAGACTGTCATAGCGCGGACTGTCAGGGCCCTCCAGACCAAGAGAGGCGGCGACCGGTTCAAAACGACCGCCCAGAGCAAGGGTTGCTGAGGTTGCGACGACGGTCGCCTCTTCGAACAGGCCGCGGCGCATGGTGCCGGCAACGGACAGCGGAGCGATGACGAGGCTGACGCTTTCCGTACCGCGGAACGAATTCCGGCTGACCCAGACGACGTCGTTGGCGCTGCCGTCGGTCATTCGCTCCGCAAGGTCGAAGACCTCCTGAATGCGAGCGCGAGCCACTGTCAGACCGGAGTCTGCCTCTTTGCCGCGTTCGGCGTCACCGCATGCGCTCAGCAGCGTGCGAGCGCTGTCGCGCAGAGCCACGACCGCGTCCTGCAGAGGTTCTGGCCACATCCGCAGCAGACCGGCTTCGGCCTGGTCGAGCGCATCCGAAAACGAGGTGCGCGCGGTATCGAAGTCACTCAGCGCTGCCGGTGTTGCGCCGGTGTGTTTTCTGGCTGCCGAGTGCGCCGCTGAGAGCATCGCGTCGGTCAGGCTGCCGGTCAGAGCAGATGTCACGCGGTCGCGCAGTTCGTGGGCTTCGTCGATGATGACTGCCGAGTGCGACGGCAGCACCGAGTTTTCGCCGAAGGCGTCGATCGCCAGCAGGGCGTGGTTGGTGACGACGACGTCCGCACCCGAAGCCTTTGTCCGGGCCAGTTCCGCCCAGCACTCTTCGACCATGGGGCATTTCTGGCCCAGGCAGTCATAGGCGTTGACGGACACGTGCGACCACGTGCGGTCGGAGACTCCCGGCACCAGATCATCGCGGTCCCCCGTGTCGGTGGACTGTTCCCATGATCGAATGCGGGCGATCTCGGATTCCAGGGCGCTCATGGATCCGCCCCGGTGTGCCGCATCGTCGGCTCCCATGTCGAACAGGAGCCCCGCCTCGTCATCCGGGTATCCCCCGGCGAGTTTGTGTTTGCACAGGTAGTTCCGCCGCCCCTTGAGAACGGCCGCGCTCGGCCGGCGGCCTAAGTCTTCGCGCAGGGCTTTGGCCAAGCGCGGGATGTCGCGGTCGACGATCTGCGCCTGCAGCGCAAGCGTTGCTGTGGAGACGATGACGCGCTCACCGGAGCCGACGGCGTAGCGCACCGCGGGCACGAGGTAGCCCAGCGACTTACCCGTTCCGGTTCCTGCCTGTACCAGCAGGTGCGTTTCGCTTTCCAAAGCCGAGTTCACGGCTTCGGCCATCTGCTGCTGACCCTCGCGGGGGCTGCCGTTCAGTGCGGCGACGGCCTTCTCCAGCAGTCCCGCGACGTCCTTCACTCGCGGTCCCCCGCCGAATCATCACCCAAGTCAGGTGAGACACGGTCAGGCGAGGTGGTCTCGGCATCGGGGGTCGGCACCTCGTACGAGGTGGACTCAGGTGAGTCGGGCACCTGCACCGGGGTGCTGTCCTCGGCTGGTCTGGCACCGGCATACATGTCGGGCCGGCGGAAGGGTTCGAGCTGGGCGGCGAGGTCGCCGTTGACGAAAGCGTGGACGACGGTGCCCTCGTCAATGTGTTCGATGCGCTCGATTTCGCCGTCTTCGTGCACAGCCGAGAGCAGGTCGCCGCGGTTGTAGGGAATGAGGGCGGTGAGTTCGTATTCGGGGTGTGGGAGCGCTTCTGCGATGGTGGTGCGCAGAATGTCGAGGCCCTCACCGGTGTGCGCGGAGACTGCCACGGCGCCGGGGTGGCGGCGTATGAGGCGGGCGACGGCATCGGGTTCGGCGATGTCGGCCTTGTTGATGACGATGAGTTCGGGTACGGAGGGGGCGACGACATCGGCGAGGACGTCGTGAACGGCTGCGATCTGCCCTTCCGGGTCGGGGTGCGAACCGTCGACCACGTGGAGCAGAACATCGGCCTGCCCGGCTTCTTCCAGGCTGGAGCGGAACGCTTCGACCAGCTGGTGCGGCAGATTGCGCACGAAGCCGACCGTGTCGGTCAGCGTGTAGGTGCGGCCGTCTTCGGCCTCGGCGGCTCGGACGGTCGGGTCGAGGGTGGCGAACAGGACGTTCTGCACCATGACCCCGGCGTCCGTCAGACGGTTGAGCAGGCTCGATTTGCCGGCGTTGGTGTAGCCGACGATCGCGACTGACGGGATGCGGTTGCGTTTGCGGGAGGAGCGTTTGACCTCGCGGGCCGGGGTCATTTTGGCGATGTCGCGGCGCAGCTTCGCCATGCGCTTGCGGATGCGGCGGCGGTCGAGTTCGATCTGCGTTTCACCGGGACCGCGCGAACCGATTCCAGCACCGCCTGCCACCTGGCCACCGGCCTGACGCGACATGGATTCACCCCAGCCACGCAGACGCGGCAGCAGGTATTCCAACTGTGCGAGTTCGACCTGCGCCTTGCCTTCGCGGCTTTTGGCGTGCTGGGCGAAGATATCGAGGATGAGCGCCACCCGATCGACGACCTTGACCTTGACGACGTCTTCCAGTGCACGGCGCTGGGACGGCGCAAGTTCAGAGTCGAAGATGACGGTGTCAGCGCCGACGGCATTTACGATTTCGGCGAGTTCGCGTGCCTTGCCGCGGCCTAAGTAGGTGGCAGGGTCCGGAGTGTCGCGTCGCTGGATGACACCGTCGAGGACGGTTGAGCCGGCAGTTTCGGCGAGTGCTGCGAGTTCGCGCAGAGAGTCTTCGGCGGCTTCGGCCGTGCCTTCCGTGTACACGCCGGCGAGCACCACGTTCTCCAGGCGGACGTCGCGGTATTCGACTTCCGTGACGTCTTCGAGTTCCGTCGACAAACCGGCCACACGGCGCAGTGCGGCACGCTCCTGGACGTCGAAGTTGGTGTCGTCGTCAGCGGCGAGTTCCGCTGCTGTGAGCGATGAGTCAGCCCGCGACAGGACGCGGTTGAGGATGTCATCTTCGCGGGTCGTGGCTGCATTTGAGGCGCCCGAGGTGCCGGGGCGGGTATCGTCGGGACCCGAGGGGCCGGGGCCGGTGGTGCTGTGGCCCGGGGTGCCGGGGGTCTCACCCGAGGTGCCCGGGGCTGAAAGTTCGTCTTCTTCTCGCATTGCGGCCCATTGTCCCACAGGGCGCGTTTTTCGGTGCCGCGAGCGCGTAGGCTTGGGTGCCGTGAGCGAGCACTACTTTTCTTCCACCCCGAACGCACAGTCACGTCCGCGCCCGCTTGAGGTGCGCCTGGCCGGTCACGACCTGACGGTCACAACAGACGCAGGCGTATTCTCGCCCGGCCGCGTCGACAGGGGAACCGCCGTCCTTCTGGATCGGCTCCCCGAGGTGCCCGCCGGCAACGTGCTGGACATGGGGTGCGGTTGGGGGCCGATCGCGCTGCACGCCGGTCTCGCCGCCCGCGACGCCGGGACGGACACCCGCATCTGGGCACTCGATGTCAACGAACGCTCACTCGAACTGACGAAGAAGAACGCCGCTGATGCGGGGCTCAGCTCGATCCACCCCGTCACCGCCGAACAGATTCCAGAGGATGTGCGCTTCGACGCGATTTGGTCCAACCCGCCGATCCGCGTGGGCAAAGACGTGCTGCACAAACTTCTTCTGACCTGGCTGCCCCGACTGACGCCCGGCGGGGAAGCACTCCTCGTCGTAGCGAAAAACCTCGGTTCGGACTCGCTGCAGAAGTGGATGCAGGAGAACCTGCCGGAGGGCTTCACCGTTTCCCGCGCCGCGTCCTCCAAGGGGTTTCGGATCCTTTCGGCTGTCGCGCCGGAGTGACGACTGCACACGGCAGCAACGCCGTCGCGCGAGGGCCACAACGGCCTCGCGCTGACACCTCTCAGAGAAGCGAAGCCTCTGCCGTAAGAACAGCGGGCCCGGACAGGACCGCATAGTCATCCTCCACCTCGACGAGCACTGTCCCGCCCGGCTGGGTGACAAGCCACTCCCGAGGTGCCGCCGACCCTGCCCAGTGGCTGGCGGCCAGAGCCGCCGCGCAGGCTCCGGTGCCGCACGCGCGGGTCTCCCCGACACCTCGTTCGTAGACCCGCATACTCAGGTGCCCCGCCTTCTGCAGGCGAGGATCGGTGAGCTCGGGGGCGGGACCCTGTTCGATGACGATGAATTCAACGTTCGTGCCGTCCGGCGGTACGGGTTGGACCTCAGGTGGTTTGCGCAGGTCGAGCGCTTCGAGTTCGGCGGCTTGGGCCACAGCGACGACGGTGTGTGGGTTCTCCATATCGACACTCGCCGCGGGCCTGGGCGGACGGAGGTTCGCAACAGCGGCGAAGGCGTCATCGGCAATCGGCTTGGGCCCGCGGGGCAGACGAACGCGATACCACGTGGCTGGGTCGGAGGCGTGAGCAGAGCCTGCAACACTGGCGAAAGGACTTGCGGTCATCTCTACCGTGACGGGGCCGACAGCTGTTCCGATCACGAGCTTCTCCCCGGTCTGCAGTCCGGTTTCCCGCAGGAAATGAGTGAAGACACGCACCCCGTTGCCGCACATTTCCGCTGGTGAGCCGTCCGCGTTGCGGTAGTCCATGTACCACTGAGCGCCAGCTTCTTCAGCGGCGCGCGCCTCAGGAGTGTCGACCGAGCCGATGCTCGCAGCGCGGATGACACCGTCGGCGCCGATTCCGGTGCGGCGATCACAGGCTGCGGCAATCGCGTGCGGGTCGAGCCTGACCGTGTCATCGGCGTACAGCAGGAAGTCATTTTCAGTGCCATGGCCTTTGGTGAGTTTCATGCTCTCTCCTGCTTCTCAATGATGCCCACTGCCTGTTCGAAAAGCTCTGGACTGTCGGCGTCCAGCCAGTGGATGCGCGGGTCCCGTTTGAACCAGGTTTCCTGCCGTTTGGCGAACTGGCCGGTGCGGATGATGGTCTGTTCGACAGCTTCGTCGAGTGTCATGGCGCCGCGTAAGTAGGCGATCAGCTGCCGGTAGCCGATAGCGGCAGCCGCAGTCGTTGATTCCTCGATACCCGCGGTGAGGAGCGCGCGAACTTCATCAACCCAGCCGTCATCAATCATGCGGTGAACGCGGGTGCTGATGCGTTCGCGCAGGTCATCGCGGTTCATACGCAAGCCGATCTGCACCGTTGGCATGGCATAGGTGTATTCGGGCAGGTGCGATGTGAAGGTCTCGCCGGTCAGCGCTATGACTTCCAGAGCGCGCACGATGCGCCGGGTGTCTTCGATCTTGATCTTCGCGCCAGCTTCCGGGTCGAGTTCCGTCAGCAGCGCGTGGAGGTCGCGTGTGCCGTCGTCTTCAGCAATACGAGATCGGAAGAGCACACGTCTGAA
>CABTZE010000061.1 GCA_902489215.1 uncultured Brevibacterium sp.
TCAGCTCGCGGCCGCGGCGGGGGGTGGCGGCCCGCCTCCAGGGCCGGCCGCTAATCTCCCCCCCCCGCCCCGCCTCCCCCGTGGTACAGCAGGATGTCACCAGCCATAAGCGACGGATAGGTCAGAAGTCCCACCGACACGTGTTCGTTCTTCTGCGACTTGTCTTTGAACTGGGTCATGCGCTGCGCTTCACCCAGTCCGGTCTGGCATTCCAGCACCCAGCCCAGCTGCGAGTTCGCGGGAATCTGTGACTGCACGTACAGGGTCGTACGCTCCGGGTCGACACCGGCGGCAATGAACTGTGCGGCGGTGCGCAGGGTGCGCTCGCGCAGTTCGTCAGGGTTCTGCTCCACCGTGATGGCGTGCTGGTTGGCGATGAACAGGAAGGAATCGTATTCCTCCTGGAGCGCCACGACCGGGGCGAGCGCCCCGATGTAGTTCCCGAGGTGGAGCGAATCTGAGGTCGCCTGAATTCCGGTGAGGGACCGCTGGGGGTGGGAGGGGGCAGAAGAAGTCATACCAGCATTCTGCCACCTGGAGATTCCACCTCGGGAGCGGCCCGGGGAGTCTTACAAGCGGCAGTCACGAGGCCCCACCCGGCAGCGCACTCAGCACAGGCGCTCTCTGCGGGAAATTCTCAAACAGGCGTCCCACATATTAAGAATCCTCAGAATAACGTGACAGATAGCACAACGGCTTCTGACATTCTGCGCATCACCGCAAAACCGTTCACCGCGGTCTACTGGTAGATGCGCGAAATCAGCGGGGCAAACGCGTTCATCAAATACCAGAAGTCCTACCTGCGCCGCCACGGCACGCTGGAAGGGTCGAAGGGCAAACGCGAATTCTGGCGGGACCTGACGGACGAACAGGACCGCAACCCCACAACCCGCTGCTGCTGACAGACGCCGACTGGCTGGCCATCTGAGCCCCGGGCGGCCAGTCAGACGAAAAGCGCCGGGGATGCGAAATCGCATCACCGGCGCTTTTCTGTGCGCAGAAGACTAAGACTCGGCCATTCGGGTCCCCGCCACCGGCCATTCAGTCAGCTGGGGCGCCGGCTTCAGGAAACTCAGCCCTTCAGCGCGGGGAGATCGTAGTCGATGACCAGCGGGGCGTGATCCGACCAGCGCTGGTCGTAGGCCGCTGCCTTGTCGACCTGCGCCTGTACGGCTTTTTCTGCAAGTTCCGGCGTGGCCATCTGGTAGTCGATCCGCCAACCGGTGTCGTTGTCGAAAGCCTTGCCGCGCATCGACCACCACGTGTAGGGACCGTCCATTTCGCCGGACAGCTTCCGGTGGACATCCACCCAACCGAGGCTGCCGAAGAACTCATCGAAGTAGGCGCGTTCTTCCGGCAGGAAGCCTGCCTTCTTCACGTTGCCCTTCCAGTTCTTGATGTCGAGCTCCGTGTGGCCCACGTTGAGGTCGCCGGTGATGACGGCGTAGTCGGCGTGCTTCTTCAGCTGGTCCATGCGGATCTTCATCTGATCCATGAAACGGTACTTGTCATCCTGTTTGGGCGTGCCCACCTCACCGGAGTGCACATAGGCCGAAACGACGGTCAGCAGGCTGCCGTCCTCAAGCTGATAGTCAGCTTCCAGCCAACGGCCTGCAAGGTCGAAGTAGCTGTCGCCATTGCCGATCCTGGTTTCCACAGCCGGCACGTTGCTGACGACCGCAACACCGGCACGGCCCTTCGCCTCAGCGTCGGCAGAGTAGGCGTGATCCCCCAGCGGCGCCATGACTTCGTAGGCGATGTCGTTCTGCGCGCGCACCTCCTGCAGGGTAAGGATGTCGCAGCCGCGACCGTCCGCCCACTCCTGCATGTTCTTGCGCATGGCCGCGCGGATTCCGTTGACGTTCACATTGACGATTCTCAGCATTGCCCCATCGTCCCACATCGCCTTGGGCCCCGACCTCGCACACCGCATAGTGGCACCCACATACCCCCGCTTCACCTCGCCCGCCGAACCCCAAGCCGCCTTCCAGCCAGCACCTTGCCAGCCGACCCACCTGCCCTCACCTGCAGAAGAGCATCTGTGACAAACACACAGGCCGGTAGAATGCGAGATGAGTACACTGTTCGCATTAGGCGAATACGTCCAAGGAGGAACCATGTCAGAACAATTTGATGTTGAACGGCTCGAGATCAGTCCCCTTGACGAAGTCGACGCCCTCGAGCTTCGCGAATTCCTCGTAGATTCGCTCGAAGACTTCTGGGGTGACACCAACCTCACCCGCGACCACGCCCCGCACTGGTTCCGCCAGTTCGCCGCATCCGGCTTGGTTGCCCGCTACAAGAACGAATTCGTCGGCTACCTGCTGGGCGCCATCCCAGTGGAAGGCCCCTCGCTCGTGCACCTGGTGGCCGTCCACGACAACTACCGCCACAAAGGCATCGGCCGCATCCTGTACGAAGCATTCATCAAGCACGCACGCGAACGCGGCGCCGACATCGTGCAGGCAACTGCCCTGCCGGAAAACGCCGGCGCGATTTCGTTCCACTCCTCGCTCGGGTTCGAAGGCGAACTCATCGACAACTATGCAGGCCCCGACAACGCCCGCGTTCTCTTCACCTACCGCCTGGCAGCACACTGATCTGCGCGGGAGCGCTCACGGAGCGTTCCCAACACAAAGCACGAGGCGCCAGTACAGATTTTCTGTACCGGCGCCTCGTGCTTCTGCCTTGAGGTGGCCGTGGTCAGCCGCGGTCGGCGGCCCGCTCTGCCATGTCGATCACATTGGCCAGGAGCATGGCGCGGGTCATCGGCCCCACTCCCCCGGGGTTCGGTGAGTACCAGGAGGCCTTCGCCTGGGCTGCCTGCGAAACATCGCCGACAACCTTCGACTTGCCTGTTTCCGGGTCCTGTTCGCGGGACACACCGACGTCGACGAGAACAGCTCCGTCTTTCACTGCGTCACCGGCGACGATGTCCTTCACCCCGGCTGCCGCGACAATGACGTCAGCCTGTTTCAGCAGTTCGGGGAGATTCTTCGTGCCGGTGTGAGTGAGCGTGACGGTTGCGTTGACATCGCGGCGAGTCAGCAGCAGCCCAATGGGGCGGCCCACTGTCACACCGCGGCCCAGAACAACCACGTGCTTGCCGTTCAGGTCCACGCCGTGACGCTCCAGGAGTTCGACGATGCCGCGCGGTGTGCACGGCAGCGGCGAAGTCACGTCTTCGCGCACCCGCAGAACCAGACGCCCCAGGTTGGTGGGGTGCAGGCCATCGGCGTCCTTGTCCGGATCGATCAGTTCGAGCACGCGGTTGGTGTCGATGCCGTCCGGCAAGGGCAGCTGCACGATGAAGCCCGTGCAGTCCGGGTTGTTATTGAGCCTGGTGACCGCGTCTTCGATCTCCTGCTGGGTGGCCGTGGCCGGGAGATCCTCGCGGATCGACGCGATGCCCACCTCAGCGCAGTCGCGGTGCTTGCCGGCGACATACCACTGCGACCCCGGGTCCTCACCCACGAGCAGCGTGCCCAGGCCCGGAGTGATACCCCGGTCCTTCAGGGCCTGCGCCCGTACAGCAAGTTCCTGTTTGATTGCAGTGGCTGTCGCTTTGCCGTCAAGCTTCTGTGGCATCAGTACTGTTCCAGTCCTTCGTAGAGTGGGAAGTCCTTCGCGACCTTAGCAACACGCTCGCGCAGCGCTGCAAGGTCCGCACCGGGCTTGAGCGTTTCGGCGATGATGTCGGCAACCTCGGTGAAGGCTGCAGCGTCGAGACCGCGGGTGGCAAGGGCCGGGGTTCCGATGCGCAGACCGGACGTCACCATCGGCGGACGCGGGTCAAACGGAACAGCGTTGCGGTTGACGGTGATGCCCACCTGGTGCAGCAGGTCTTCACCCTGCTTGCCGTCGATTTCGCTGTTGCGCAGGTCGACGAGCACAAGGTGTACGTCAGTGCCGCCGGACAGGACCGAAACACCGGCCTCGGCAACATCATCGCGAAGCAGACGCTCGGCGAGGATCTGTGCGCCTTCGATGGTGCGCTTCTGACGGTCCTTGAATTCGTCTTCCGCTGCCAGCTTGAACGCGACAGCCTTGCCCGCAATCACGTGCATGAGCGGGCCGCCCTGCTGACCGGGGAAAACAGCCGAGTTGATCTTCTTGTTGAGCTCTTCCGAGTTCGTCAGGATGAAGCCCGAGCGGGGACCGCCGAGGGTCTTGTGCACCGTCGAGGACACAACATCGGCGTACTCAACCGGGTTGGGGTGCAGACCAGCTGCGACAAGACCTGCGAAGTGCGCCATGTCGACCCACAGGTAAGCGCCGACCTCATCAGCAATTTCGCGGAAGGCTTTGAAGTCCAGCTGACGCGGGTAGGCCGACCACCCTGCGACGATGACCTTCGGTTTGTGTTCAAGAGCGCGTTCACGAACCTGGTCCATGTCCACACGGTTGGTTTCAGGGTCAACCTCGTAGGACGACACGTTGTACAGACGTCCCGAGAAGTTGATCTTCATGCCGTGCGTCAGGTGTCCGCCGTGAGCCAGATCGAGGCCCAGCAGACCGTCGCCAGCACGCGCCAGTGCGTGCATAACAGCGGCGTTGGCGGAAGCACCGGAGTGCGGCTGGACGTTTGCGTACTTCGCACCGAAAAGCGCCTTTGCTCTTTCAATGGCGAGGTTCTCTGCAACGTCAACGTATTCACAGCCGCCGTAGTAGCGGCGCCCCGGGTAGCCTTCGGCGTACTTGTTCGTCAGCACCGAGCCCTGAGCCTGCAGCACAGCGCGAGGAACAAAGTTCTCCGACGCAATCATTTCCAGGTAGTCCTGCTGGCGGCCGAGCTCCTGGTCGAGCACCTTGGCAATTTCGGGATCAATATCCGCGATGCTCTGCGACAGAGGCGTGTTCGACATCCACGTTCCTTTCCTTCAGACAGCCGTTGTGCGGTCTGAGCGGGCACAACGGCCTCATTGTCTCACGGGTCACACGTTCACACTTCCGACGACACATAGCGGACTCGACGGACTCTGCAGGTGCTGGAGGGACAGCGGAAAGTGGGGGCGCTGGGGACGGAAGCTCCACCTCGTATGCCCTCCCCAGGTTCAGGCACGAGGTGCCGCTCCCTTGGCAGCAGAGCCCCACCTCGGGAGCCCCTCCACACACCAAGACTCCCGTCAGCCGGAACCTTCGCCCTAGCTGTGGCGGCTATACCGCAGATTCCTTGCTGAAGCGTGCTGCCTCCCTGCGGCTAAAGCGTGGATTTGTCGTTAAAGCGCGGATCCCGGCTAAGGGGTGGATTCGTTGCAAACGGGTGTGGGGCTGCGAAGGCAAAAACACGAAAGGCGCCGCAGAACGTGGTTCTGCGGCGCCTTCGTTCAGGCTTCAGAGAAGCTCAGATCAGGCTTCATCCTTTTCAGCATCTGCTTCAGCAGCTGCGTCATCGGCGGCTTCCTGGGCTTCGTCTTCCTGCGGGCCGGAGTCGACATCCGGTGCAGCTTCGACTTCTTCAGCCGGAGCTTCGGCCTTTTCGTCAGCCGAGGCAGCAGCTGCGCCTTCAGCTTCCTTCACCACGGCCTGCTTCGGCGAGTAAGCCTCAAGCACCAGCTCGATGACAGCCATGGGGGCGTTGTCACCAGGGCGGGGACCGATCTTGGTGATGCGGGTGTAACCACCCGGACGTTCGGCAACAGCAGGTGCGATCGAGGTGAACAGCTCGTGCACGATGCCCTTGTCGCTGATCGAACGCAGGACGCGACGACGCGAAGCGAGGTCACCCTTCTTAGCGAAGGTGATCAGACGCTCGGCGTGCGGGCGCAGGCGCTTGGCCTTGGTTTCGGTGGTCTTCACCGACTTGTTTTCAAAGAGCTGGGCTGCAAGGTTGTTCAGCATTGCCCGCTCGTGCGCCGGGGAACCGCCGAGGCGGTTGCCCTTGGTAGGCGTAGGCATGGGTTTTCTCCTTGGAAATTCTTAGAACTGTTCGTCCTCGACGAACGAAAGGTCGTCAGCGGGCTCGGAAAGCGAGGCGGCGCTGTCCTTGAGGCTCAGGCCGAGCTCGTCGAGCTTCTGCTTGACTTCTTCGATCGACTTCGAGCCGAAGTTGCGGATGTCCATCAGGTCGGCTTCGCTGCGGCTGACGAGCTCGCCGACGGTGTGGATGCCTTCGCGCTTCAGGCAGTTGTAGGAGCGAACCGTGAGGTCGAGGCTCTCAATGGCCAGCGCGAGGTCAGCAGCCATGGCTGCGTCAACCGGCGAAGGACCGATCTCAATGCCTTCCGATTCCACGTTGAGTTCACGGGCCAGGCCGAAGAGCTCGACGAGCGTCGTACCGGCCGAAGCCAGTGCGTCGCGCGGGGAGATCGAAGGCTTGGTTTCGACGTCGACGACCAGGCGGTCGAAGTCGGTGCGCTGTTCAACACGGGTGGCTTCGACCTTGTAGGTCACGCGCAGAACGGGCGAGTAGATGGAGTCGACCGGAATGCGGCCGATCTCTGCATCTGCGTTCTTGTTCTGAGCAGCCGACACGTAGCCGCGACCGCGTTCGATCGTCAGCTCCATGTCGAGCGAGCCTTCTTCGTTCAGCGTGGCGATGAAGAGGTCCGGGTTGTGGATCTCAACACCAGCCGGTGCGCTGATGTCAGCGGCCGTGACATCGCCGGGGCCCTGCTTGCGCAGGTACGCGACGACCGGTTCGTCGAATTCCGAGGAGACGACAAGCGACTTCAGGTTGAGGATGAACTCGGTGACGTCTTCCTTGACTCCGGGAACCGTGGTGAACTCGTGCAGCACACCGTCGATGCGGATGCTGGTGACGGCGGCACCGGGGATGGAGGACAGAAGGGTACGACGCAGCGAGTTGCCGAGGGTGTAGCCGAAGCCGGGCTCCAGGGGCTCGATGACGAACCGGGAGCGCAGATCGGAGACAACCTCTTCAGTGAGCGTGGGACGCTGTGCAATGAGCACGTGGGCTTCCTTTCAGCGAACATCCGCTATATGACGTTCGCGCTTAAAGAGTTCTGGACTCGTTACGCTGTGCCGACTCAGCCGCGGCGGCGCTTGGGCGGACGGCAGCCGTTGTGCGGGTGCGGGGTGACGTCCTGAATGGTGCCCAGCTCAAGACCGGTGGCCTGGAGCGAGCGGATAGCGGTTTCCCGACCGGAACCGGGGCCCTTGACGAAAACGTCAACCTTCTTCAGACCGTGTTCCTGTGCGCGGCGCGCAGCGGATTCGGCAGCCATCTGAGCGGCGTACGGGGTCGACTTGCGCGAACCCTTGAATCCGACCTCACCAGAAGAAGCCCAGGAGATCACGGCACCGGTGGGGTCCGTGATGGAAACGATGGTGTTGTTGAACGTCGACTTGATGTGAGCCTGGCCGTTGACCAGGTTCTTCCTATCACGACGACGGGGCTTGCGAGCAGCAGCTCGTGACTTGGGTGGCATCTAAATCTCCTACTCGAACGCTTACTTCTTCTTGCCTGCAACGGTGCGCTTCGGACCCTTGCGCGTACGCGCGTTGGTCTTGGTGCGCTGACCGCGGACGGGCAGGCCGCGGCGGTGACGAACACCCTGGTAGCTGCCGATCTCAACCTTGCGGCGAATGTCGGCTGCAACCTCGCGGCGCAGATCGCCTTCAACCTTGAAGGTGCCTTCGATGTAGTCGCGCAGCTGCACGAGCTGATCGTCGGTCAGGTCCTTGACGCGGATGTCCGGGCTGATGCCGGTTTCCGTGAGGGTCTGGCTCGCACGAGTGCGGCCCACACCAAAAATGTATGTCAGGGCGACTTCCACGCGCTTTTCGCGCGGGAGGTCAACTCCGGCTAAACGTGCCATGTGTTTACTCCATGTAGATATTCGAAGGTTCTTGCTCAGGCATGTCCGGATGTCTGTTTCAGACCCGGTCCCCGGCCCTCGAACCGGGGGTGTCGTCCTCGCTGTGCAGGAGTTCCTGCCGGCGAGGGGGCGATGCCTGCTTGGGTGTGGACTCGCCTGCCTTTGAGGGAAGCGAACCCATCGATCTGCGTTAGCTGATCAGCCCTGGCGCTGCTTGTGACGCGGGTTCGAGCAGATCACCATGACCACCGAGTTGCGGCGGATGACCTTACAGCTGTCGCAGATCTTTTTGACGCTTGGCTTAACTTTCATCGCTATTCCTTCTTGTCACCACAAAGCCCCTCGGGGCCAGCCCAAGGGGTGGTCGCGGTGAGTGTCAAAAGATCCTTACTTGTAGCGGTAGACAATCCGTCCGCGAGAAAGGTCGTAGGGAGACAGCTCCACTACAACACGGTCTTCGGGAAGGATGCGGATGTAGTGCTGGCGCATCTTTCCGGAGATGTGCGCAAGCACAAGGTGGCCGTTGGTCAGCTCAACGCGAAACATCGCGTTGGGCAGAGCCTCGACGACCGTGCCCTCGATCTCAATGACCCCTTCTTTTTTGGCCATATCGTTCGCTTACCCCTGCTCCCCGCGGAATCCCGCGGATTGAGTGTCTTTTCCGTACAGCCCGTGGATGCGAAACTTCGGTTTCCCCGCCCTCACCGTCGCCCGTCATCCACACTGTGATCAGCGGGATTCTGCGCTAGAGTGAGCGCGTCATGGGAGCCGAAATGCCGACAGCCCACAAGCCAATTGTCTATTATACAGCGAATATGCTTGACTTTCCAACCGATGTGACGCAGTGCGCAGATATTCGGCAGGGTCCGCTGGGCACCTGTTGGCTTATTGCGCCGCTCATTGCGGCCGAGGTGGCAGCTCCCGGATTCTGCGAGCGCACGGTCGTCCACAGCACGGCCACCCGCGCTGTTGTCGACGTGGGAACGTCTCCCATCACCACAGACATTCCCGCCCACGCACGCGACCGCAGCGGTTCGCGCGCCGGGAAAGTCAACAGCGCAACCCTTGTAGAGGCAGCAGCGCAGACAGTCTTCGGCTCACGCCTTGAAGGTCATCTGCCATTCAGAGGATTTCAGTTTCTCTTCGGTTCGCCCGGCATTGCAATACCCACACTTCCCGGTCTAGCCGAGTTCGCACTTCGCGCAGCCGTCCGTGGACTTGAGAGCGCACGCCCCGTCGTCGCCGCAACACTGCCTAAGCGCAGCAGCTTCGACCTGAGCGAGACTCGGGACGGCACACCCGTGCGGATCACTCCGAACCACGTGTACGCGGTCGTCGGCCACACTTCCGGCGAGCGCAGCAACACCGACCACTCCCCCAGGCTGCTTCTGCGCAATCCCGTACTCACCGGCCGCGCCAACATCGACGCCGATGCCCTATGCCTGAACGCACGGCAGCTGACTGAAGCAACCATGACGGTCTTCATCGGACCGAAGCTGCAACAGCCCAGGTGACCCACAAACCCAAACCGCACTGACAGAAGATGGTGAGCTCCACCTCGTCAGCCAGAGAGAAAAGCGCTCGCGGGTCCCGAACTATCGGGGCCCGCGAGCGTTTTCAGACCAGAGTCAGCCGATCACATCTGCTCAGTGGCGAGCTCTGCGACGGCCGTTGAGGGCCATAGCCGAACCCGCGGCCAGCAGCAGAGCCGCTGCTGCGAGGATTCCCGCAACATCAGCACCCGTGCGCGGCAGAGGCTTGCTTTCACCCTCTGCTTTGTCGGTCGGAGTCTTGCCGCCCTTGTCGGCTCCCTTGTCGCCAGGCTTGTCCTTGCCTTCGGTCGTACCGCCCGCTTCCGGGCCGTCCTTCCGCGGCTTGTCCTTCGACAGGATTTCCAGACCGGCGCTCCCCACCTTCTTGCCCTGCGCATCGAAGATCGCAACTTCAACAGTCGAACCGGCTTTCAGGCCCTCGGGCACCGAGAACACGCCAGCGAAGTTGCCGCCGTTGTCAGTGGTGAACGAGTACGTCTTGTCACCGATCTTCAGCACGTAGTCAGTTTCCGAATCGAGGTGCGTCACCTTGAAGCCGACTTCGCTGCCAACATGCGCTTTCGAGGTGGACAGGGTGAAGCCGTCGGTGCGGAACGTCTGCATCTTGCACTTGTTCGGCAGGTTCACCGTCTTGCCGTTGTGGTCCTTCGCGGTATCCGGCTTGTCCAGCTTCTCGCCGAAATCGCCGTCACGCGGCACCCGCCCCTTACTGAGGAACGTGTTGACGGTGTCAGACACGCATCCGCCAGCAGCCTGGTAGGAGGTGTGATCGTTGCCGGCCACGCTCAGCAGCGAACCGTCAATGAGCTGGGCCATCTTGACACCCGCCGCGTAGGGCGTTGCAGGGTCGTGCGAGGTGGACACCACGAGGATGTTCGGAACCTTCGTCAGCTGCTTCGCCTTGGGCAGCGTGCCCTTGAACTTCCAGAAGTCGCACGTGTCATAGCCGGCCGGCGAAACGCTCGCGCGCTGGAACGGCGCTGCCGCATCGTAGGCTTCTGCGAACTTGCGGACCTGAGCAAGCTTGGCGTCGTCCTTCGGCTCATGTGCACTGTTGGAGTCGGTGCAGCGAATGTTCGTGAAAGCCGCACCGGACGGGTCGTAGTGGCCCGATTCGTCGCGGCCGTCGTACATGTCAGCGAGAATCAGAAGCTGACCTGCTGACTTACCCGCTTTGAGCTCATTCAGCGCGTAGTTCAGACGGGGCCACAGCGAAGTGCTGTAGAGAGCCTGGAATTCACCGAGGCGCCCAACTGAGAACGTGATGCGACGCTGATCGTCCGGGTTGCCGGTGGGCAGACCCTTGCCCCCGTCAGCCGTTTCAAGCGTCTGGAGCAGCTTCGCGTTGTTGTCGCTGAGAACCTTCGGGTCGTCGCTTTCGCCCAGCGCACACGTGAACTTCTGGTCGGCAAGCGGGGTTTCTTCGAACGCCTCCGGCCACAGTTCACCGTAAGTCTTGTCCTCGCGGCCCCTCGCGGCACAGTCCTTTGCGAACTGTTCAAAGGTGTCCTGGAAGCCAGCACCCTGGTTGACGGTGTCCTTCTGGTCCTCCGTCAGCCCCTCAAGGTCGA
>CABTZE010000062.1 GCA_902489215.1 uncultured Brevibacterium sp.
ACCCTCCCCGCGGACACGGCCCGCCGCTCCACGATTGCCGAAGCCGCCGACATGCTCACCGACACCACGTGCGCCGGCTATCGGTCGATTGCCTTCATCGCCTCAAGAAAAGGAACGGAAGCCCTCGCCTCGGCCATCCGCCAGGAAGTCGAGACCATCGCCCCCGAACTGACCAAAACAATCGCGGCCTACCGCGGCGGCTACCTGCCCGAAGAGCGCCGCATGTTGGAAACCGCCCTGCGCAACGGCAGGCTGCGCACC
The DNA here is from genome assembly GCA_902489215.1 of uncultured Brevibacterium sp. Taxonomy (GTDB): domain Bacteria; phylum Actinomycetota; class Actinomycetes; order Actinomycetales; family Brevibacteriaceae; genus Brevibacterium. Next base: position 262 of record CABTZE010000062.1, read on the forward strand.
GTGGCCTCAACAAACGCACTCGAACTGGGCATCGACATATCCGGGCTCGATGTGGTTGTCATGGCCGGCTGGCCCGGCACCCTGGCTGCCCTGTGGCAGCAGGCGGGACGGGCCGGCCGTTCCGGTCAGCAGTGGTCCGCGGTTCTCATCGCCCGCGATGACCCACTGGACACCTACGTGGTTCATCACCCCGAGGCAATTTTCGACACCCCAGTCGACGCCGGCGTCATCAACCCCGCCAACCCCTATGTCTTAGCAGGCCACCTGCTGGCCGCAGCCGCCGAACTGCCGCTGACCACCGCCGACTTTCCCCGCTTTGACGCCCACACCCACCCAAGCGCCCACCACCCCAGCCCTGACCAACCGGAACAGACAGAAGAAGCTGGCGGCACCTCGTCATCCCAGGCAGCCCAGCTTGTCGCCCAGCTGACCGAACACGGAATGCTGCGTGCCCGCCCAACCGGGTGGTTCTGGACGAAAGCGGAATCGGCGGCAGCGCTGACCGACATCCGCGGTTCCGGCGGCGGCCAGGTGCGATTGGTGGAACACGAAACCGGGCAGCTGCTGGGCACCGTTGACGATGCCAGCGCGCACACGCAGACCCACACGGGCGCGATCTACGTCCACCAGGGCATCGAATATCAGGTGATGGACCTCGATTTGGACAACTCGGTCGCCATGGTTCAGCAGGTTTCCGTCGACTTCACCACGCAGGCGCAGTCGACAACGGAAATCAGCATTGTCGAAACCCACGACCAGTTCGCCCTGCCCAGCGGCGTGCGGGTTTTCAGCGGGATCGTCGATGTGACTGACCAGGTGACCTCGTTTGTGCGCAAACAGAAGCGCACCGGGGTCCGGCTGGGCGAATTCGAGCTCGACCTGCCGGCTCGCACCCTGCAGACCTCAGCTGTGTGGTGGACCGCCCCGGAGGGGCTGATTGCCGATGCCGAGGTGGAGGCAGCTGATCTGCCAGGTGCGGTTCACGCGGCTGAGCACTGCGCGATCGGCCTTCTGCCGCTGTTTGCCGGCTGTGACCGGTGGGACATCGGCGGGGTGTCATCGGATAAGCACGCCGACACCGGCATGGCGACGGTCTTCGTGCATGACGGTCAGCCCGGCGGAGCGGGATTTGCCGAACGCGGCTTTGCTGAGTTCCGCCGGTGGTGGCAGTCCACTCTGGACACGCTGACCAGCTGCGAATGCGTCAGTGGCTGCCCTAGCTGCGTGCAGAGTCCCAAGTGCGGCAACGGCAATGAGCCGCTGGACAAGGACGCCGCCCGACGCCTTCTGCAGCAGATGCTGGGGTGAGGTCGGCGCTTTCGAAAGTGGGGCGGCGGCCCCGGAGATGGAGGCAGCCGTGTTACGCCTCGCCCACCGGGCCCCGGGCTCCCCTGCCGAACTCAGTCCATGACGAGGCCGTTGTCGACCACGAGGTTCTGGCCCGTGACCGCGCGCGATGCCGGCTGAGCAAAGAACGTGGCGGCCGAGGCGAACTCCTCCGGTGTGGTCACGTGCCCCAGGGGCGTTGTTGCTGCGATTGCGTCGAAGACTTCGTCCGGAGTCGCGGACGAAGCATCGGTGGTGCGCAGCAGACCGCCGGAGACCATGTTGACGCGCACACCCAGAGGGCCGAGGTCTTTTGCGAAAGTGCGCGTCAGCGACAGCAGAGCGGCTTTGGCGGCGGTGTAGTCGTGGTACGGCACGACGGGGTTTTGGAACAGGTTGGTGCCGATGTTGATGATCCGACCCGAACCGATTTCGCGGAACCCGTTCATGGCCGCCTGAATGACGTGCACCGCACCGCTGATGGTGCCGCGGAACTGGTCGTCAAAAGCGGCGTAGGAAATCGAGTCCGCGTCCGGACGTTCGTCGCCGTTGAACGAAAAGTCGACCAGTGCGTTGTTGACCACGGTCGTGACGGGCCTGCCGAATTCTTCGCGCGCGGCATCGAACATGGCTTTGACCTCGCGGAAGTCAGTGACGTTGGCGCGCACGGCCAGTGCTTCACCGCCTTGCGCCCGGATCTGTTCGGCAAGGCGAACCGCCTGGTCTTCGGAGTTGCGGTAGTTGATGACAACAGCCGCACCTTCGGCGTGGAAGGCCTTGACGAGCGCAGCGCCCAGCCCGCGTGCGGCACCGGTGACAAGCACCAGCTGTTCGCTCAGGGGCATGGCTGCTGTTGTGTGAGCTTGTGCGTTCGTCATTGAACCTCCCTGGGTATTGACCAGCACTGGTCAAACTGCGTGGACTTCCACCCTAACCCGGTCCTCAGACCAGGCCTATCCACTTCCAGTAGGTGGCGGACAGAAGCAGGACCAGCAGGTAGCCGACGATGGTGATCGGAATGCCCGACTTGAGGAACTGCTTTGCGGTGAACGCGCCGGTTCCGTAGGCAAGCATGTTCTGCGGGGCGGAAATGGGAAGCAGGAATCCGAAGCAGATGAGGAACTGCTGGATGATCACGAACCCGATTCCGCCGCCGGCAGCACCGGGAATCGACTGGGCGAGCGCGATGAACACGGGGATGAGCGCGGAGCTGAGGGATGTTGCCGATGCGAAGCCCAGGTGGATGAGGATCGTGAAGATGCCCACGAGGGCGATCATGGCGAGCATCGGCATGTCGGTGACGCCCAGGGCACCAAAGGTCTTCTCTGACAGCCACGTTGCCGCTCCGGTGTTCAGCAGGAGTGAGCCGAGTGAGATTCCAACCGCAAACACGATCAGCGTGCCCCAGTTGATGAGCTTTTCTGCGGTCTTCCAGGAGAACACTCCCACGCGGGGAAGCAGGAGGAAGCCGATGGCGACGATGGTGACGGTTGCCGAGCTGAACGGGTGCAGCACTTCTTCGGTTGCCCACAGGAACAGCAGGCACACGGCAACGATGACCAAACGGATTTCTTTTCCGGTGATGGGGCCGAGTTCCGCGAGCTCCTTTTCAACAACCGCCCGGCCGCCCTGAATGTGGTCGACCTCGGGTTTGATGACGCGGCGCATGATGAAGAACAGCGCGATGCTCATAAGAACCGACCAGGGGGCGGCCCACATGAACCACTGTCCCCAGGAGACCGACTGGCCCATGGAGGTTTCGATGAAGCCTGTGGCCACGAGGTTCTGTGCGGCGGCGGTTTTGATGCCGACGTTCCAGATGGACACGGCCTGGGCAGCCGTGATGATGAGCAGAGCACCCAGTCGCGAGTTGGTGGGCAGGCCGAAGGCAGCGACCATGCCCAGAAGAATCGGCACGACGGCACCTGCGCGGGCTGTTGCAGAGGGGACGAAGAACGCAAGGATCGTCGAAATCACGATCGCGCCGATGAGCACGCTGCTGGTCTTTTCGCCGGCGACTTTCAGCACCAAGAGGGCCAAGCGCTTGTGCAGGCCGGTGGCCTGCATTGCGGCTGCGAGCGCAAGTGCTGCGGCGACGAGCGCAACGGCAGCGCTGGAGAATCCGCTGAGTGCCAGTTTGATTGATTCGGTTGTGCCCATCGCCTCAGAGGAATCACCGTCGAGTGCTGGCGCGAAGGACAGCATGACGGTGATGATTCCGACGATCAGGATGGACGAGACCGTGTAGGTGACAGCTTCTGTCACCCACATGACGATTGCGAAGGCCAGCACGGCCAGGCCCATTTTTCCGGCGAGTGTCAGGTCGTCACCGGTCGGGATGAACATCACTCCGATGAGCGCCGCAAAGGCGATGAAGAACCAGATTGGTTTGAGGTTCAGGTGAGCGAGGAAGCCGTCGGGGTGTTTGCCGGAGTCAGCTTCTTGTGCCTGGGCTACAACCGCTTTTTCTCGCTTGGCGGATTCTGCGTCGCGTGATCGCCGTTCGGCCTGTTTGCGGAGGGGGCTTTTGCCTGAGCTGGCCATAGCGCTCCAATCGGTGTGTTGCGAGTGCAATGTTCACATTCGACGGTACGCCCCTGTTGCAAACACCGCATGAACTGCCCTGTTTTGGTTTTCAACCTGCTGTGTGCGGTTGCGGCCCACCTGCCACGGCGGAGCGCTTCACTGCTGGAAACGGGGCTGGCAGTTTCGCCTTGACGGTGACTTTCGCCCGACCCAGGTCAGGACGGGCAATGCAGTCGTCCATTGTGAAGCCGTCGGCTTCGATGAGTTTCTTTGCGACATCGCAGGGGTCGCCGGGACGGATTCCCCGCGCAGCGTCAGCAGCTGCCAGGGCTGCGAGGTCAGCACTCCCGTCTGCGCGCGCGGATACGAGGATGACTCTGCTGGTCAGCCCCAACCCTGCAATGAGCACCGCTGCCAATCCCATGAGGCTGACTGCGATTGCGGGCATGGACCCGCGATCCGCCCGGCGGTGTCGCTGAGCTTGTCGCGTTTGCTGTGCGCTCATTGTGCTTCTCCGGATGCAGGGCCGCTTTCCGTACGTGCTCTTTGCACCGCTTGCACGCGAGGGATGAGCTTCCGCATGGTCTTCGGTGTCGGGACAGTGACTGTGACGACCGTGTACTCGCCGTCTTTGCCGATTTTCACAACAGAACCGGGGCCGGCTTTGCTTTCCGCGGTGCGGCGCACTTCTGCCATGGGTTCACCGCGGGCGGCTTCGCGGGCCCCGGCTCGCGCAGCTTCGTAGGAGCGAAGCTGCGCGAGACCGAGCGTGCCCACTCCGATGACCATGAAGATGACGAGCACAATGGCCGGCATGATCATGGCAAATTCGGCCGTGACGGCTCCGCAATCCTTTCCTGCGGCCCGCTTCCGGCGGGGAGCGTTGGACATACGAGCAGCGTCAGGAGTTCGGCTCCCAGCGCGAAACATCGAAGTGGGCACAGCAGTCACCCGCCCAGTTTGAGTGCGCTGCTGATGACACCGGTGATCAGGTTTTGGATGCCGTCGGATTTCAGCACCACAACCAGCAGGGCCGCGAAACCACACGCGGCGAGTGTCGTGATCGCGTATTCTGCCGTTGTCGCTCCCCTGTCTGGTTTGCGCAGGCGGACTGTCTTCTTTTCTTCTTCCATCGGAACGAGTTCCTGAACTTCGTTGTCCATCTTTTCCCTTCCTTTCTTCAGATGGCGCTTCCAGCGTGCAGGTGGGGCACTCCCGGAAGAAGAGAGAAGAAAAGCCTGGGGACAACTGCGAAGTTATCCCCAGGCTTCAGAACCTCAGTCTTGCTTCACACGACCGGGTAGGCATCACCACCGAACCGGTTCCGGCCGCAGCTGAACATCATTCAAAGCGCAGCTGTCCCGAACGAATCAGGTCGGCGAGCTTCTTCTGCGCTTCAGCGGAATAGATTGGGCTCTTAAAGCTCCCCGATGACGATGTTCCTTCGTACATGGCGATACCCAGCTCCACACCAGCATCAGTGGGCATCTTTGTCTTCTCAACGTCAACCAGCAGCCCAGCATCGATCAGAGCCTTATTGGCCTGTGTGGCTTTCAGTGTTGAATCAGCCGGCAGAACGCCGTCCGTTTTCAGCTGGGCGAGCACGGTACTCAGCACGTCGTACCCTGGACTGTTGCGGTCAACAAGCGGAATGTTCGAACTCGGCCGGGGCACTGATGCCGACTGTGGTGCCCGCTGTGGTTTCGGCGGCACAGTCTGAGGTGGCTGGGGTGCCTGAGGTGCGGGAACTTCAGTCTTCTCCTCACGAGGTGGAGCTTGTGTCCCGTGCTCCTGTTCTGCTGCGACGGGATCCGGCTGCTGCTGTTCACCGAATTCAGCCGGGTCTTTGACCGCAAACTGGCGGACCAGCGAGAACACGGGGCCGGTGTCGGTCCACCGTTTCTGGCCGCCGACGACGATGAAGAGATCTTTTGCCCGGGAAACGGCAACGTTCATCAGCTCGAGCGTTGTGTCGATGAAACTGGCGGTTCCGGACTTGTCGCCATACACCGACGAAAACAGCACAACAGCGCGTTCTGCTCCCTGCAGACGGTGCGCGGTTCCAACGGTGATGCTCTGCGCGATCTCCGTGTCGAATTTCTGTCGTATCTTCTGCTCGATCAGCCGCGCTTGGGCGGCAAAGGGTGTGACAACGCCGATCAGCTCTTTGTTCTTTTCGGCGTCGCGGTCAGGATTGTAGATGTTTTGGAAGAAGCTGAAGTTCCTGCCGATCCAGTCGGCGATGTCTTCGGCTTCTTTGTGATTAACGCGGCTGCTGCCCTTTTTCTGATCTTCTGATCCGGAAACTTCCCGGAACAGGAAGGGGCGCGCCACTGCGTCTTTCAGCTTGTACTTGCCCAGTGGGCGGCTGGGTTTGAGAAGGCCGTTGTACAGCAGATCGTTGCAGTAGTTGATGATGTCATCGTGGCATCGGAAGTGCTCGGCAAGGAACAGCCCCGGGGTCTTGTCCGGTCCGTAATGCCACCTGGTGGCCGTACTGGCTGCCGCCATGATTGAAGAGGGGTCTGACGAGGTCAGTCCCTCAGCCTTCAGATTGTCCCAAAGCGCCCCCAGACCACAGCCGGATGCCATAACCTGATCACTTTCGGGATCAATGCTCCATACCGGGGCCAGCTGCTGCACGTCACCGACGACAAGCGCCCGTTTGGGCAGCGCGAAACCGGCAGCACCGACAGATACATCAACCTGTCCGGCCTCATCGACAATGAGCAGATCGGGCCTGCCCAGGTCATAGACGGACCGTTCCGCTTCTTTCGAGTACAGCCTGAAGTACTTGGGCAGCTGGTATGCGGTCATAACGAAGCACGGGGTGAGTGCGGCAGCCTGCTTCCAGTACTTGTCCATAACTTCAACTGTGGTGCGGTACCGCTCGTCACTGGGGACAAAGCCGGTGGCTTCACCACTGCTTTCAGCCGCGGCCAGCCACTGAGCCTCGTACAGGTGAACCGCCAACCAGAACTGGGCGTAGCGGACAGTTGTGTCGAGCGCCTGGTCAAGCTCATACAAGTTAGAAGCGCGTGCGATCTTTTCGACCTGTTCGTCACTCAGACGGCCGAGCGCTTTGAGCGCAGTCAGTGATTCCCGAGCTTTTGTTCGGAAGACTTCAGAAGCGCTCTCTGCCTGTCGCCGCGTGTACTCAATCTGCTGGTCCAGCTGCTGCACGTGGCTCTGCGCAGAGTTGATGAGGTTGGTGTAGGCAGTGATGTAGGCGGCCACAGATGACTGTGGACCAGCAGGCCCCGCATAATTCGAGTTGAATTCCAGCACAAACGATTCCTGTGCGGGATCAACGTTCTGCCCGCCGGCAGTGAGTTCGGCGTACTTTTCCTGCCAGAAGTCGCGGAATCCTTGAATCCCTTGAATGTAGGACACGACCTCCTCACGCTGCTGCTGGAGTGCTTCGGGGCCAGCGCCAACCTGTTCGTCCAAGTCGCTGCGCAGTCCAATGAGGCGCGTGCGGTGTCTGTCGGACATGACGAGGACTTTGTGGAGCAGCTCGGCCGCCTCCGTCGCGGTCTTCGGCGCCTGCGGAAGCAAGGGCCCGCTGTAGTCGGCCAGCTGGGCATAGAAGTACGCCCGAGCCCCTTCTGTGTATGCGGGATCCGAATACACGCTGTACACGCCGCCTTTGCGGATGTCCTCCACCAAGTAGCCGGCGTCTTTTGCCTGTTTGAATTTGCTTCCCGCGGGGCAGTACGTGGCCAAGCCCGGCAGCGGGTTGTCTCCCGCACCGTCTTCTGCTGCAACCGGAAGCCATCGGTGTTCTAGAACATCGGGATCGTCCTTGGTGACTTTCCCAAACGAATCGATGATGTTCGTAACCGCCTGGTTGTTGGTCGACGTGCCGACGATGAGCGGAGCGGGTTTCCCTTCGAGCGCATGCTTGACGATGAGGGTGGCAACCACGGACTGCAGCATGGTCGTCTTGCCGGTTCCCGGCGGACCGCTGACCGCCGTGAGCGAACTGTCGCCGGCTTCGCAGTCGTGCAGAAAAGCGTGCACGGCACGGCGCTGCGATTCGGTCAGACCGAATTCATCGCTCATACTGCCGAGCGAGTAACGCGCAGACTCCTTGAGCCACCGCCTATCCAGATCGATGACATCAGAGTCCGCACGGCTGCTGGGCGAACCTGACAGCATTCGCTGGTACACGGGCGCGTTCTCAAGGCCACCGTCAATCAGGTGCTGGTAGAGGTCGAGGATCCCTCCGTTGGCTTTGATGACCTGGTCAGCAGTGACAAAGCAGACGTCTTCGATGATTTTGGCGTCCACATCCGCGGCGACGTTGGGAAGCTCCGCATCTCTGACGGATGAGAACAGATCGAAGCTCATGTCGACGACATCCGACCAGTTCTCGATGTTTGATTCGAGTTCGAGCCCCTTGCCGGTGCGCCATTTCCAGAAGTCGGACATGTCGCCGACCATGACTTCGCGGTCTTCCGTTCCCTTTGACCTCATGCGGCGGGCGGGAATCCACGGTTCGGCGGTTGAAAGATCAGCAGCCAGGTTGCCTTCGTGGTCAAGTGATGCTGGCAAAAGCAGCAGGCCCGCGATGTCTTTTTCGCGTTTTAAGGTCACAAGCGACAGGATCACGTCGATTGGGTCGCGGTTTTTGTCACGTGCGGAGGGCTTGCTGCCCGCTGCCCCGCCTTTCTTCCCCTTGTTCTTCTTGTCGTCAGCAAGCTTGAACAGCTCATCGGTGATTTTCCGGTTCAGCTTTCCGCTTTTGACTTCGGCGATGTCAACAGTGCGGTACGAAGTGGAAGCGCCAAAGCTCTGGTCGCCAAGGTTTGACCGTTCCTGGACCTGCTTGTAGTACGAGGTGAGGTTGAGAATCCGAGACATCTGAGTCACTCCGAAAGCTGAAGCTAAGGCGTTCTGGCTGGTACAGCCTCAGACTAACAACGGGGTGTGACATAACACTCGAATCGCTCGTGATACGAATTATCTGGTCGGACTGCCCCAGGCGACTGGTAGCGAATCGCAGCTGAACCCGCCGCACCAGATCCTGTCACCCGAACAGCACCGACATGTCGTCGATGAGGGTGAGCACCACGGGAACGACGCCCAGCAGAATGAACGCGGGCAGAATGCACGCCCCCAGCGGAATCACCAGCTGCACTCCCAGTTTCGCCGCCGCCAGCCTCCGGCGCTGATGTTCAGCCCGCCGCAGGTCGTAGGCCATAGCGGACAGCAGGCCGGCGAGTGCCGCACCGGTCTGGGCTGAGAAGCGGATGAGCACAATGACTTCACTCAGATGCTGATCATCAAAATCCGTTTGCCCCAGTTCAAGGGCCCGGCTCAGCGCACCCAGATTCGACCGGTCACCGCCAGCCGCTGCAGCCAGGGCCAAAGCCCGCCCAATCGGCAAACCCGCGCGAAGGCAAATAGCTGTCAGCTCAAGATCGAAGGCGAGCGCCTCAACATCAGATTCACCGTTCTCACTCTTCTGTTTACGGCTCCGATCCATCCAAGCGGCCAGCCCGCCGGAGGAACGCTTCCCCTCACCCGGTTTCGCACTCTCAGCACCAGCGCCGGCCCCACCACCAGCGCCACCATTAAGCACCCGCTTGAGCCGCGCATCAGAGTCCCCTATCCACAGCCACACGGCAGCGGCAATAAGCAGCGCAGCAACCAGTCCGACCATCATTGTGCCCTTTTCAACATGCGGCGCATCCACAGCCGACCGACCACCAGAAGAACCGCCCCGCTGACACACGAGACCGCGCCGGGAACAGAAGTCAACAGTTCCACCGGATCAGCGCCGATGAGCACCGCCAGACCGAGCGACAGAAGCGGCAGCGCGGTGAGCACCTTCACGGTGGACTGGGGTCCGGCCAGCGCAATGGCCCGCTCCCGAGCCGAATCTGTCTGCATCCGCGCAGTCTTCGCGAAGCGCTCCAGAAGATTCGCCGCCGGAGCACCCGCAGATTCGGCAACAAACCACACAGACGCCATGTGCAGCAGAATGTCCTTCGACTGCGCTGGCAGGCCCTCCGCCTGCGCGGCGATTGCCTGATGCGGGGCAGACCCAAGCTCAGCGGACCGTGCCGCCGTGGCCAATGCCGTCTGCAGGTCTTCAGGCCCGGGCAGCTTCGACAGGTGTTCCAACACCGCCGCCGGTGCCGCGCCCACACGCAGCAGTTCCGCAGACCGGTCAATGACGGCGATAGCGGCCGCCGCATGTTCTTCATCAGCTGCGTCCGACTTGCGAAACCGTCGCACCAGACCCTGCAGGCCACCACCCGCACGCGTCCGAGGCCCATCCGGATCATCGCGCAGCAGCAGCTTATTCAGCCGCCTTTCGGCGGGGTCCCACACCCACAGCCCAGCCGCCACAGCGGCCAGCAGCGCAGCGAGCACGATCATGACCGCTCCCCCTGCTTCCGCCTCAACCAGTCAACGAAACCAGCCCAGCCGGCACCAGCCCCGTGTTCAGCGCTCCACACTGTCGCCAAGTCCGCCGAGGTGCCGCTCGCCTCGGCCACCACCTCGCCAGCGGTCTGGGGTTCGGTTGGGGCAGTGTGGTCGGCACTTGTGCGAGCGGCGATTTCAGCGAGTTTCCTGTGCCCGTCGCGTCCGCGGGCGATGTGCAGGATGACATCTATTGCCGTCATCGACTGGGAGCGCACAGCCTCCGGGCTCATACCCGCAAGCGCCCCGAGCGCTTCGAGACGGGCGGGAACGGCGGCCGCGGGATTCGCGTGGATAGTGGGACACCCACCCTCGTGACCGGGGTTGAGCGCGGTGGGCATGTCGCGG
>CABTZE010000063.1 GCA_902489215.1 uncultured Brevibacterium sp.
AAAAACCCCCGCCGTAATCGCGGAGCTGTCGACCTCGAGGTACGGCAGCGAGGCTAGGGCAGAGCCCAGTGTCGAAGGGTTGAGCTCGCTGAGGTCGCCGGTGCCGAAAAGCGCCGCCGCTGCAGCGAAGGCCTGATCGGATTCTTCCTTGCCGTGCACGAGCGTCGTGACGTCTTCGGCAAGCGTGCGCTGCACCAGACGCTTGTGCGGTTCAGCCTGGAACTGCTCGATGATGTCTTCGATTTCGTCCAGCGGACGCAGCGAGAAGACACGGAGGTATCCCGGTGCATCGGCATCTGCCGAGTTGAGCCAGAACTGGCTGAAGGCGTACGGCGAGGTGAGCGTGGGGTCCAGCCACACAGTGCCAGATTCCGTCTTGCCGAACTTGGTGCCGTCGGCCTTGGTGATCAGACGGGTCGACATAGCGTGCACCGACGTGCGCTCAACGCGGCGAATGAGGTCAACACCGCTGGTGAGGTTGCCCCACTGGTCCGAACCGCCAGTCTGCAGCGTCACACCGTAGCGGCGGTGGAGTTCGAGGTAGTCGTTGCCCTGCAGCAGCTGGTAGGCGAACTCGGTAAACGAAATCCCGTCCTCCGACTTCAGACGAGCGGCAACGGCTTCCTTGGCCAACATGCGGTTGACGGAGAAGTGCTTGCCGACATCGCGCAGGAAGTCCAGCGCCGAAATGTCCTTGGTCCAGTCAAGGTTGTTGACCATGCGGGCCGCGTGCGGGCCATCGAAGTCGAGGAAGCGCTCAATCTGCGAGCGAATCTTCTCGACCCAGCCTTCGACGACTTCGCGGTCGTTCAGCGTGCGTTCGCCCGACATGCGCGGGTCGCCGATCAGGCCGGTTGCGCCGCCGACCAGCATGAGCGGGTTGTGCCCGGCCATTTGCAGACGGCGGGCGACGAGTACCTGCACCAGGTTGCCCATGTGAATACTGGGAGCAGTCGGATCGAAGCCAACATAGAACGTCAGCGACCCGCCGTTGAGAGCTGCTCGTAGAGCGTCTTCGTCGGTTGTCTGCGCGGCAATTGCGCGAGCCTGGAGGTCGCTGAGGACGTCAGTCACTTTTGGCCTTTCTGTTTCTGCTTTGTGGGAGCTTGGGCTCCACAGGGCATTCTACGTGCACAGAAGCGGCCGCGTGCTGAAGGTGCACGCGGCCGCTGTGTCGAGTTCGGTCAGCTCTGGGCGAACTCACGCAGACGACGCAGTTCAACTCTGGCGTTTTCCAGCTGAGTCTGCACTGCACTGCGAGCGGTTCCCCCTTTCGCATTGCGCGAATCGACAGAGCCCAGGGTGCTCAGCACCTCGCGCATCTGCGGGGTGAAGTGCTCGGAGATCTCGGCATAGTCGTCATCGCTGAGATCCCACAGCTCAACACCGCGGTCTTCGGCTTTCTTCACGGCGGCGCCGGAAAGCTCATGTGCCACGCGGAACGGCACACCCTCGCGGACCAGCCATTCAGCGATGTCGGTTGCCAGCGCAAAACCACGCGGTGCCAGCTGCGCCATGCGCTCAGTGTTGAACTCCGCCGTTGCGACCATGCCGGCAAAGGCGGGCAGCAGGAGCGTTAGGGTGTCGACCGCATCGAAGATCGGCTCCTTGTCTTCCTGCAGGTCGCGGTTGTACGCCAGCGGCTGAGCCTTGAGTGTGACCAGCAGGCTGGTCAGGTCGCCGATGAGCCGACCCGCCTTGCCGCGGGTCAGTTCGGCTACGTCGGGGTTCTTCTTCTGCGGCATGATCGACGAGCCGGTCGAATAGTTGTCCGACAGCTTGATGAACGAGAACTCATTGGTGTTCCAGATGATGATCTCTTCGGACAGACGTGAAAGATCCACTCCGATCATGGCGGTCACCCACGCGAACTCGGCGAAGATGTCACGGCTGGCGGTGCCGTCGATCGAGTTCTCCGTCGAGGTGGGGAAACCGAGTTCTTCTGCCACGGCCTGTGGGTCAAGCCCGAGTGACGAACCAGCCAGAGCACCAGAACCGTAGGCCGACACCGCGGCACGCTTGTCAAGGTCCATGAGCCGTTCGACATCGCGCATGAGAGGCCACGCGTGGGCCAGCAGGTGGTGGGCCAAAAGAACCGGCTGAGCGTGCTGCAGGTGCGTACGGCCGGGCATGGGAGCATCCGGGTGGGCTGCCGCCTGAGCAATGAGTGCCTCGACAACAGCGAGCACCTGCTGGGCGATGACGCGCGAAGAATCACGGACGTACATCCGCCCCATCGTGGCGATCTGGTCGTTGCGGCTGCGACCGGCACGCAGCTTTCCGCCGAGCTCGGTCCCGGCGATCTCGAGCAGACCGCGTTCGAGTGCCGAGTGAACGTCCTCATCGGACTCAACGGGAGCAAACTCCCCCGACTCGACCCTGCGGCCAAGTTCGTCAAGAGCCTTGAGCATCCCCTCGAGCTCGGCCTCGTCCAGCAGACCGGCCCGGTGCAGAACGCGAGCGTGAGCACGCGAACCGGCCAGGTCGTACTGGGCCAGACGCCAGTCGAAGTGGGTCGACTTTGAGAGCTTTGCCAAGTCGTCGGCGGGACCGGAGCCGAACCGTCCGCCCCACAGGCTTACACGTTCTGTCACGTCACAATCCTTTCTGCACACCGTGCGATTTCGCCGCGGCCCGGCCCGTCGAGTCCCTTCAAACCGACCGGGCCGCGGAGAAAGTTCATCATGCCTGCTTCTTCACCCGCTGGTTGCGGTCGCTGGCCACACGAGCCGACAGACCGTAGATGTCGATGAAGCCGCGGGCAGCCGACTGGTCGAAGGTCTGGCCCTCGTCATAGGTGGCCAGGCCGAAGTCGTACAGCGAGTTCGGGGACTTACGTCCGGTCACAACCGCGCGACCGCCGTGCAGGGTCATGCGGATGTCGCCGTTGACGTGCTTCTGCGTGTCGAGGATGAACGCGTCGAGCGAGCCCTTGAGCTCCGAGAACCACTGGCCGTCGTAGACGAGTTCGGTCCAGCGCCGCTCAACCGAGCGCTTGAAGCGCAGCTGTTCGCGCTCAAGCGTGATGCGCTCGAGTTCACGGTGAGCTTCGATGAGCGTGATCGCACCGGGAGCCTCGTAGATTTCACGGCTCTTGATGCCGACCAGGCGGTCTTCCACAATGTCGATCCGGCCGATGCCGTGCTGACCGGCGCGGTGGTTGAGCTTTTCGATCGCCTGCAGCGGGGTCACTGCCTCGCCGTCAATGGCAACCGGAATGCCGTTTTCGAAGGTGATGACAACTTCGTCGGGAGCCGGCGGGAATGCAGGGTCGTCGGTGTAGTCGTAGACGTCCTTGGTGGGACCGTTCCAGATGTCCTCGAGGAAGCCGGTCTCAACTGCACGTCCCCACACGTTCTGGTCGATGGAGAACGGGTTCGACTTCGTTGTGATGATCGGCAGGTCGTTCTTCTCTGCGTATTCGATTGCCGCTTCGCGCGTCAGGGCGAGGTCACGAACCGGGGCGATGCAGTCGAGATCCGGAGCCAGCGTCGTGATGGCGACTTCGAAGCGCACCTGGTCGTTGCCCTTGCCGGTGCAGCCGTGGGCAACCGTGCCCGCACCGAACTCACGAGCGGCGGCCACGAGGTGCTTGGAAATGAGGGGGCGCGACAGAGCCGAAACGTTCGGGTAGGCGTCCATGTACATGGTGTTCGCCTGCAGACCCGGCATGCAGTATTCCTCGGCGAATTCATCGCGAGCGTCTGCAACATAGGCCTCGACCGCACCGCAGTCGAGGGCACGCTGGCGAATGGTTTCGAGGTCTTCTCCGCCCTGGCCCACATCGACGGCCATTGCGACGACTTCCTTGCCGGTGGCTTCCTGAATCCATCCGATGGCGACCGAGGTATCGAGGCCGCCGGAGTATGCGAGAACAATGCGATCAGTCATTGTGTTCTCCTTTCCTTCTGGTGTCTGAGTTCTGAGTGTCTGTGGTTAAACGCTGTCTGCGGCGAGGTCGAGCAAGAAGCGGGCGACTTCGTCTCCCCCGGCGGGCTTGCGGGCGATGACCATTACGGTGTCGTCACCGGCGATCGTGCCCAGCACTGTCGGCAGTGACGACCGGTCGAGCGCGCTGGCCAGATACTGGGCCGCACCGGCCGGAGTACGCAGCAGGACGAGGGTGCCGGAGGCTTCCGCTGATACGAGCAGCTCTTCGAGGAGCCGCTGGAGCTTCGCGTCGATGAGTTCGCCTCCCACACCCTGCTCCAGTGAGCGGTCTCCGCCTTCGCCCGGAACTGCGTAGACCGCACCGGCGCTCGTGCGGACCTTGACTGCTCCGAGCTCCACCAGATCCCGCGACAGCGTGGCCTGAGTGACGAGGATGCCCGCATCGGCGAGCCTTCCGGCAAGCTCCGACTGCGAACGCACCCGGTGTCTGCGGATGATGTCTGCAATGTGTGAGTGGCGGGCCGTCTTTGTGCTGGGCACGGACGTGTTCTGCTGAGGTGCTGTCATGAGCGTCCCACCAGCCAAGCGAGAAGTGCCTTCTGTGCGTGCAGCCGGTTCTCCGCCTCGTCAAAGACGACAGAGGCGGGACCGTCGATGACCTCAGCATCCACCTCGTGCCCGCGGTATGCAGGCAGGCAGTGCATGAAGATGGGGTTCCGACCGAGGTCCATGAGCTCCTGGGTGACCCGGTAGGGCACGAACGGCGAATCTTCGCCAGAACGGCCGTCGTCTTCCTGTCCCATGGAAATCCAGGTGTCGGTCACAAGGACATCGGCGTTGCGTGCGGCTTCAGCAGGGTCTTCCGTGACAAGCACCGAGCTGCCGGTCGTTTCGCCCAGAGCACGCGCTTCGTCCACAACGTGGGCGGCGGGCTGAGCGGAGGCGGGAGCGGCAATCGCAACGTCCATACCAGCGTTTGCGCAGGCCAGCAGATAAGAGTGCGCCATGTTGTTCGCACCGTCGCCGAAGTAGGCGAGCTTCAGCCCGGCAAGACCATTGCCTTCGCCCGTACCGCGGTGTTCGCGGATGGTCAGCAGGTCAGCCAGCAGCTGGCACGGGTGGTAGTCGTCCGACAGGGAGTTGATGACCGGCACACTCGAGTGAGCGGCCATCTCCTCCAGACCGGCGTGGGCGAAGGTGCGCCACACAATAGCCGACACCATGCGGGAGAAGACGCGCGCCGAATCGGCAATCGACTCCTTGTGTCCCATTTGGGACTCACCGGGGTTGATGATGAGCGGATTGCCGCCGAGCGCGGCGATGCCGGTCGCGAAGGACACGCGGGTGCGGGTCGACGTTTTGTCGAACACAACGGCAACCGTCTGCGGCCCCTCCAGCGGGCGGAAAGCGTAGGGTTCGGCTTTCATCCGCTGGGCGAGGTCGAGGACTTCACCCAGCTCGCTGGGCGTGAGGTCCGTGTCTTTGAGGAAATGTCGGGTCATGCGCTCTGTCCTCCTTCCTTGAGGATATCGGGCACAGCAGAAAGAAAAGCGCGGATGTCATCGGAGGTGATGATGAGCGGCGGTGCCAGGCGGATGCGAGTGGGACCTACGGCGTTGACGAGGAAACCAGCCTCGAGCGCTGCCGAGGTGAAGTCCTTGGCTGAGACCGGTGCGCTGTCAAAGGACAGCAGCAGTCCCTCACCGCGAACATCGTTGACGCCGGGAATCGCTTCGAGGCCGTCGCGCAGAAGCTGGCCGGCGGCGCGGACGTGCTCGAGCACGGCGTCGGACTCGATGACGTCGAGGACAGCATTGGCCGCCGCACACGCGATGGGGTTGCCGCCGAAAGTCGTGCCATGCTGGCCGGCCGTAAGGAGCTTCGAAGTTTCTTCGCCAAAGGTCACGAGTGCACCAATCGGAAGTCCCCCGCCCAGGCCCTTAGCCAGGGTCATGGCATCGGGCCGCACGCCCTCGCCGATGTCCGGGTGCTGGAACGCGTACCAGCTTCCTGTCCGCCCCACACCGGTCTGCACTTCGTCGAAGATGAGCAGCGCACCGACTGCGTCCGCAATTTCGCGCGCCGCGGTCAGGTAACCAGCAGGGTGAGGGCGCACACCGGCCTCACCCTGGATGGGCTCGATGATGATGGCCGAGGTGTTCTCGTCTGCCGCTTCTCTAAGCGCCTGAACGTCGCCGAAGGGAACGTGCTGAACACCGGGGAGCAACGGGGCGAAGGGTTCGCGGTAGTCCTTCTTCGCAGTCAGCGACAGCGCTCCCATGGTGCGGCCGTGAAAAGCGCCGTCAACCGCGATGATCCCGGTGCGGCCAGGGTTGGCTCGGCGGGCGAGTTTGACTGCGGCCTCATTGGCTTCGCTTCCGGAGTTGCACAGGAACACCTTCGAACCGGCTGGAGCCTGCGCCGTGCTGAGCACGCGCTGTGCCAAGCGGATCTGCTGATCTGAGGTGTAGAAGTTTGAGATCTGCCCCAGTTCGGCTGTCTGCCGGCCGACGGCTTCGACGATTGCCGGGTGGGCATGTCCCAGGCTGTTGACGGCGATTCCGCCGAGAAAGTCGACATAGCGCTTGCCATCGGAGTCCTCGACAACCGCGCCTTCGCCCTTGACGAGTTTCTTCTGCGGGTCGCCATACACCGGCAGCAGGCTGCCGCGGTATTCATCAAGCCATTCAGTCATTTGTCCCTCCCTTGGCGGGTTTGACATCTGCAATGAGCGTGCCGATTCCCATGTCGGTGAAGATCTCCAAAAGAACCGAGTGTGCGGTGCGGCCATCGACAACGTGCACCTGCTTGACACCCGCATCGACCGCATCGAGTGCGGCAGTCATCTTCGGGATCATGCCGGAATCCAGCTTCGGCAGCAGTTCGCGCAGTTCGGCGGGCGTGATTTCGCTGATGAGGCTGTCTGTGTCGGGCCAGTCGGCGTACAGGCCGGGAACGTCCGTGAGCATGATGAACTTGTCCGCCTGCATTTCGCGAGCAATCGCCGCCGCCGCGAGGTCCGCG
The DNA here is from genome assembly GCA_902489215.1 of uncultured Brevibacterium sp. GTDB lineage: Bacteria > Actinomycetota > Actinomycetes > Actinomycetales > Brevibacteriaceae > Brevibacterium. The sequence continues at coordinate 6,916 of CABTZE010000063.1, forward strand.
TTGACGTTGAGAGGATTGTCGCCGCTGGCGCCCAGCTCGGATGCGATCGAACACACCACGGGCACGCGCCCGGAGTCCAGCAGATCGTGCAGCAGCTGCGTATTGACAGACGTGATGTTGCCGACCCGACCGAGGCTCTGAAGCTCACCATCCACCTCGACCGAAGCGGGGGTGGCCAGCAGGAGGTCGCCGTCCTCTCCAGACAGGCCGACGGCAGCCGAACCGTGTTCGTTAATCCGGGACACGATGCTGCGGTTCACCTGGCCGGAAAGCACCATGCGGATGACGTCGATGGCCTTTTCAGAGGTCACGCGCTGGCCGGCAACGAATTCGCTTTCAATGCCCAGACGATCGAGCATCGTGCTGATCTGCGGTCCGCCGCCGTGCACGACGATCGGACGAATGCCGGCAAAGCGCAGGAACGAAATGTCGTCCGCGAAAGTCTGTTGCAGCTCCGGCGAGATCATGGCGTTGCCGCCGTATTTGATGACGATCGTCGCCCCGGAGAACGTCTTGATCCACGGCAGGGCCTCAGTGAGGATTTCAGCTTTGGCCTGCGCTTTGATGAGCCGCTGTGCGGGTGAGAGTTTGTCGGTCATGATGCTGCGGAGCTGTTCTCGGTGACGTATTCGTGGGTGAGGTCGTTGGTGAAGATCGTTGCTTCGGCCTGGCCGCTGTTGAGATTGATCTCAATGGTGATCGTGCGGCCGAACTTCACCTTCGCGGGGTCTTCGTGCGGCGCGGTCGCCCGGCACACCTGAACGCCGTTGAAGCTGACATCAAGGTTTTCGGGGTCGAACTCCGCATCCGCTGTGCCGACCTGTGCGAGAACGCGACCCCAGTTGGGATCTTCTCCTGCAAGCGCGGTCTTCACGAGGTTGGAACGCGAAACGGCGCGGCCGACTTCAACGGCATCGTCTTCGCTCACTGCTCCCGTAACGGTGATTTCAACGTCGTGGGCAGCGCCTTCGGCATCCGCCATGAGCTGGCGGGCAAGGTCGGTGCACACTTCGGTCAGCAGAGCCGTGAATTCGGCTTCGTCCGCTTCTGCGCCCGCACCGGAGGACAGCAGTGCGACGGTGTCGTTTGTCGACCGGCATCCATCGGAGTCCAGTCGATCGAAGCTTTTCGCCGTTGCGCCGCGCAGTGCCCGGTCGAGCTGTTCAGGGCTCAGTTTGGCGTCGGTTGTGATGACGACGATCATCGTGGCCAGTGAGGGTGCGAGCATGCCGGCACCCTTGGCCATCGCGCCGATCGTGTAGCCGGTGCCTTCTGCGACCGCTTCTTTGGAAACGGAGTCGGTTGTGAGGATGGCCTCTGCGGCGGCGGATCCTCCCTCGGCGGAGGCTGATTCGACCAGTCCGGGGACTCCCTCAACCAGACGTGATCGGAAGTCCTCTCCCCCGGTTCCGATGAGCCCAGTGGAGCACACGAGAACATCGTCAGCGTCGCAGCCGACGGCGTCAGCGACAGCGTGGGCGGTCAGCTTCGTCGTTTCGAAGCCGAAGTCGCCGGTGAAGCAGTTGGCGCAGCCGGAGTTGATGATAGCCGCGCGGACCTGACCGTCGCTCGTGCGCGGCTGCGACCACTTCACGGGGTTCGCTTTGCACTTGTTGGAGGTGTAGACGACGGCGGCGTTCATGCTGGGGCCGTCGTTGATGATGACGGCGAAGTCCTTTTTGCCGGTGGGCTTGATGCCGACGCTGGTTCCGGCGGCGCGGAAGCCCGGTACTGCTGTCACGCTCACGGTGCGACTCCTTCGTGTGGCAGGTGTGCTGTTTCTTCGAGTCCAAGTGCGATGTGTGCCGACTGCACGGCTTGGCCTGCGGTTCCGCGCACGAGGTTGTCGATTGCCGCGCAGACGGTGACGGTCTGGGTGCGGGTGTCCAGTGCCCACTGCAGGTGGGCTTGGTTCGATCCCACGGTCGCCGACGTGTTCGGCCACTGCCCCTGTGGCAGCACAGTGACGAAGGGTTCAGAATCATAGGCCGAGGCGAAGGCCGCGCCGATCTTCTCCTGTGCCTGGGCGGCGTCAACTCCGGGCGCAAGAGGTGCCGAAACAGTTGCGAGGATCCCGCGGGACATCGGCACGAGGGTCGGGGTGAAGGTGATGCGGGCGGTGCCGGCCAGCGGGTCTTCACCTGCCGCCAGGGCCAGGTTCTGTTCAATCTCGGGGATGTGACGGTGGGTGCCGCCAACCGCGTAGGGGCTGGCGCCGCCGAGGATTTCGGAGGCCAGCAAGTGCGGTTTGAGGGCTTTTCCAGCACCGGATACGCCGTTGGCCAACACTGCCGTCAGACGGGTGTGGTCGATGAGCGCGGCGTGCACGAGCGGCTGCACGCCGAGGGTGACAGCTGTGACATTGCAGCCGGGGACGGCAATGCGCTTCGCACCTGCCAGCTGTGTCCGCTGCGTGGTGTGGCCTGCTGTGCCGAGGTCTGCCAGCATGAGCTCGGGCAGACCGTAGGTCCAGGTTCCGGGGTGTTCTGAGCCGTAGTAGCTTTTCCACGCTTCCGGATTGATGAGCCGGTGGTCGGCGGCGAGGTCGATGATGAGGGTCTCGGGGCTGAGCTTTTCGAGTTCGGCCGCAATAGCACCTGACTGACCGTGCGGCAGAGCCAGGAACACGACATCGTGGCCGGCGAGGGTGGTCGCCGATGAATCCGCAATCGTCATGTCGGAATAGGCGCGCAGGTGCGGCTGTTCTTCCCCCAGGAGACGTCCGACTGTGGAATGCCCGCAGACTGTCGTCACCGTGAAGTTCGGGTTGCCGTCCAGCAGGCGGAGGACTTCCCCGCCCGCGTATCCTGTGGCTCCCGATACCGCAACTGAATAAACCATATGCATAAGCATACATGGACCAGATAAATTATTCACACGCGGTCCTGCTGTTGCCGCATTTCAAGGAGGAACATGTACGCAGTCCAGGCAATCCGACAGGGCGGGCCCGAAGTTCTCGAGTACACCGAAGTCGAAACACCCACCCCCGGCCCCGGCGAGGTCCTCGTAGACGTCAAAGCCGCCGGTGTTAACTTCATCGACACCTACCGGCGCGGCGGCATGTACCCCATGCCGTTCCCCCACATCGTCGGTGTTGAAGGCTCCGGAGTGGTCGCCGAACTCGGTGAGGGCGTCGAAGGAGTGGAAATCGGTCAGCGCGTGGCCTGGACGGATGTCCACGGCTCCTACGCTGAGAAGATCGTCATCAAAGCCGAAGAGCTTCTGCACCTGCCCGACGGCGTGGACTTCGAAACCGCTGCCGCTGTGCCCCTGCAGGGGATGACCGCGCAGTACCTGGTGACGGACTCCCACCAAATCAAGCCCGGCCAGACGGCTCTCGTCCACGCTGCCGCCGGCGGTGTCGGCCTGCTGCTGACCCAGTTCATCAAACACCTGGGCGGCAAGGTCATCGGCACGGTGTCCACGGAAGAAAAGGCCGAACTTGCCCGCGCGGCCGGCGCGGATCACGTCTTCCTCTACGGCGACGGCGTCGACATCCGCGAAGAGGTCATGGCCTTCACCGACGGCAAGGGCGTTGACGTCGCCTACGACGGAGTCGGCAGAGACACCTTCGATGCCTCGCTGGCCTCCATTCGCCCGCGCGGCTCCATGGTGCTCTTCGGCGCCGCTTCCGGTGCCGTTCCGCCGTTTGACATTCAGCGGCTGAACTCCAGCGGCGGCATCTTCCTGTCGCGTCCTTCCACGCAGTGGTTCATCGACTCCCCCGAAGTGCTCCAGCAGCGTGCAAAGCAGCTCTTTGCCGGGCTCGACGAAGGATGGCTGAAGTTCCGCGTCGGACAGACCTTCCCACTCGAGCAGGCGCGCCAGGCCCACGAAGCTCTCGAGGGCCGTGCCACCACCGGCAAGGTCGTGCTGACGGTCTGATTCCAGCCGAAAAGCACGAGGCGGGGGCCACCACCAAGCGGGGGGGCGCGCCCCCCCGCTTGGTGGTGGCCCCCGCCT
>CABTZE010000064.1 GCA_902489215.1 uncultured Brevibacterium sp.
GACACCGCCAACGGCCACGCCCGCGGTGTAACGGACATGATCAAGTCGCTGAAGAAAGACCCGGCGTTCAAGAACGTGCAGGTCATCGGCGGCAATGTGGCCACCCGCGCGGGCGCTCAGGCACTCATCGACGCCGGTGCTGACGCCATCAAGGTCGGTGTGGGCCCGGGCTCCATCTGCACCACGCGCATTGTTGCCGGTGTTGGCGTTCCGCAGGTCACCGCAATCAACCTGGCCTACCAGGCAGCCCGCGAAGCCGGAGTGCCCGTGATCGGCGATGGTGGTCTGCAGTACTCGGGTGACATCGGCAAGGCTCTTGTCGCCGGCGCTGATTCGGTCATGCTCGGCTCACTGCTGGCTGGCTGTCAGGAAAGCCCCGGCGAACTCATCCTGGTCAACGGCAAACAGTACAAGGCCTACCGCGGTATGGGATCGCTGGGCGCGATGGCTCCGCGCAAGGGCAAGTCCTACTCAAAGGACCGCTACTTCCAGGCTGACGTCGCCACCGACACCGACCTCGTGCCGGAAGGCATTGAGGGTCGCGTGGCCTACCGCGGTCCGCTGCGCCAGGTCGCCTACCAGCTGACCGGCGGCCTGCGCCAGACCATGTTCTACGTGGGTGCCCGCTCGATTCCGGAACTGAAGGACAAGGGCCAGTTTGTGCGCCTGACCACCGCGGGTCTGAAGGAAAGCCACCCACACGACATTCAGATCACCCAGGAAGCCCCCAACTACCACTGATCCGCCGCAGCCTGACCGGCTGCTGCCCCGATCACCCGCTGTGCGCCCGAGCCTCTGGCCGGGCGCACAGCTGTTTTTGTAGGTCTTCTCTCTCACGAGGTGGAGCACGCCTTTCCTGGTCTGTTCGGCTGGTCTGTCAGCCGGTCTGCGGCGGGGCGGGATCGTGCCGCGCGCTTGTGTCAGTGGTGGGTGTTAGGGTGAGCGAAGTGACACGGGGTGCCGCCAGGCGGCTGAGATTAACCCGTTGAACCTGTGTGGTTAGGACCAGCGAAGGGATGTCATGGAACTGAGAGACTATGCGGGCGCACTGCTTGGGTCTCTGCGTGAGCGCACGCCGTTAGTGCAGTGCATTGTGAACACGGTTGTTCAACAGTTCACTGCGAATGTGCTTCTGGCCGCAGGTGCCAGCCCCGCCATGATCGACCACGAAGCTGATGCTGCTGATTTCGCTGGCATTGCCGATGGTCTGCTCATCAACTTCGGCACCCCAACATCGCACCAGTACCTGTCAGCCGACGGTGCCATCGACACCTTCAACCAGGCCGGCAAGCCGTGGGTTCTGGACCCCGTGGGCTTTGGGATCTCCGGGCACCGCACCTCCCGGATTGTGCGCGTACTGAACAGCCGCCCGGCCGTTGTGCGCGGCAACGCCTCGGAAATTATTGGCCTGGCACAGCAGTCCGGCAGTGCCCGCGGAACCGACTCAACACACTCAGTTGACGACGCTCTCGGCGCAGCCGCAAGCCTCGCCCAGTCAGGCATCGTCGTCGCTGTTTCCGGGGAGTCCGACGCCATTGTCTTTACCGACGATTCCGGCACGCACACCGTGACAATCACCGGCGGCAGCCCCTATATGCCCAGCGTCATCGGCACTGGATGCTCGCTAGGAGCGCTCACGGCCGCATACGCCGCGGCAGCTGCCCACACCCCGCAAACACAGAACCTCAGCCAGCAGGTAAGCACCGGCATGGCCGCAGCGGCAGCGCACCTGCACTTCACCTCGGCCGCCCAAGCCGCGCACACAAAAGCCAGCGGGCCCGGCACATTTGCCGCGCACTTCCTCGACGGCCTCTACGCTGCCCAGCCGGAAGACCTAGCCCGGATCCAGACCACGTGGACAACAGGAGGAACCGCATGAGCGCCCCACTGGGCCGCCTGGCCGAGTACAGCACCGACCTCTACCTGGTGACCGACACTGCGATGGCCGAAAGCGTTGGCCGCACAGTTGCCGACACGGTTGCCCAGGCAATCGCCGGGGGAGTGGGCATTGTGCAGGTGCGCGATAAGCACATTGACGATGCTGGTTTCGAAAAGCTCACGGTGAGCGTGCTCGACGCGGTTGAACGGGCTCGCAGTGAGCACGGCATCGACACCGAGATCCCCGTCTTCGTCAATGACCGCGTCGATGTCGCCGCCCGCCTGCTGGAGCAAGGCCGGAAAGTCCACGTGCACGTGGGTCAGGGCGACATGTCAGCAGACGATGTTCGCCAGCGCATCGGTGCGGAACCGCTGCTGGGAGTCTCAGCCCAAGAACCCGAGCACTTTGAACGCGCTCGCAGTCAGGAAGTCGATCTGCTGGGCATTGGCCCGGTGTACGCAACCCAGACGAAAGAGACCGGACGCAGCGCCATCGGGCCCGAAGGCTTCCGGGAACGCGCCGAAATGGCGGGCCTGCCCGCTTTTGCCATCGGCGGCATCAAAGACCACAACGCGGCAGCTCTGCGCGGCACGGGCGCTGCCGGGATCTGCGTCGTTTCAGCCATCATGACGGCACCCGACCCTGCGGCGGCCGCACGCAGCATTCTTACGGCCTACACAGGAGAAAACTCATGACCGCAACCGGTCCTCGTCCTCCCATCGCCGTCACGATCGCAGGCACTGACCCGTCCGGCGGTGCGGGAATCCAGGCAGACCTCAAAACCTTCACCGCACGCGGCGCCTACGGTGCCAGCATCATCACCGCCCTCGTCGCACAGAACACCCACGGGGTCAGCCGCATCTACGAAATCGACCACGACTTCGTGATCGACCAGTTCGATTCGGTTGTCGACGACATCTACGTTGATGCCACCAAGTCCGGCATGCTCGGCACCCCGGAACTCGTGCAGACAACAGCCGACTACGCCGCGGCTGGGCGTTTGGGCTTTTTGGTGGTTGACCCCGTCATGGTCGCCACATCCGGGCACCGACTGCTGGCAGAAAACGCCATCGATGCGGTGCGCACAGCTTTGCTGCCGCAGGCCGGGCTCATCACCCCCAACCTCCCGGAAGCCGCACTCCTGCTGGGCGATGACGAACCCGAAGCCGGCAGCCCCGCACAAATGCGCGAACAGGCCGCCCGCCTGCTGACAATGGGGCCGAAAGCCGTGCTGCTGAAAGGCGGCCACGGGGCAGACGACATCGTCACCGACATCCTCGCGGTCGCCGAAGGCGACGACATCGCGTGGCGCGAATTCAGCCACCCGCGCGTCTTTTCGCCCAACACCCACGGCACTGGCTGCACACTGTCGGCCGCCATCGCGGCTGAAGTCGCCCACCGCCGGCACGCCCTGACGCAGGCAGGCGAAGACCCGGACGGCGCCTCGACCGGGGAGCAGCTGGGCGATGCCGTCGGTGCGGCACTGGAATACCTGGCCCGCGCCATCGGCAGTGCAGCTGACTGGCAGCTGGCGCTCAACCCCGACGGCGCACACGGACCGGTCGACCACATCGTCGACATCACCCGCTGAGGCCACAACAAAACCACAACGACTGTCAGGAGACACAATGAGCGAATTCATCGCCGGCCCCCACAGCCGTGAACTGTGGGAACACGTCGAGCCCATCATCAAGGACATCGAAGCCCTGCCCTTCATCGAACAGCTCTCAGACGGCAGCCTCGACCCCAAGGTGTTCGTCCACTACCTGCTGCAGGACGAGGTCTACCTCGACGGCTACGGCCGTGCCATGGCGCAGCTGTCCAGCAAGTCCTCTCGCAACGACGATATGGAATTCTGGGCCGGAGCGACCTCGGAAGCTGTTGTCGCCGAGAACGAACTCCACGAAGCCGTCTTCGCTGACGAAACCTTCGCTCCGCTGGTCAAGGAAATCCAGCAGGAAACAGCGAAGGCTCGCGGTCTGCGCCACGGTGAGCGCGGCTCCGACGAAGGCCGCGATGCCGAAGCCGTCATTGCCAGCCCCACATCGCTGGGCTACGTGTCGTTCCTCATGGCAACAGCTGCTCTGCGCCCCTACCAGGTGGGTGTCGCCGGTGTCTTGCCGTGCTTCTGGGTGTACGCCCACATCGGCAAGGTGCTCATGAAGAAGGCCGGATCGAACCTCGAAGGCCACCCCTTCGCATCGTGGATCACCATGTACGACAGCCCCGAATTCGACGAATCGACCCGCGGCGCGGTTGCGATCCTCGAACGCGAAATGGAACAGGCCACCCCGGCACTGCGCGCCGAAATGAAGGCCGTGTTCGAACAGGCCAGCCTGTACGAACTGCACTTCTGGGCAAGCGCCCACGTCTACGAAGACTGGACAACCCCCATGCCCTGACGGGTTGGCTCTCATTCACGAGGCGCCGCTCACCTGGGTCTGATAGGTACCGGGGGAGCGGGCGCCGTGAATGGCGCTTGGGGTTGGCCTTCGCAGAAGGCTGAAAGAGTGCGGGCCGCTGTGGTTTCGACCATGGCGGCCCGCAGTCGTGTCAGGGCCCTGGGGTACCCTGGGACGCGTGAGCACAGAGTTGGAAATCGGCCGCGGAAAGCGCGGACGCAGGGCATATTCACTTGACGACGTAGCGGTTATCCCTTCGCGGCGCACCCGCGATCCTCGGGATGTTTCGCTCCAATGGCAGATCGACGCCTTCCAGTTCGACCTGCCCTATCTGGCTGCTCCCATGGACTCTGTTGTCAGCCCGGCAACAGCCATTGCGCTTGGCCGCCTGGGCATGCTCGGCGTGCTCGACCTCGAAGGTCTGTGGACTCGCTACGAAGACCCCCAGCCGCTGCTCGACGAAATCGCGGGTCTTGACGATCAGCGTGCCACCGAGCGCATGCAGGAGATCTACCGCGAGCCCATCAAGGCCGACCTCATCACGGCCCGCCTGGCTGAAATCCGCGAAGCCGGTGTTACGGTCGCCGGTGCGCTCACACCGCAGCGAACCCAGGAGTTCTACCAGACCGTTGTCGACGCAGGCGTCGACCTCTTCGTCATCCGCGGCACCACGGTCTCTGCTGAGCACGTCTCCAGCACCACCGATCCGCTCAACCTCAAGCAGTTCATCTACGAACTCGACGTCCCCGTGATTGTCGGCGGCGTCAGCGCCTACACACCAGCCCTGCACCTCATGCGCACCGGTGCTGCCGGTGTTCTGGTGGGCTTCGGCGGAGGTGCGGCATCCACTACCCGCCACACGCTCGGCATCCAGGTGCCCATGGCCACCGCTATCGCCGACGTCCAAGCCGCCCGCCGCGACTACATGGACGAATCCGGCGGTCGCTACGTCCACGTGATCGCCGACGGCGGACTGGGCTCCACCGGTTCGATCGTCAAGGCCTTCGCCATGGGCGCGGACGCCGTTATGCTCGGCTCGGCACTGTCCCGCGCAGAAGAAGCCCCCGGCCAGGGCTTCCATTGGGGCGCAGAAGCCCACCACCCGGAACTTCCGCGCGGCCGCCGCGTGCACATGGGCACCGTCGCACCGCTCGAACAGCTCATCCACGGGCCGGGCCATTCAGCAGTCGGCGAAGTCAACCTCGCCGGTGCCCTTCGCCGTGCTCTGGCCACGACGGGCTACACGGACCTCAAGTCCTTCCAGCGCGTCAACGTGGTTGTCGACGCCGAAAGCTGAGGGGCTCAGTGCTTCGTCTTGCCCTGAAACCCAAATGGTTGGGATTCCTGGCACTCGTCCTGGTGCTGGTCACCGCATTCGTCATGCTGTCCGCATGGCAGATTGACCGCGCGCAGTCCAAGAGGCAGCAGGCTGACAACCCCGAACTCGCGGTGGCGAAGCCCTTCAACGACATCATGGAAGCCCAGGGGCCCATGCCGGGCTACCTGGCCGACCAGCGAGTCACCATCAGAGGGCACTTCCTGCCCGACCAGCAGGTCGTCATCGACGACCGCTACCTCAACCGGACCAAGGGCTACTGGGTTGTCACCATGTTCGCCCCGGACGACCCACAGTTCGCCCAAGCGGCAGACACCGACCAGCTCGAATCCAAACCCGTCGTCATCCCAGTGGTGCGCGGCTGGACAGAAGACCTCGAAACCGCCAAGGCGAGCACCGCCTCGGACGCGGACGTCACCCTTGATGCCCGCATAGCTCCCATCGAAGGGCCCCTGGACACCAAGGACCTTCCCGAGGGAGTCGTTCGGTCCATTTCCACCTCGCAGCTGGTCAACATCTTCGACATCTACACGTACTCGGCGTTCCTCTTCCCTCAGGAAAAGCCGGAAGTCGGCATCGGCAGTGACCAGCTGTCCTATGTTCCCTACCAGGAACCGCAGGACGAAGGCTTTGACCTCCAGTCGGCGTTCTACGCGCTCGAATGGATCGTGTTCGCAGTCTTCGCCGTATACATCTGGTTCCGCCTGCTGCGCGACGAATACAATGCACTCCGCCGGGAAGACCAAGCACCCGTCGAATACGTGGTCGTGAAAGACTCCGGCGAAAAGCTGCCCCGCACTCCCAAGAACGGAGCCCCTCAGTGAGCAACGATCCCCAGTACGGCGGTGACCACCTCGACCGTCGCCCGGACTTCAACGAGGACGACCCCAACGCGGTCTTCACCCTCAATCGCTGGCAGTCAGCCCGCAACGCACTGCGGTTCTACCGGATCATGGCGATCATCACCGGTGTCATGCTGCTGATCCTCACCATTGAAATGATCTTCAAGTACCTCATCTGGGGACTCATGATGGGCGGCAACCCGGCAGAAGCGCTGACCTTCGGCAGCTTCAACGCCGCCGCGGCCGTCGCCATCGCACACGGCTGGTGCTACGTGGCCTACCTGATTGTGTGCTTTTGGCTGAACTCGCAGATGAAGTGGGGCCTGAAGAACCTTCTCGTCTTGGCGCTGGCCGGTGTTATTCCGGTCATGTCGTTCATCGTCGAAGCGAAAATCCACCGCCGCGGCGAAAAAGAACTCGACGACGCTGTTGTCGTCGCGCCGAAAACAGCCGCCTGACCACCTCCTGCATCGGCAGGATCGCCTCTGCGAACGCTTAGGATAGAAGCATGACCCAGACCCCTGAAACAGGTACGGACGCCCGCCCCGTCCTCGTCGTCGACTTCGGTGCGCAGACCGCGCAGCTGATCGCACGTCGCGTACGCGAAGCCGGGCTGTTCTCCGAAATCATCGCCCACACCGCAACCGCTGCCGAATTCGCTGCCAAAAAGCCGGTCGCCATTGTGCTCTCCGGCGGACCGTCATCGGTCAACGCAGAAGACGCCCTGTCCATCGACCCGGAAGTGTTCGACCTCGGCGTTCCCATGCTGGGCATCTGCTACGGCTTCCAGACCATGGTGCAGGCACTCGGCGGTCGTGTTGCCCGCACGGGCGCCAGCGAATACGGCTCCACGGCGCTCGAAGTCACAGAAGAGGGCGCTCTTTTCTCCGGCCAGCCCGCAGCGCAGACCGTCTGGATGTCCCACCGCGACTCTGCTGAAGTCGCACCCGAAGGCTTCAAAGTTCTGGCCAGCACCGCCGGTGCTCCCATCGCTGCGATCGAAGACACCGAGCGCTGTTTCGCCGGTGTGCAGTGGCACCCGGAGGTCATGCACAGCGAATACGGCAAGCAGACCATCGAGAACTTCCTGTTCAAGGTCGCAGGGCTCACAGCAGACTGGTCAGCCGATTCGATCATCGACGAACAGGTCGCGCGCATCCGCGAACAGATCGGCACCAAGAAGGTCATCTGCGCTCTGTCCGGCGGTGTTGACTCGGCTGTTGCCGCGGCCCTTGTCCACCGTGCGGTTGGAGATCAGCTGACCTGTGTGTTCGTTGATCACGGCCTGCTGCGCAAGAACGAACGCGAACAGGTCGAACAGGACTACGTGTCCGCAACCGGTGTGCGCCTGGTGACGGTCGATGCCTCGCAGAAGTTCCTGAGCGAACTCGACGGCGTCGAAGATCCCGAACAGAAGCGCAAGATCATCGGCCGCGAATTCATCCGCACCTTCGAACAGGCTGCCGCTGAACTCGTCGCGGAATCGCGTGAAGGCGATGGCGAAAACATCGAATTCCTGGTGCAGGGCACCCTCTACCCGGACGTTGTCGAATCCGGTGGGGGATCGGGCACCGCGAACATCAAGAGCCACCACAACGTCGGCGGCCTGCCGGACGACCTCCAGTTCGAACTGGTTGAACCGCTGCGTGCGCTGTTCAAGGACGAAGTTCGGGCTGTCGGCCGTGAACTCGGCCTGCCCGAGGCGATTGTCGGCCGCCAGCCGTTCCCCGGCCCCGGCCTGGCAATCCGCATTGTCGGCGCGGTCAGCGAAGAGCGTCTGAGCGTTCTGCGCGAGGCCGATGCGATTGCCCGCGAAGAACTCACCGCCGCTGGTCTGGATGACACCATCTGGCAGTGCCCCGTTGTGCTGCTGGCCGATGTCCGTTCCGTCGGTGTTGCCGGCGACGGCCGCACCTACGGCCACCCCGTCGTGCTGCGCCCCGTGTCCAGTGAAGACGCCATGACCGCAGACTGGACCCGTGTTCCGTACGACACGCTGTCGAAGATCTCCAACCGGATCACCAACGAAGTCGACGAAATCAACCGCGTCGTCCTCGACATCACCTCGAAGCCCCCGGGCACCATCGAATGGGAGTGAGTGGGGTGTAGGCCTCGTGGGCATAAGCTGCACGTGACCCCGCCTCAGCACAATGCGCCGGCAAGCAAATGCTTGTCGGCGCGATTGCGTTTGGGCGCGGGTGCAGCTTGCCGCGTTACCGTCGCTCACCAGAAAAACTCCCGTCAGCAACAGATCCACCCGTTAGCAGTGGGCAGACTCCCGTTAGCCGGGATCCACGCCTTAGCAGCCACTGCTAAGGGGTGTTTTTGTTGCTAAAGCGTGGGGCGGTGCCCAGCCCCGCAGGTGTTGGCCCAGCCGGGCACCCTTCGTACGGTAAAAACACCGGTTAGCAATGAATCCACCCGTTAGCCGTGCGGAGACTCCCGTTAGCCGGGATCTGCGCCTTAGCAGCCACTGCTAAGGGGTGTTTTTGTTGCTAAGGCGTGGGGCGGTGCCGAAGAACAATCCAGCTGATTTCTGCGCCTGAACACTGTTCAGGTACGATGCTCCTCATGACCTCCACCAACGTTTCCGCGCCGCAGGCCGGCGCCCGCGGGCAGGGCATTTCTGCCGGCCTGTCCGTTGCTCTCGTCGCCGTGTTCGCGGCGCTGATCTGGGTGTTTGCCCTCGTGCCGCCGATTCCGGTCGGTCCGGTCGGCGTTCCGATCACTCTGCAGACCCTCATGCTGGCCTTCACCGGCATGGTGCTTGGTCCCACCCGCGGCTTCATTGCCGTGCTTCTGTACCTGGCCCTTGGCTTCCTGGGTCTTCCCGTGTTCTCAGGCGGACGAGGCGGAATCGGCGTTCTCGCCGGACCCTCGGCTGGCTTCATCATCGGCTTCCCGTTCTACACGCTGCTGTCCGGCTGGGCTGCACGCTTCGCATACCGTCGCTTCTCCGGTGCTGGCCGAGTCATCATGATGATCCTCGGTTCGCTGCTGACCGCATCGGTGCTTCTGCACTTCATGGGCATCAGCGGTATGTCGATCAACGGCGGTATCCCGTTCGGCGCCGCTACGGTCGCCGACATGGCCTACTGGCCCGGTGACGTCATCAAGACCACCGTTGCGGCACTCCTGGCAGTCATGGTCCTGCGGGCCTTCCCGGTTCTTGTACGACGCTGATCTCACTCGACGCTCATGGCAAACATTGTCTTTGACGGCGCCCACGCCGCTGTTCTTGATACCGCAGAAAGCGGTTCAGAGCGCCAATGGCGCACCCTGGCAGGCCCTTTCACCTGCGAAATCAACGAGCAGCGCGTGGCCGTCATCGGTGCCAACGGTTCGGGCAAGTCGACGTTCCTGCGGATGATCAACGGCCTGACCCAGCCCACGTGGGGCAGGGTCGCCGTTGACGGCAAGGACACCGTCGATGACGGGCGCGCCGTACGCCACAACGTCGGCTTCGTGTTCACCGACCCCGCAGCCCAGCTGGTCATGCCGACCGTCATCGAAGACATCGAACTGTCACTTCGACGCATAAAAGACAAACGCGAACGGCGCGAACGATCGCTGGCCGTACTCGACGAGCTCGGACTGACTGGCCTAGCCGACCGGTCCGTATACGAACTCTCCGGCGGGCAGCGACAGCTGGTGGCGCTCGCCTCCGTCCTCACGGTTGAACCCAGCGTCCTGTTGATGGACGAACCGACAACCCTGCTCGATCTGACCAACCGCACGCTCCTGCGTGACACCCTGGACGAACTCGTCGAAAGCCGGGGCGTGCAGATCATCACCACGACCCACGACCTCGAATTCGCAGCCGATGCCGAACGCGTCCTCGTCATCGACGACGGGCAGATCGCATTCGACGGTCCCGCTGACCAGGCCATCGCCCACTACCGCGAAGCTGCAGTGTCAGCCGCCCGCGGCACCCGCAGTCGCAACACCCCACACAACCCCAGTCCGCACAGCGATGACTGACCAACACAAGGGGAGTGGCACCTCGTCAGCCAGCGCCACCTCGCGAGCCAGCGCCGACCGGGCACACCAACCCAACCCCACCCACCAAGCGCCCCGCATGATTCCGCAGTCGGCCATGCCGAAGCCGCGCACGGTTCAGCGGCGTCGCGGTGAATTCCTCGGCGTGCAATGGCCGATTCCCGGCTGGCTGCACCGCACACCGGCGTGGGCCAAAGTCATCGCCCTGGTGCTTACCAGCCTGCCCGTGATCGTCGTGCGCGACGCCTGGGTCAACGGGGCGGTGTTCGTCCTCATCGTGCTCATTGCACTCACCGCGCGCCTGCCGCTGGGCAGAATCGTCCTGCCGCTGCTGCGCATGTGGCCGGTCATGCTGCTTCTGGTGGTCGGCA
>CABTZE010000065.1 GCA_902489215.1 uncultured Brevibacterium sp.
CACGATGTCCCGAGATCTATTCGTACCGGATGCGGGACTCGAACCCGCACATCTTGCGATAGAGCATTTTGAGTGCTCCGCGTCTACCAATTCCGCCAATCCGGCATCAGGGCAATCGTAGTGCACGCGCTCAGATGCACAAAACAGGTGCCTCCGGCGTCGTCTTTCCCGCTCAGGTCCGGCCTGCCATACCGTTTGCGGACCAAGCCGACTACGATGGAGGCGTGTCTAACCCAGATCAAGAAGTTCAGCCCGTACGTCGAGTCATCGTCGCAGAAGACGAATCCGTTATCCGACTCGACATTGTGGAAATGCTCCGGGAAGTCGGCTACGACGTCGTAGGCGAAGCAGGCGACGGTGAATCAGCCGTCCGACTTGCCGAAGAGCTCCGTCCCGACCTCGTTGTCATGGACATCAAAATGCCGAAGCTCGACGGCATTTCCGCAGCCGAAAAGATTGCCAAGGCCAGCATTGCGCCCGTTGTGCTGCTCACCGCGTTCTCACAGAAGGAACTCGTTGAGCGTGCCCGCGATGCCGGCGCCATGGCCTATGTTGTCAAGCCGTTCACGGCCGCGGACCTGGTTCCGGCCCTGGAGATCGCACAGTCGCGCTATCAGGAAATCCAGGCACTGGAATCTGAGATTGCGGACATGACCGACCGCTTCGAAACCCGTAAGCTGGTCGAACGGGCCAAGGGCCTGCTCATCTCCAATATGGGACTGACCGAGCCCGAAGCGTTCCGCTGGATTCAGAAGACCTCAATGGACCGTCGCCTGACAATGCGCGAAGTCGCCGAAACGGTTCTCAACCAGCTCGACTCAAAAGACTGATACTGCAGACTGAGCTTTCTCACTGCAGAAGGCGGCCCTGACCCGTTAGCGGGCGGGGCCGCCTTTGCTGTGCGCGGGTGGCTGGTGGTTCGGTTCGCAGGTCGGTACAGACAGCCCCATCATCGCTGCGGCTGGAGCACCAGGTTGGTGATGCGCACAATCGACAGGAGCTTGCCGTTGTCGTCCGTCATGCGAACCTCGTGGTTGATGATGGTGCGTCCAGCGTGGATGACTTCAGCGCGTCCCCAAACCCGTCCGCTGCGAGCGGCTTTCAGGTGGGTGGCGTTGAGGTCAACGCCGACGACGTTCGTCCCGGCGCGCATGAAAGAGTGCAGCGAGGCCAGGGATTCTGCAAGCGCCACGTGTGCGCCGCCGTGGAAAAGGCCCGCGGGCTGCTTATTGCCCTCAACCGGCACGCTGCCCGTCAGGAAGTCGTAGCCCAGGGTGTCCACCGACATGTTCATAGCGGCCATGAGGGTGTCGTCGTCAAACTTCTGGTAGTCGGCGAGGATTGCCGCGTATTCTTCTTCGCTCAATCCCTCTGCCAGTGGTGTGATCTGCTTCATGTTCCTCCTTGTGGGGTCACTGTAGTCGATTGAATCCGCCCCGCCTTGCCGCAGCTTTGCCGGTAGTGTTGAGGTGTGAGCACGAAGCGACTTCTTCTGATTGACGGCCATTCCCTTGCCTACCGGGCGTACTACGCTCTGCCGCCGGAGAACTTCTCGACGGCTGACGGGCAGACCACGAACGCTGTTTTCGGCTTCGCCCGGATGCTGTTGACGGCGGTCAACACGCTTGAGCCCACGCACGTCGCGGTGGCTTTCGATTTGGGCCGGCAGACGTTCCGTCTTGAGGAGTACCCGGAGTACAAGGCCGGCCGTGCCAAGACGCCGGAGGACTTCCACGGCCAGGTCGACCTCATCAAGGACATGCTTGCCGCCTTCGGCGTTCCGGTGATCACCCGGGAGGGGTACGAGGCGGATGATCTGTTGGCCTCGCTTGCTCGCCGGGGTGCGGGGGAGGGCTATGACACCCTCATCGCCTCGGGTGACAAAGACTCCTTCCAGTTGGCCGATGAGAACATCACGATCATGTATCCCAAGAGGGGCTTCACCGACCTGCAGCACATGACGCCGCAGGCGGTGGAAGACAAATACGGCGTCAGCCCTGCCAACTACCGAGGCCTTGCTGCTCTCGTGGGCGAAAAGGCCGACAACCTGCCCGGGGTTCCGGGAGTCGGCGAAAAGACCGCCGCAAAATGGCTGACGAAGTACGGTGATCTGCCGGCCATCATCGACAACGCGGAGGACATCGGAGGCAAAGTCGGGCAGAGCCTGCGCGACCACCTTGCCGATGTCGAGCGGAATTACCGTCTTAACCGTCTTATCGACGATCTCGACATTCCGCTGGAACTGGGCGATGCAGCGCTGGGACGCGGCAGCGCCGAGGCGATCGGCGAACTGTTCGATGTTCTCGAGTTCCGCCAGCTCGCAGCTGAGATCGGCCCATTCCTCGGTGGTGCTGAGATTCCGGCGCCGGCTGGAAGCGAAGTGCCCGCACCGCAGAAGACTGACGATGTGGCGGCTGTTGTCGCTGCCTCCGAGGGTGAAGTTTTGGGTGTCGACGTCGACCTCGAAACACCGGACGTGCTCGGCTTTGCCGCCGGTGACAGCGCGTGGCTTATCGACATGACCGCGCTTGCCCCGGAAGCCGAAAAACAGGTCGCCAGCCTGCTTGCAGAGCATCCGCAGATCACCATGCACGATGCTAAGCCGCAGATCAAAGCGCTTGCTGACAACGGCCTGCGGGTGCGCGTGTGGACCGACACGGAGCTTGCCGCCTATCTGCTGATGCCGGATGCGCGCGGCTACGATCTCGAAGAGCTCGCTCAGAGCCGTGCCGGAATCGCGGCCGCGCAGCCTGACGAGAACGCCGGCACCCTGCTTGAGAACACGGATGACGAGGCTGCGGGCAGGAGAGCCTACCTCGCCTCGCGACTGGCACCGCTGCTGCGAGAACAGCTGGACGAATACAGCCAGCTGGCGGTCCTTGATGACATTGAAATGCCCACACAGGCTGTTCTTGCTCAGATGGAGCTCGTCGGCATCAATATCGATTCCTCGCAGCTGCAGAACCTCATTGACGAGTTCGGGCGTGAAGCCGACCAGAGCGCAGAAGACGCGTACGCGGCTATCGGACACACCGTCAACCTCGGTTCACCAAAACAGCTGCAGACCGTGCTGTTCGATGAACTCGACATGCCGAAGACCAAGAAGACGAAAACGGGCTACACCACCAATGCGGATGCGCTCAACGATCTGTTCCGCAAAACGCAGCACCCTTTCTTGGAGCACCTGCTGGCTCACCGAGAGCGCACCAAGCTCAAGCAGACGGTTGTCGGTCTGAAGAAGGAAATCTCCGATGACGGGCGGATTCACACCACCTATCTGCAGACGATGACCGCAACCGGCAGGCTCAGCTCAAAAGACCCGAACCTGCAGAACATCCCGGTGCGCACGGACTCGGGAAGGCGCATCCGCGGTGTTTTCACCGCAGACGCGGACGCCGGATTCACGGACTTGATGAGCGCTGACTATTCGCAGATCGAAATGCGGATCATGGCCCACCTTTCCGGGGACGAAGCGCTCATTGATGCGTTTCGCGACGGTGAGGACCTGCACTCCTTCGTCGCCGGCCAGGTGTTCCAGATTCCAGTGGAGGAAGTCAGCCGCCCGCAGCGCGAAAAGGTCAAGGCCATGTCCTACGGCCTGGTCTACGGTCTGTCTGCCTACGGTCTGTCGAATCAGCTGGGCATCAGCCCGAGCGAAGCCTCGGAGCTCATGGCCGTGTATTTCTCGCGTTTCGGCGCGGTAAAGGAATACCTCGACGGTTCGGTCGAAGAAGCACGGAAGATGGGCTACACACAGACGATGTACGGCCGTCGGCGCTATCTGCCGGCCCTGCAGTCGGACAGTCGCCCGCAGCGTGAAATGGCCGAACGCGCAGCTCTCAACAGCCCCATCCAGGGCACCGCGGCAGACATCATGAAGATCGCCATGTGCAGGATTGCCGACGCATTGGCCGAGGCGGAGCTCAAGTCCCGCATTCTTCTGCAGGTGCACGACGAAGTGATCGTCGAGTGTGCCGCGGGTGAGTTCGACAGCGTCGAAAGGATCGTGGTCGACACGATGCAAAACGCGGCTGAGCTCAGTGTGCCCCTGGACGTCAATGTGGGGCGCGGCCCGGACTGGCAGTCAGCGGCACACTGACAGTGCGCACACACGAGTGTGGCCCCGCCTTCGGGCGGGGCCACACTCATGGTGGTCAATCGGCCAATCGAGTTGAAAAGATTGCAGTGCCCGGCATCAGCTTGCCGCGCAGGGGAGACCATCCGCCCCACGAGGTTTCGTTGTCTTCGGGCCATTCGGGTTCTGTGAGCTTTTCCAACACGAAGCCCGCGCCGTTGATGAGTGAGACCCAGTCGCCCAGCGTGCGGTGGTGCTCGGCATAGATCGGGTTGCCCTGTTCGTCGAGTTCGACGTAGGGAGTGCGATCGAAGTACGAGTATTCGACACTCAGGCCGTCTTCGCTCGGAACGTCCGGGAAGATCCACCGCAGCGGGTGGGTTACGGAGAACACCCAGCGGCCGCCGGGACGAAGCACCCGCGCAGTTTCTTCCAAAACCTTTTCGGCGTCCTTGACGAAGGGGAGGGCCCCGTAGGACGAAAAGGCGATGTCGAAGGAGCCCGAGGGGAATGGCAGCTGACGGGCATCGGCCAGCAGGAAAGTCGGCGGGGTGGCGGACTCGCTGAGGGGATTCTCCCTGGAAAGACGAGCGGCCTGTTCCAGCATTCCGGACGAAACATCGCATCCGGTGACAATTCCGCCCTGTTCGGCAACCCAGCGTGAACACTGTCCGGCTCCACAGCCGATTTCGAGCACCTGCCGGCGAGCTACATCGCCGAGAAGGTTGACGTCGTCTTCCTTAACCCCTTCTGGACACCAAATGAATTCTTTGGCGCCGAGAAAAGAGCCGTGCTCGGCCAGATAGTCCTCCGCGGAACTGTCCCAGTAGGTCCGATTGGCCCGAACAGAGGCCTCTTCGTCGATCGGAAAGTATCCGCCGGAGATGATGCTGGGGTAGCCGTCAGACGTGCTCATACACTTCCATTCACATTGAACAGTGGGTTGCCTATTCTAAACCGCTTCGATGGATGTTACGATTATCCATCGTGTAGTGCTTGCGCAGACAACGCGCCCGTTTACACACAAAATCTGTCCATATCAATACGAGCTCCGGACCGAGCATCCCGCCTGGACCGGATAATCCAAATCGGAGTCCCTAACTTTATGACCACTAGCACGCCGGACGCGGCGAACACCAAGCAGATCGCTGTCGACGACATCGGTTCTGCGGAAGATTTCCTCGCGGCAGTCGACGAAACCATCAAGTACTTCAACGACGGAGACATCGTTGAGGGCACAGTCGTCAAGGTCGACCGCGACGAAGTCCTGGTCGACATCGGATACAAGACGGAAGGTGTCATCCTTTCGCGCGAACTGTCGATCAAGCACGACGTCGACCCCTCTGAGGTTGTCGAAGTCGGGGACCCGATCGAAGCCCTCGTGCTGACGAAGGAAGACAAAGACGGCCGCCTGATGCTCTCGAAGAAGCGCGCACAGTACGAGCGCGCTTGGGGCGACATTGAAAAGATCAAGGAAGACGACGGCGTCGTCACCGGTTCGGTCATCGAGGTCGTCAAGGGCGGCCTGATCGTCGACATCGGACTGCGCGGCTTCCTGCCGGCTTCGCTTGTTGAAATGCGCCGCGTTCGCGACCTCACGCCGTACATCGGCCAGGAAGTCGAAGCCAAGATCATCGAGCTCGACAAGAACCGCAACAACGTAGTTCTGTCGCGTCGCGCATGGCTGGAAGAAACCCAGTCGGCTGTCCGCCACGACTTCCTGCAGACCCTGCAGAAGGGCCAGGTGCGCCCCGGCGTCGTGTCGTCGATCGTCAACTTCGGTGCCTTCGTGGACCTGGGCGGAGTCGACGGACTCGTCCACGTGTCCGAACTGTCTTGGAAGCACATCGATCACCCGTCCGAGGTCGTCGCAGTTGGCGACGAGGTCACGGTCGAGGTTCTCGACGTCGACATGGACCGCGAACGCGTCTCCCTGTCGCTCAAGGCCACCCAGGAAGACCCGTGGCAGCACTTCGCTCGTACCCACGTCATCGGTCAGATCGTGCCCGGTAAGGTCACCAAGCTGGTTCCGTTCGGTGCGTTCGTTCGCGTCGAAGACGGCATCGAAGGCCTCGTGCACATCTCCGAGCTCGCAGTCCGCCACATCGACCTGCCCGAACAGGTTGTCTCGGTTGACGAAACCATCTACGTCAAGGTCATCGACATCGACCTGGACCGCCGCCGCATCTCGCTGTCGCTCAAGCAGGCCAACGAAGGTGTGGACCCGGACGCCGAGGAATTCCTCGACCCGGCCCTCTACGGCATGCTCCAGGAGTACGACGAAGACGGCAACTACAAGTACCCTGAAGGCTTCGACCCCGAAACCCAGGAATGGATGGAAGGCTACGAAGCACAGCGCGAAGAATGGGAGCAGCAGTACGCTGCCGCCCAGGAACGCTGGGAAGAGCACAAGAAGCAGGTTGCTCGCGCAATCGCCGCTGACGCAGAAGCCGCCGCTCAGGCCGGCGACGACGCAGCGGGTGCGGGCGCTTCGTTCAGCACGGAAGAATCCGCTGAGGACGAAGGCACCCTGGCTTCCGACGAAGCTCTCGCAGCACTGCGCGAAAAGCTCGCGGGCAACTGACCTTCTCTGAAGCAAAGCCGTGGCCACTCCCACCGGGGGGCGGCCACGGTTTTTCTTTTGGCATGAAGAAGACTGTTCCCTGGCTGATCTACGCCGCCGCGCTCCTATGCATGTCCGCATGTGTCTACATCGAGCTCTTCGCTGATTTTGACGGAAGGGTTTTCGCCGACAACGACGATTCCTCGCTTTTCATCTGGTGGATTGCGCACACCGCCGATGTTGTTGCTGGATGGTGCGGAAGGCCCGCCGGCGACAGTTCACTGCTGTACACCACCGCAATGAATGCTCCCGCTGGTGTCAACGGAGCGTGGAACACATCCCTGGTGGGCATCGGCCTGCCCCTTGTGCCGATTACGTGGCTTTTCGGTCCCGTTGTCAGCTATAACCTCGCCGTCGTGTGTGCCCCGGTGGTGTCTGCTTTGGCTGCAGCACTGCTCATTCGCCGCTTCACCCGTCTCGTGCCGGCCTTTTTCGGGGGCGCCCTTTACGGCTTTTCGACCTACACGATCGCGCAGTCATCGGGTCACCTCAATCTGGCATGGGCGCTGTTTCCTCCACTGGTCGTGCTCATGATGGTGCTTGTTGCTCGCGACCGACGGTGGACTGTCCCCTTCGGCATCGTGCTGGGCTGGCAGTTCTATATTTCGACGGAGCTTTTGGCAGGCACTTTCCTCGCGGTCCTCGTACTCTGTGCTGCAGCCTGTCTGACCGCATGGTCACACGTTCGGCCATTCATTGCCAAGGTCCTTCTGCGCGGCTCAGCAGCGGCCGGCATCGGCCTTGTCATCGCGTCTCCGCTGCTGTTGACCATGTGGCTGAAGCCAAACAGTCCGCGCGATTCGATTCGTCCTCACGGGGTGTGGAACACAGACGTTCTGGACGCGATAACTCCGGGCCCGTACACGCGAATCGGAACCGGAGCCGACCTGCCTCGAGTCGAAGCCATCGATCCGTCTGAACTGGGCGGCTACCTCAGCGTCCTGTGGCTTGTTGTCTGTCTGGCCGCTGTCGTACTGCTGTGGAAGCGCAGTCCCGCTGCCCGCACCGCAGCGTGTGCTGGCCTTGGTATGTGGATTCTGTCGCTGGGCTCACCCGTTTTCTTAGGCGGCGAAGAGCTGTTGCCATACGGGCCGTTCCGGGTGGTTGAGCTGATTCCGGTGCTCAGCAACATCCTTCCGATGCGGCTCATGGTCCACGTGGTCCTTGCCTGCTCTGTTCTTTCGGCACTGCTGATGAACAGGGCACGCAGCACGCTGATTCGCGCGCTGATCGGAACTGCTCTGAGCGCAGTCCTCGTTGTGACTTCTGCAGCACCTGTCCCTGCGCGCGACCTCCACATCCCGCAGTTCTACACAGACGAGGTTCGGGACGCGATTCCTGCCGGTGCGCTCGTCAAAACACTTCCCAGGCCTCGCGCCTGGGCCTATCCGCGTGCAGACGAGGCGATGCTCTGGCAGGCGGTGTCCGACATGCACTACCGGGAAACCGGGGGCTATTTCATCGGCGGACGAGACGACGCACCCGTGACCTACGCGGCACCTGCCGATTCGCTCGATATTCTCCTAGAAGAACACCGTGACTCTCCGGTGCCGCACGCCGAAGAGCTGCGGGACGAAGTGCGGGAACTGTGCCGCGGGGGAGTGGACTACATTCTCATTGCAGACGACGGTTTTTATCTGCCGCAGCCGGCCCCGGAAATCGCCCGGGCTGTCGGTACGGCGGCTGGTGCAGAACCCCAGCACACCGGCGGGGTGTGGATGATCAAACTGAGCAAGGAGCAAGGATGCTGAAAATCGGTCTGACCGGCGGTATCGGAGCCGGCAAATCAACTGCGGCGGCGCTCTTCACCGCCCGCGACATTCCAGTGATCGATGCCGATGTTGTCGCTCGCGAAGTCGTCGCGCCAGGCCAGCCGGCACTGGAAGCTCTGCGGGAGTGCTTCGGCGAATCGGTTCTCAAGGACGGCGAACTCGACCGTGCGGAACTGGCCCGCATTGCATTTGCCGATGCCGAATCCACACAGGCTCTAAACGACATCATGCACCCAGCTATCGCACAGCGCACGGCGCAGCTGTTCGCCGAACACGCCGATGCGCCGATCGTCGTCCACGATGTTCCTCTGCTGGCCGAGAACCGCATGGAAGATGACTACGACCTTGTTGTCGTGGTCGATGTTCCGGCCGAAGTACGACTGCAGCGCCTAGTCGAGCTGCGCGGCATGGACGAAGCTGACGCCCGCCAGAGGATCCTCCGCCAGGCCTCGGATGACCAGCGCACGGCAATCGCGGATGTCGTACTCGACAATTCAGGCACTCCCGAACAGTTCGAGGAGCAGTTCGCGGAGGCATTCCAGAACGTCATCGAACCTGCAGCGCGCAAAGCCGGGGGCGCACCTGCCGGAGACTGACCGCGTTCGGCAGGGTCCGCCTCGTGAGCTGCAGAGCTGCCGTGCACAGCACCCAGACAAAAGAACAGCACCGTCACCGACGGTGCTGTTCTTTTGTCTGCAAGCAGATCAGGCCATAGTGGCGCTCAGGGTGATCTTCACACCTGACAGAGCCTTTGCTGCGGGGCAGGTCTTCTTGGCCCGCTCAGCAAGGGTCTGGAAGGTCTTCTGCTCGATGCCCTCCGCGCGACCCACGGTCACGAGGTGGATCTCCTGGATGCCCTTGACCGGGTCGAAGGTGATGTCAGCACCCGTTGTGATCTGTTCGGGAGTGGCTCCCTCTTCTGCCACGATGTTGGCCAGCGCCATTGAGAAGCACGAAGCCAGTCCCGCTCCGATCAGCTCTTCGGGGTTGGTGACCTTGTCGACCTGGGTATCAGCGCGGTTCGTCCAGTTGACGGTGAACGGGCCGATTCCCGAGCTTTCCAGCGAAGCGGATCCTTCGCCGTCTGCCAGGTGGCCCTTCCATGTGGCCTGTGCTTTTGTTACGCGGCTCATTGTGCCTCCTCAGATTGGGGTTCACTCCAACTCTATGTGGTCAGGCCCTCCGGCGCTCGTGGCGCGGTGCTGTGCAGAGTAGCCTGGGGGTATGGCGCAGCAGTCTCTCCCCGTTCCCAAGATCGGTCATCGGCCGGAAGTTACCCGCTCGGTGGCTCCGTTTGAGGTCGTCAGCGAATACAAGCCGTCTGGCGATCAGCCCACGGCGATTGCCGAAATGGCCGAGCGGCTGCGGGCGGGCGAAAAAGACGTTGTTCTCATGGGTGCGACGGGTACGGGTAAGTCTGCGACGACAGCGTGGCTGATCGAAGAAATGCAGCGCCCCACCCTCATCATGGCGCACAACAAAACCCTGGCGGCCCAGCTGGCCAACGAGTTTCGGCAGCTGCTGCCGAACAACGCTGTCGAGTACTTCGTGTCCTACTACGACTACTACCAGCCGGAAGCCTATGTGCCGCAGACGGACACGTTCATCGAAAAGGACTCGTCCATCAACGACGAGGTTGAGCGTCTGCGCCACTCTGCAACGAACGCGCTGCTGACCCGCAGGGATGTTGTCGTCGTGTCCACGGTGTCGTGCATTTACGGCCTGGGCACGCCGGAAGAGTACGTTGACCGCATGGTGTCGCTCGAAGTGGGCGAAGAAGTCGATCGTGATGCCCTGCTCAAGCAGTTCGTCACAATGCAGTACACCCGCAATGACGTGGCGTTCACCCGCGGCACGTTCCGCGTGCGCGGTGACACGGTCGAAATCATCCCGCAGTACGAAGAGCTCGCCATCCGCATTGAATTCTTCGGTGACGAAATCGAAGCTCTCTACACCCTGCATCCGCTGACCGGCGAAATCATTCGCGAAGAAGAGGTCATTCACATCTTCCCGGCTTCGCACTATGTGGCCGGTGAGGACCGCATGGCTCGGGCAATTGCCGATATCGAAGCGGAACTGCAGGAGCGACTGGCCGAACTTGAGGGACAGAACAAGCTGCTGGAAGCTCAGCGGCTGAAGATGCGCACCACCTATGACCTCGAAATGATGCAGTCGATGGGCTTTACGTCCGGGATTGAGAACTACTCGCGGCACATCGACGGCCGTGCAGCGGGCACCGCGCCGAACTGCCTGCTGGACTACTTCCCAGAGGACTTCCTGCTGGTGGTCGACGAATCGCACGTCACCATCCCGCAGATCGGCGGTATGTAC
>CABTZE010000066.1 GCA_902489215.1 uncultured Brevibacterium sp.
CCCCCCACGCCCCTCTTGTCGGTTTCACAGCATTGGGTCGGCGCTCACGTGGCTTCGTCGTCAAATGGCGCCGGTTTCGATGTGTCGCGCTGGCCGGCCTGCTCTGAGTACCTCTGCAGGGGCGACAGGCGCATGGGCTCCAGCGGGCGATCGTCAGCTGGTTCGGGGTCGTCATCTTCCATGAGGGCTTCGCGCACGATCCTGCGCGGGTCATACTGGCGCGGATCGAACTTCTGCCAGTCGACGTCTTTGAAGTCATCGCCCATTTCGTCCTGCACACTGTCGCGCAGACTGACGATTTGCTTGCGCATGGTTTTGACGAAATCGCGCAGCTGCGCGGCATATTCCGGCATACGCTGCGGGCCTACGACAATGAGAACAACAAGCATGATGATGATGAACTCAGTGCCGTTGATCCCGAACATGCACACCATTCTAAGCCGTGGCGCCCCGCGGCTTCAGCCGAGGTCGGCACACGCTGACACCAGTGACTATGCTTATCCCACCAGGATCATCTGACCGGCCGCGAGCACACGCAGAACAGGAGGAGCGCTTGTCCAGAAACTGGGCGGCTGACAGCCACTACGCTTCTCGGTTCAACACCGCAACTGCTGCAGAAGAGGCTGCGCGCACAATTGCGGCAGACTATCAGAGTGCGCCGCTGGGAACGACATCCGCCAGGCTTCTGACCATGCTCGTACAGCTGACGGGCGCTAAGAACGTCGTTGAGCTGGGCACGGGCACGGGAGCTTCGACACTGGCGATACTCGCCGGGCTCGGTCCCGGCGGAATGCTCACGAGTGTCGACATTGACCGGGAACGCCAGTCAGTTGCCGCCGAACTCGCTGAGGTCGCCGGTTTCCGGGCCCACCGTACTCGGTTCATCCAGGGCTTTGCCGAATCGGTCCTGAGCCGACTGTCACCGAATGGCTACGACTTCGTGTTCGTCGACACCGACCCGGCGGGTTTTCCCGGCATCGTGCCGCAGGCCCTGACAAAAGTGCGCACCGGCGGGCTGGTGGTGGTCAATGATGCTCTGGGCTCAGGAACTGTCGCAGACCCCGCTGCCCGTGATGCGAGCTCCACCGCGCTGCGCCGAGTTCTTGCTGACCTGCAGGATTCCCCCAGCCGCGTGCTCCTGCCGATCGATGCGGGACTGCTGGCAGTGCGCCGCTGATCGTCCAAAGAAAAATCCCGTCCTCCCAACGGGAGAACGGGATCTGCAAAACGCCGATCAGCCTTCGAGCGCTCCGGCCAGGACATCCTTGAGGTCCTGAGCTTCGTCCTGGCTGATTTCGATAACCAGACGGCCGCCGCCTTCAACGGGCAGGCGAAGGACATAGCCGCGCCCCTCTTTCGTCACTTCGAGAGGGCCGTCACCGGTGCGAGGCTTCTGAGCTGCCATTCTTAATCCTTTCGCCGAACACAGTTATCAGCTATTATCCAACACTTTCTAGGGTTTCGCACATAACGAGACCATCTTCGTCATATGCACTCCTGTCACGGCGGAAAACCAGTCGGCGGCACCAGACGCCACAGCAGCGATATCCACAGAAGCTGCAGGATAGTAAACCCGATGAGTGCCGTAGCCAAAGCCGTACGGGAACGGCTGCGCGCCTGCACCATTGCCAGGCCGAACATCGGCAGCAGAAGCCGCAGGGTTGAACTCTGCGGTGTGAAGAACAAGAGCAGGTACACCGCGTAGCCGAACAGAAACTGCTTCTGCGTCCTGCCAATGAGCTCACCCGTTGGACCGAGAGTTCCCCACACGAACAGCAGGATGAGAACTGCAAGAGCAATCGGCCCCCACCAGCCCAGATAGCGGGTCGAGGCGGTCAGCCACTGCGTGAACACCTCCGTGTGGCCCGTCCACGCGGCTTCGGTCTTCCGGTAGGCGTCGAACTGGCCCGTGAGCATCCAAGCGCCCAGCGGCTGCAGAACGGCGAAGAAACACGACAGCACACCTAAAGCCCACGACGTCAGAACTTCCCACAGCGGATACGGCTCTGTTCTCCTGCGCCTGATCCGATCGAGCAGGTGAATGAGCATGAAGAAAGAAAACGCCACCCCAATGGGTCTGGCGAGGTCCATGAGAAGAACTGCTGGAATGGCAAGCAGATAGCGGCGAGAATCCACGCACAGCAGAGCCAGTGCGAGGAAGAAGATGCCGGCGGCTTCCGAATAGCCAGTCGAGAAAACCGCTGCTGCGGGAAAGAAGAACACCAGCGCTGTACCGGCAAGGGCTCGTGCAGGATCTGCGTGCCGCCGGAACAGGTACAGGATCGCGATGGCTGCGGCCAAGGCGAAGATGTGCGACACAATGGGCGACAGCACCTTGTAGTCAATGCCCGTCAGATCGCGCAGCCAGCCGACAATCGTGGGGTGCAGCGGGTAGAACGCCCACTGGTTCTGTGCGACATCTCCGCTGTCGGTCAGCGGAAGAACGCGGGGGTAGCCCTCATCGGCGATTCGCCGGTACCAGTCAGCATCCCAGAAGCCCAGGAACTCAAAGAAGGTCGGAGGCTTGTTGTCAGACCAGAACGTGGGCGCCTGGAAGCGCAGAACAATGCTGAACAGCAGCAGTGTGACCACGCGGCTGACGGCATAGACAACTGTGGCCTGCGCCCACACCGGAAGACGCAGAAGAGACGCGGTCAGCTGCCAGGAGAAGGCTCCGGTGCGCTCCTGCGCGGTTTCACTTTTCGGTTCGGACACCGGCTTCTTCTTCGAGCTCTTCTATGCGGGCAGTGAGAATGTCAATGGCCTGATCGACTTGGTCCCTGCGGTACCCGCCGAAAGCTGGTGAGAATCGCATCCGGGCAATATCAGCAGCGGATGCGTCCTTTGGCGGCAGAACGGGTTCGGGTTCGCTCATGCCGGAATCGAAGATGCCGAAAGCACCGGCTGCAACGGTTGCGAACACGATGAGCGCCGCGCACACTCCAAGGATCATCCAGGCCATGCGTCTATGCTCTCACACGCTTTCAGCGCAGTCCTCGCTGTGCGCTGACTGGCGGTTTGAGACCGCGAATGCCGACAACCACGTCAATCGCCTGACGTGTTTGAGCCGTGTCATGCGTGCGGATAACGGCCGCGCCCGCATCGACTGCCAGCGCCGTGGCCGCAATAGTGGCGGCAAGCCTGTCACCCGGCCCTTCCGAGCCGACGAGCTCTCCCACAAAGTCCTTACGCGAAATCGCGAGCATCACGGCACTTTCACCACCGGTGAGCATGCGCAGATCCCGCATGAGCGCAGCCGACTGGTATGTGTTCTTCCCGAAGTCGGGTGTGGGATCAAGAATGATGGCACGCTCGTCGACCCCCGCGTCCAAAGCTTCAGCACGCAGACGTTCGAGCCCCGCGATGACGGTCGGCATGACATCGGCAGAGGACAGGCCCAGCCGGTTGCGGTGAGCGTCCGTTCGGGGAGTCAGGCCCCCGGTGTGGGAGCAGACCAAGCCGACCTCCGCCTCGGCGGCGGCGTGTGCGACATCAGGATCCGCGCCCGCCCACGTGTCGTTGATGAGTCCAGCCCCGGCCTCGGCCGCGGCTCTCGCCACCGGTGCGCGGTAGGTGTCGCAGGAGATGAGCACGTCCGGGTGCTCCTTGGCCAGCGCAGAGATGACCGGCGTAACCAGGGCGATTTCATCGTCTTCCGACACAGCCGGTCCCCGACCGGCCCGCACTCCCCCGATGTCGAGGATCCGCGCGCCGTCCCGGACCGCCTCCTCGGCGCAGCTCAGTGCATCGTCCACGGTTGCCGCAGACGTGTAGAAGGAGTCGGTCGACCGGTTGATGACAGCCATGATGACCGGCTGCAGAGGCCCGGCCTCGACC
The DNA here is from genome assembly GCA_902489215.1 of uncultured Brevibacterium sp. Classification (GTDB taxonomy): domain Bacteria; phylum Actinomycetota; class Actinomycetes; order Actinomycetales; family Brevibacteriaceae; genus Brevibacterium. Next base: position 3,838 of record CABTZE010000066.1, read on the forward strand.
CCGCGAACGCTGAACATCACGGACGGAAACGACCGGTGGGAATCGGCTTGTCGGCAGAATCATGGATGAAGGCAATGGCCTCATCCACCGAATCCGTCAAGTGGAACAGATCGACATCACCGGGAGAAATCGTGCCCTTCTCGACGAGTGTCGTGGTGATCCAATCCACGAGTCCAGACCAGAAGTCCGTTCCCATGAGAACCACGGGATAGCGGTTCTTCTTGCGTGTCTGCACCAGTGTGAGAGCCTCAAACAGCTCATCAAGAGTGCCGAAGCCGCCGGGCAGCACAATCGCGGCCGAGGAGTACTTCATGAACATCGTCTTGCGCACGAAGAAGTAGCGGAAGTTGATGCCGACGCCCACGAAGGGGTTGAGTCCCGATTCAAACGGCAGTTCAATGCCCAGGCCCACCGTGGTGCCATCGGCTTCCGCTGCACCCTTGCTGCCGCCCTCCATGACACCCGGGCCACCGCCGGTGACAACAGCGTAGCCCTCATCCACCAGCCGGCGGCCGAGCTCTTCGGCCAGAGCGTACTCTTCTGTGCCTTCGTTCAGACGGGCCGAACCGAAGATCGACACTGCCGTGGGCAGGCCCGCCAGCGAACTGAAGCCCTCAATGAACTCCGCGTGGATCCGCATGGTCCGCCACGGGTCTTCGTGCACCCAGCCAGAGTCAGGGCGATTGTCCAACAGCCGCTGGTCAGCGGTGGTTTCGGGCACGTGCTGGCTGCTCAGGTGCAGTGAGCCCCTCGTGTAGAAGAGTTCGTCATTCGGAATGTCAGAGCTGGTCATTGTGTCCTTTCACGAAAAAGACGGGGCGGGCACAGTGCCTCACCCCGCCTTCAACCCAGCCGTCAGTTCGACGGGTAGGTGCGAAGCTTTTCGCCGGTGTAGATCTGGCGCGGACGGCCGATGCGGGTGGTGTCGTCACCGCGCATTTCAATCCACTGGGCAATCCAGCCGGGCAGGCGGCCAATGGCGAAAATCACCGTGAACATGTCCGTCGGGAATCCGAGCGCTTTGTAGATCAGACCCGTGTAGAAGTCGACATTCGGGTACAGCTTGCGGCTGACGAAGTAGTCATCGTCAAGGGCGACCTTTTCGAGAGCGGTCGCCAGGTCCAGGAGGTCGTCGTTGCCGCTCTGCTCTTCGATGATGTCGTGGGCGGTCTGCTTGATGATGGCAGCGCGGGGGTCGTAGTTCTTGTACACGCGGTGGCCGAAGCCCATGAGGCGTACGCCGCGCTCCTTGTTCTTGACCCGCTCCATGTAGCTTTCAGCGCCGTCGTCAGACTGCGAAATCTCTTCGAGCATTTCGAGCACCGCGGAGTTCGCGCCGCCGTGCAGCGGACCGGCCAGAGCGTTGATGCCGGCCACAACCGACTGGTAGAGGTTTGCCTCGGACGAGCCGACCAGCCGAACCGACGACGTGGAGCAGTTCTGTTCGTGGTCTGCGTGCAGGATGAACAGCAGGTCGAGCGCCTTGCGGACGTTTTCGCTGGATGCGTAGTCTTCGCCGCTCACACCGAAGTTGCTGCGGAAGAAGTTGCCGACGAGGCCGTACTGCGGTTCGGGGCGCAGGACCGAGTCGACGCCGAAGCGGCGGCGGTGGGCCAGTGCCGTCAGAACGGGCATGGCGCCGAGCAGGCGAACAGCGGCTTCTTCCATCTGCGCGTCGTCGTAGACGTCGATGGTGTCCTGGTTGAAGGTGCCCAGCGCGGAAACAGCGGTCGAGAGGATCGACATGGGGTGGGCGTCTTCCGGCATTGCGGCGACGAGATCGTAGATGCCCTGCGGAACTTCGACGTGCTGGGCGATGCGGTCTTCAAAGGACTTCAGCTGTTCGGCGGTGGGCAGTTCGCCCTTGATGAGGAGGTAGGCGACTTCAACGAACGAGGCGTTCTCGGCAAGGTCTTCGATGGCGTATCCGCGGTAGCGCAGGATGCCTTCGTCACCGTCGATGAAGGTGATGGCGGAGGTCGACGAGGCGGTGTTGCCGAAGCCGGGGTCGAAGGTGACCCGACCGGTTTCAGCCAGGAGCTTGCTGATGTTCAGCCCCTCGGTGCCGGCTGTAGATTCGACGCCCTGGAGTTCGAGCTCATGGTCATCTACTCGCAGAAAGCCGTCTGCCGCCATTGATTCTCCTCTGTTCGAACTTCGCACGCTCTGTTCCGCTGTGGCTCAGAGACATGAAGAAGATTACCTAATTGTAGAAAAAACAGTAAATCACTGAGAGTTCACTCAACGTGTGATAGCTGAGCTTCCGCGCAGCCTCTCAGCTGCCGCGCGGATCCTTTCGTCCGGTGCTGTCAGGGCCAGTCGGACGTGCTGCCCACCCTCGGGTCCGTAGATGAAGCCGGGGCCTGCCATGATGCCAAGCCCTGCTAGCCATTCGAGTGTTGCCATGCAGTCTTCACCGCGGGTAGCCCACAGGTACAGGCCCGCTTCCGAATGGTCGATGCGCAGTCCCGCCTGCTCGACCGCCGGGCGCAGAACCTCGCGGCGGCGCCGGTAGATTTCGCGCTGCTGCTGCCAGTGCGCGTCGTCACTCAGTGCGGCGATCATCGCTGCCTGCACGGGTGCGGGAACGATCATGCCCTGGTGTTTGCGGGTGGTGGTCAGTTCCCGAACGAGCACGCGGTCGCCGGTGACAAATGATGCGCGGTAGCCGGCGAGGTTTGACTGCTTCGACAGCGAATAGACGCTCAGCACGCCGGAATAGTCAGCGCCGACGACCTCGGGGTCGAGCACCGACGGGGTCGGACGGTCGCCGACCCAGTTGAGAGCCGCATAGCATTCGTCGCCGGCCACCACCGTGCCGCAGCGACGCGCTTCTGCAATGACGGCCCGCAGCTCTTCAGCCGAATCGACACGGCCGGTGGGATTGCCCGGCGAATTGAGCCACAGGAGGCCCACGCCTTCCAGCGATGCTCCCGCAGCGATGTCCGCGGTATTGATGCGCTCACATTCGACACCGGCCAGGCGCGCACCGATTTCATATGTGGGGTATGCCTGTGACGGGCATGCCACGCGCAGTCCCAGCTGTGCGAGCCCCAGCAGGCTCGGCAGGGATGCAACGAACTCTTTGGACCCGACCGTCGGCAGGATCTCGCAGGCGGGATCAAGCTCAATGCCGCGGACCCGCTTTGACCAGCCGGCAATCGCTTCGCGCAGCTGAACAGTGCCGTCAGTTGTGGGATAGCCCGGAGCGTCAGCTGCCGCCCGCAGCGCTTCCTGTATGAGTTCGGGTGTGGGATCGATGGGCGTGCCGATTGAAATGTCGACGATCCCATCGGGATGAGCTTCGGCGGTCTGCCGTACCGCCGCCAGCCGATCCCACGGGTAGGCCTCCAGGTGAAGGCCGTAGCGTTCGTAGGTCACTCGTCGTGTTCCTGCTTGGGCAGCGCTGCAACAATCGGGTGGTCGTAGCCGACATTGCCAACACCCGCGGCACCGCCGGGTGAACCGAGGTCGTTGAAGAAGTCGACGTTGGCCGTGTAGTACTCGGCCCACTCTTCGGGGACGTCGTCTTCGTAGTAGATGGCCTCAACCGGGCAGACCGGTTCGCAGGCGCCGCAGTCCACGCATTCGTCGGGGTGGATGTAGAGCATCCGCTCGCCTTCGTAGATGCAGTCGACGGGACACTCGTCAACGCAGGCGAGGTCTTTAAGGTCGACGCAGGGCTGGGCAATGATGTAGGTCACTGGGACTCCTTCTGCTGAGCGTGGAGTGACACGCTCCCGGCGGCATTCATCTGTTCCAAGGGTACTCCCCCGCTAAGGTGGTGACGTTCATGGTCTGGATACACCTCGGAGGTCACAGGAGTGTTTGAGCCGCAGCCGGGAATGCGGGTCGTCGTCCGCTACAGCGACGGCGGACAGCTGACAGACGCACTCGGCCACGTTCTCGCGGCCGATGCCGACTCCGTGACTGTTGACTCCAAGCGCGGCCCCGTGCGAATCGAGCGGTCCTCCATTGAGCTCGCCCACGAAATCCCGCCGGCTCCTCAACGACCGGGCCCCGTCCATTCGACCGTGTCGGCGGCAGACCTGCGCCGCATTTCAGCACAGGTGTGGCTGCCGGGCGAAAGCGTATGGCTCAACCGGGATGCCGTCGCCGAAGAGCTCACCTCGGACGAGGGTGCGGTCTCCGCTGTGGAGTCCGGCTGGCTCCTGCGCGCCGCCCCCGGGGCCGATGCACGCGCAAATTCCGCTCTTGTGCTCACAGACCCGCAGATCCCAGCGGAAGAGGCCCTCGGGGCAGTCGAGAAATGGTACGCCGACCGTGGCCTCCCCCCTGCCCTTCAGATCTTCTCGGGTGAGGCCGGCGGGGAACTCGACTCCGCCTCGGCCCAGGTTTCACAGCTGCTGCGACCGGCCGGCTTTTCCCCCAGCGACACGTGGCTCACGATGACTGCCCCGGCCCGGGAAGTCGCGGGTGCCGCACAGCCTCCGCAGGGCTTGGAGATCGTGCAGTCCGATCAAGCCCACGCCGTGCACTTGGCCGCGTGGGGACATGATGACACTGAGGACATGCGCGCGCTCCTGCGCAGTGCGCCACAAGTTATTTTTCTCTCAGCCGTCGCGGTGCACCCGGACGGGTCGAAGTCGCTCGTGGGCGCTGTCCGGCTGGCTATCGCCAGCAAGTGGGGCTGGGTGGACAATCTGGTTGTCAATCCCCAACTGCGCCGCCGAGGCGCCGGGAGGGCTCTCGTGCAGGCCGCCGCCCGCTTGGCTGCGGTTCAGGGCATTCGTTCGCTCGGCTGCGATGTTCTCGCAGCAAACCAAGAAGCGGCAGCGCTCCTGGCCGGGTTGGGCTTTAAGGAGCACCACCGCTTCTGGTTCGCTGTGCAGGGTGACGCCGGCGGCGACGCTGAGCAGCCCGCGGGAGCTTAGTCGCAGACGATCCTGTTGACCGGGCGGTAAACGGTCGTGAACTGGTCCTTGGTCACCTTGCCGGTCTCAATGTTCTTCATAGTGCGGTAGATGGTGATCGACCATCCGCCCCGCGGGGACTGCGGTTTGCAACTGGGGCCCGACTTCTTCACGGTTGCCGGGCTCGTGTGGGCGAAACGGCCCGAGGCGCCGGCTTCGACTTCGAGAGTCTTCTCGCCCTTGATCTCCGCATTGACCTTGCCGCCGGAGACCGACATGTGCAGAACCACCGGCTTGTCCGAGGTGTTGGTGAAGGCCATGTCGATCGAATGCCAGTCGAGGGTGGACTCACGGCCTTCCGGGTAGCGGGAAATGTAGCGCGAGTGAGCCTTGTGCTTATCCAGCTGCATACCGGAGAAGAACGCGGCATTGAACAGCGTTGTCGACACCTGCGAAACACCGCCGCCGTAGTCCTCTTTCATTTCTCCGCCGGAAATTACGCCCGCTTTGCGGTAGCCGTTGGCCGCGGTGCGCTGTCCGAGTGCTTTGTTGAGGCTGAACTGTTCGCCCGGTTGGACGACCGTGCCGTCAACCTTGGCGGATGCGACCTTGAGGTTGGTGTCGCGACCCGGCTGCGACGAATACGGGGTGGAGAACTTGCCCATCGTCTCCATCTTCATATTCTTCGCATCATCCGTGGTAAAGGATGCTTTCTCCGCCGTCAGCGGCAGTTCGGCCGTGCGGTTCTCTGCCTTCAGCGCGGCGTCTACGGCTTTCGCCACGTCAGCGTCTTTCGCTGAGATCCCGTCCTTGGACGGAACGACCGTCAGCTTTCCGCCGGAGAATTCAAAGCTGGCGTTCTGCGCTTTTTCGCCCACTCCCTTGTTCTCTTTGAAAAGCGACCCCTTCAGGGCTTTGCCGTCGAGCTCAAGGGCAAGTTCTGATTCGCGCGGCGTGAAAGAAGCTGCCTTCGCAATCGCCTTGGGTGAGAGTTTGAGGCTTTCACCGGACTTTTCGCCCGTCGACTTCAGGGTCACAGGCGATGCGACAGCCGGCTCTGCAATCTCTGTTTTCGCCTTCTGCGCTTCGGCGTCCGTGATGTCCGGTTCGACGGTCTCAGCCTTCGTGTTCAGCGGCTTGCCGTCCTGTGCGGGCCACTGAGTTTCGATGGCCTCGACAATGCTGTGGCCAGTGACTTCACGGCCGTCTGCACCTTCCGTGACTTCCGGCTTTTCACCAGAGAAAGCCAGTTCGGCGTTCTTCGGCTCCACGCTCAGGTCCTCGGCCAGCGACTTCGCTGCGGTATCGAGAGCCTTCTGGTCGTAGTCGAGTGCCAGCGGTTTTTCGTGCTCGCTTCCGGACAGCGCGCGGAAGATGTCGACCGGGTTGAACCGCGGGCCGATGAGCTCATCAACGGTGTCTTCGGCCGAAAAGCCCAGCGACACATCGTCAGGGGAAAACTCGGCCTTCGAGTCCTCACCCGCACTCAGCAGAACCGGTTCCTGGACCCTTTCCGCAAGCCCCTCATCGAGAGCCTTCACGGCTTCGTCCCGGCTCATCGAGCCGATGTCGATGCCGGCCACGTGAGTTCCGGCGGGAACAGACCGACCCGTCCAAAAGGCCAGGGCCACATAGCCGATGAGAACAACGCCAACGGCCGTCAGGGTTCCCCACAGAGCTTTCGACATATCAGTGCTTTCGGTTTGCGCGCAGACACGGCAGCGTGAACGACAGGGCAGCCGCAATGATCATGGGCCCGAACAGCCAGGCCACGGATCGCAGGGTTCCGGTGACCAGAACTCCTCCGCCGGGCAGCAGGCCGGGCTGAGAGCCGATGAACGACACCAGGCTCATTGTGACAGCACAGAGCACAACAGCGGCCGTCGAACGGTTAGCCTCCGCGACATACCACAGCACACAGCCGGCAAGGGCAAGCGCCAAGAGCAGTCCCCACGGCACGATGACAGCCTGCCCCGCGAGGTCGAAAAGCGATGCTCCCAGGTGCTGGAATGTTCCGAGCACACCCGCCAGCAGCCCGAGGAAAACACTCG
>CABTZE010000067.1 GCA_902489215.1 uncultured Brevibacterium sp.
CGGATGCCGAGGTGGAGTGGACTTCTCTTGACATCCTCGACACGGTCGATGGGGAAGCGGGCGATAAGACGGGGATCGTCGAGTTCGCGGCCCACTATCGTGTTGGCGGTGAGATCGGCACCATGCGGGAGCGTTCGTCTTTTGCTGTCCGGGCCGGCCGCTGGTTCTACGTTGACGGTGAACATGAAAGCGCAGGCTGAGTACAGTGACTGACTCTCTTTTCGTCAAAATCTGCGGTGTCCGAACACGTGACGACGTGCGGGCTGCCGTCGAGGCAGGTGCGGACGCGCTGGGCATCATGCACTACGCGCCATCGCCGCGGCACGTCGCCGAAGACACCGCAGAACAGCTTGTCACCTGGATTCACGAGGCGGGGCCAGCGCTCGCGGTTCTTGTGGTCTTCGACATGGACGCGGCTGATGCTGCTTCCTTGGCGCAGCGGATCGGCGCTGATGCTCTGCAGCTGCACGGCCATTATGAGCACTCCGATTTCGCCGCTGCTCGTGCTGCGGCACCGGGCTTGAAGCTGTGGCGTGCTGTGTCTCTGGCCCACGACCCTGAAGCCCACGCCGGCGCATTCGGCGACGACCTCCTGCTGCTTGATGCTCCCGCGCCGGGCGCAGGTCAGCGGTGGGACCAAACCCAGCTGCACGAACGCGACCGCGGACCGTTTGTCCTTGCCGGCGGCCTCAACCCCGACAACGTCGCCCAGGCCGCCGAATCTTCGGGGGCGATCGGCGTCGACGTGTCATCCGGTGTGGAATCCAGTCGGGGAGTGAAGGACCATGCCCTCATCCGGACCTTCATCGAAAAGGCGCGGTCCGTGCGGAAGTCGGCGGCACCTCGTCAGTCCTGAGCCTCCCAGCACAGCTGGGGAGCCAACACGCGGTCGGCGCCTGAGCCGAAAACGCGCAGCTCGGCGGTACATTGAATGAGTCTTCCCCACATTCCAGGAGTGCCATGTCAGGCAGGTTCGTCAGTCGACGATCATTTGCGCTCGGCAGTCTCGCAGCCGCCGCTCTGACCGTCATGCCCGCGGCCCGCACCCAGTACGGTGCGGTCAGTGCTTCAGCCGCTGACGTCCGCCTTCCCGGACCCCACAAACTCCTCCAGTCGCGCCTGGTCAGAACCCCCGGCTACGGTGCCGCAACCCTGTTCTGGCCGCGCGAACCGCAGGCGCGCTGCCCCGTTGTCGTCACTTTCCCCGGCTACACGGGTAAAGCCGAGGAGATGCACACGATCGCCAAGCGACTCGCCACCCACGGCTGTGCTGTTCTGGCCGCAGGATCAATCGAACCGAAGGCATTTCCGGAGTACCGGGCCAAGCAGATGCTCGCCGCACTCGATGACGCCCGCGGTCGCGGTGAATGGGCCAGCGTCATCGACCCGGCGAAAACCGCGCTGGTCGGCTACTCCATGGGCGGCGGAGGGGCGCTTACCGCTGCGGAGCGCGAAAAGGTGTCCGCTGTTGTTGCCCTCAACCCGTGGGCGCAGCGCGGCTTCAGCAAAGTCACGTCACCGGTGCTCATTGTGGGCGGCAGCAATGACACGGTCGCGCCCATGAGCGAACACGCCCGACCTATCTACACCAGCATGAAGAAGTCGCGGCAGCGGGCAATGCTCACCCGCATTGCAGGCCGGCATGACAGCGGAATCATCGATGACCCGCGCATCCTTTCGCGCATTACGGCGTTCATCAAAGTCCACGCCGCCGGTGAAGTCGCCTACCAGCCGGCACTGACGGCCAAAGCGGAGTCACTGACGCGCTGGCAGATGGACCCTGCACCGGGGGCATAGAACGCTTCTAGCGTTTGAGTGCTCAAGGCCCAGAAAACAGCGGGGCGAGCAGCTGTACGTGCCGCCCGCCCCGCTTGCAGGTTCAGTCAGAGATTCGAGACGTGGGTCGTCAGCTGAAGATCTCGTCCAGCTGAGTCTTAAGGCTGTCGTTCAAACGCTCCTTGGCTGTGAGCGCACCCATGTTGTCCTTGACCTGAGCAACTGAGCTTGCGCCGGTGATGACCGTCGACACGTGCGGATTCTTCAGCAGCCAGGCGAGCGACAGCTGTGCCGGAGTGACATCGAGGTCGCGGGCCATGTCGACCACGCGGCGCACCCGGTCAGCGGTTTCCGGCTTGGTGGATTCCTCGGCCAAGTGGCTGTGGCCCTTCGATGTCGCACGTGAACCCTCGGGGACGCCGTCGAGGTACTTGCCCGTGAGAATCCCTCCGGCCAGCGGGCTCCACGTGGTCAGACCCAGGCCGATGTCGTCGTAGAGGCGAGCGTATTCGTCTTCGACGCGGGTGCGGTTGAGCAGGTTGTACTGCGGCTGCTCCATATACGGCTTGTGCAGGTGGTGGCGCTCTGCGATTTCATAGGCGCCGCGGATCTCCTCGGCTGACCACTCGGAGGTTCCCCAGTACAGGGCCTTGCCACTGGAGACGATGTCGCTCATCGCCCACACGGTTTCCTCCAGCGTGGTGTCCGGGTCCGGACGGTGGCAGAACACAAGGTCAACGAAGTCGAGGCCCAAACGCTCAAGCGAACCGTCGATTCCCTGCATCAGGTACTTGCGGTTGAGGGTGTTCTTGAGGTTGACGTTGTCTTCAATTCCCCAGAACAACTTGGTCGAAATGACATAGGAATTGCGCTTCCAGCCGAGCTCTTCGATGGCTTGGCCCATGATCTCTTCGGACTTCCCGCCGGCGTAGACCTCGGCGTTGTCGAAGAAGTTGACACCGGCTTCGGCAGCGGTCTGCATGCACTCCTTGGCAAGGCCGGTGTCAATGGAATCGCCGAACGTGACCCACGAACCGAACGACAGTTCGCTCACTTTGAGGCCCGCGCGACCCAGACGGTTGTACTGCATCTGCGTGTTCTCACTCATGCCCCCAGCCTAGGGCCGACCGGGGTGGATGTCAGCCCCAAAATCGGGGGTGCTGGGGTGCGCGCCTAGGCTGTTTGCTTGAATGGAGGGGTGATGAAGACAGATGTAAACATCCGCCCGTTCACCGAAACCACACCCGTAACGCTCACTTCTGAGCAGTTCGCCGAAGAATTCGGCATCCCGGAGAGCGCCTGCGAAGAGTTCATTCGCCTGGCCGTTCTCAACGACAGCTTTTCCTATGACGCGCAGCTGGACGTCTTTGCCGAAAAGACCCCGCGCGAAGACTACGCACCCTGGGTGCGCGGCCTGCTGAACTTCAACCGGGCCCGCCAGACAGCGGCAGCTGTCTGAGCCGACACAACACACAAACTCAAGGCACGAGGCGGAAGGCGACTTCCGCCTCGTGCTTTTGTTCTGTTTTCTGCCAGCTGGTCTGTGTTGTGGGGTGCGCCAGTCAGTCGTCGATGTGCGCTTTGCTGGGTGTGCCGCCCGAGCGCAGACTCACGCTCTAATGCAGCTTTGCGCTTTAATGCGCTGCATCAGCGCGTGAATCTGCATTTAAGCGTGAATCCAGCCTGGGGCAGTGATGGGGGTGCTTCCCGTCGGGGCAGGTGAAGCGAGACACTGGAAAACAGATGCACCGAGAAAGGAGCTTCAATGGCAGAGCTGAGCGCGAAGTGGACTTTCCGCCGCACATACGGAGACGCGCCGGAGACTAAGGGCACTCGCGTGCTCGTCGACCGCATGTGGCCGCGGGGGATCAAAAAGGAAGCCCTCGACATCGACGAATGGGCTAAAGACGCCGCCCCCAGCACCGAACTTCGATCATGGTTCCACGGTGACCGCGAAGGCCGCTGGTCAGAGTTTCAGAGCCGCTACCGAGCCGAACTTGATGACAATGCCGATGCGGCAGACCTAGCCGAAAGGCTCTCCCACAGCGCGCACGTCACTTTGCTGACAGCCGCGAAAGACATCGAACACTCCCACGTGCCAGTGCTTGCCCACTGGCTGCAGGACAACGCCCAATAGCCGGATCTCCTGACCCGAACAGAGGAGCAGCAACTATGGAACTGTGCATTGAACCAGGCGACATCACACAGCAGACAGTCGACGCGATAGTCAACGCGGCGAACTCCACGCTGATGGGCGGAGGCGGGGTCGACGGGGCGATTCACCGCGCCGGCGGGCCGGCGATTCTGGCGGGGGGCAAGCAGCTGCGCGAGAACGCTTATCCCGACGGGCTGCCGGCAGGTCAAGCTGCTGCAACCACCGGGGGAGAGCTGCCTGCCCGCTGGGTCATTCACACCGTCGGGCCGGTGTATGCCAAGACAGAAGACCGTTCGGCAACGCTGGCTTCGGCCTACCGGGAATCGCTGCGCGAGGCCAAGCGGATCGGCGCGCGCAGTGTCGCGTTTCCGGCGATTTCCGCTGGTGTGTACGGCTGGCCGATGGACGACGCTGCCCGCATTGCAGTCGAAACCGTCAGGGAAACGGCCGACGAAGTGGGCGACGTTGTCACTCGCGTGGTGTTTGTGCCCTTCGGTGAGCAGGCCGAGCGCGCCTTCCGCGCCCAGCTGGATTCACCGACGACTGTTTGACGCGGCGAGCTGACTGACACATTCACGCGCTGACGCAGTTCTGCGCTTCGCAGGGCGCGCTGTCCAAACGCAGATTCACGCTTTAATGCAGCTTTGCGCGTTAATGCGCCGCATCTACGCGTGAGTCTGCATTAAAGCGCAAGTCTGGCTTCGAGACCGCGGCTCACACCGCGAAAAGAGTGTGCACGTTCGGGACGCGCTCTCGACCGTCGAGGTCCTCAAGTTCCAGCAGGACGGACGTTCCGATGGTCTGCGCACCGAGTGAGCTGATGAGCTCCAGGCCCGCGGCGAGTGTGCCGCCGGTGGCAAGGATGTCATCGATGAGAAGCACCCGCACGCCCTGTGCCAGCTGGTCGCTTGCCTCAATTGCCGCTGAACCGTATTCGAGGTCGTACTCAATTCGTGCAGCGGGGACCGGCAGTTTTCCGGCTTTGCGCAGCGGGACAAACCCCGTGCCCGTCAGCGCAGCCGCGACACCAGCGAAGATGAAGCCGCGCGCCTCGATTCCAGCGACAACATCGAACTGCCCTGCAAAGGGCTCGACCATGAGTTCGGCTGCGCGTCGCAGAGCCCAGGCATCAGCCAGCAGCGGCGTGATGTCCTGAAACTGGATGCCCTCGGACGGGTAATCCGGGATGACGCGAATAAAGGAGCGCAGGCGGGAAAGATCATCAGTCACGCCCCGTAGTCTAACGGTCGGCCTGGCCGCCCGACCGCCGGTGCCAAGGCGAAACGACAACGGAGAATTCAGCCGTCACAGCGTCGGTGAACACTTCCGGGTCAATGTGCCGGGCCGAGGGCGTCATGCCGATCAGTTCGCGCGCCTGACGGGCGCTCAAATGCAGGGGATGGCTCACGAGGCGCCGCTCACCTTCTGCAAAGAACGGTTCGAGTGACCGCTGGAGTCGGCTTTCTTTGTGTTCGTCGATGCTGACCGTTCCGTCGTGGGACTGCAGCAGTGCTGCCAAATGATTCTGTGTGGGCCGGGCGGTGATGAGCACACCGCCGGGTTTGAGCACCCTGTGGAATTCAGCGGGCACCCTCGGGGAGAAGACGCTGAGAATCACATCGACGCTGCTATCCTCAAGAGGCAAGGGTCGGTAGACATCCCATGTAAAAGCCGTGACACCCGGGTGGGCTTTTGCAGTTGCGGCGGCTGCCGCGGGAGCTGAATCAAAAGCGTAGGCCCGCGCAGCCACATCCGCTTCAGCACAGGCGTTCAGCACTGCGGCACAGTAGTAGCCGGTCCCGCAGCCGGCATCGAGCACGGTGAGGGGAGCGGGGGAGCCGGCGGGCTCCTCGGCGGCGGGCACCTCGTCAGCGGGTGCCGTGAGAGCGGACCCGGCCTCCACCTCGTCGACCGTGCAGCGGGCGATCTCGGTGGCAAGCTGAGAGTACAGACCAGAGTCCAGGAAGCTGCGGCGAGCAGCGACCATGTCGGCCGTGTCACCGCTGCGGGCCTTCGGGCCAGACAGCAGCGAAAGATAGCCCTTCCTAGCCCGCGCAAAGTTGTGCCGCCCTCCGCATTCAACAGCACGAACACGGTCAGTCTCACCGACGGCGTGCAGCTTCCCCTGGCAGACCGGGCAGCGCAGCAGACTAAGATCAAGCACCGAACCAGTTTAGGGAGGCCCCATGCAGTTGTCCTATACCGCCTACGGCACGACCGGACCGGCAGTCGTCTTCCTCCACGGCCTCATGGGCCGGGGACGCAACTTCCTCACCGCAGCAAAAGCGCTGGAAGATCAGTACCGGTGTTTCCTCGTCGATTTGCCCAACCACGGAAGCTCGCCGTGGACCGAAGATTTCGACTACGAGGACATGGGCCAGGCAGTCATCGAGTTCATAGAAAACGTGGTCCTGCCCGAAACTGGAGAAGACTCCGTCGTGCTGCTGGGCCACTCGATGGGGGCGAAGACCGCGATGGTCGCCGCCTTGCGCAAACCGAAGCTGTTTACGGCGCTCGTCGTCGAAGACATGTCGCCGGTCAGTTCGAAGGACTCCAACTTCGTGCCGCTTCTGAGCGCGCTCGCTGGCCTTGACCTTGATGCACTCGAAAGCCGCAGCCAGGCCGACGCTGAACTCGAAGCAGCCGGTGTATCCGATCCCACCGTCCGCGGTTTCCTCCTGCAGAACCTGCGCCGGTCCGACAGCGGCTTTGAATTCCAAGCCAACGTCGCCATGCTCAACAGCGCGGTGGGCGACATCAATGCGTTCCCCGAGTTCGAAACCACTTATGACGGCCCCGTCCTGTGGATGGGTGGGGCGAAGTCGAACTACATCAAAGACGAACACGACGAACCCATGCGCGCTCTCTTCCCACGGGCGCACAAAGTTATGGTCAAAGACGCAGGTCACTGGGTGCACTCAGAAAAGCCTGAGGAATTCTTGGCGGTGCTTCGCGGTTTCCTTAAGCAGACCGCCGACAAGTGAGGTAGTCCTCAATTGCTTCGACGGCACACACGTCCATTAGGCTAGAAAAACATTGCCTATTGCCTACGCATCACGGAGGCCCAGTGAACGCTTCACCTGACACCACCGACCCGAAGTTCGCCGACTACGCGCACCCAGAAGCTCTCGTCTCCACCGCGTGGGTGGCAGAGAACCTCAACACTCCCGGTGTTGTCATCGTCGAATCTGACGAAGACGTCCTGCTCTATGAAACCGGCCACATTCCCGGCGCGGTCAAAATCGACTGGCACACCGAACTGAACGACCAGGTGGTCCGCGACTATGTGCAGGGCCCGGAATTCGCCGAAATGATGAGCGCTAAGGGCATCAGCCGCGACGACACGATCGTCGTCTACGGCGACAAGTCCAACTGGTGGGCCGCATACGCCATGTGGGTATTCAAGCTGTTCGGCCACGCAGATGTTCGGCTCATGGACGGCGGCCGCGCAAAGTGGGAAGCCGAAGGCCGCGAAATGACGCGCGAAAAGCCGCAGCGTGAACGCACCGACTACCCGGTGGTCGAACGCAACGACGCACCCATCCGCGCGCTCCTGCCCGAGGTGCTGGAAGCCATCGGCCAGATCCCGCTGATCGACGTGCGCAGCCCGCAGGAGTACACCGGTGAGCGCACCCACATGCCGGACTACCCGGAAGAGGGCGCTCTGCGCGGCGGACACATTCCCACCGCTCACTCGGTCCCGTGGGCAACCGCGGCCAATGAGGATGGCACGTTCAAATCGGCTGATGAACTGCGCAAGATCTACATTGACGACCTTGGCCTGGGCAAGACCGATGTTGCCTACGCCTACTGCCGGATCGGCGAACGCTCCAGCCATACGTGGTTCGTGCTGTCCTACCTGCTGGGCTTTGAGAACGTGAAGAACTATGACGGTTCCTGGACCGAATGGGGAAATGCCATGCGCGTGCCGATCGTTCAGGGCGACCAGCCGGGAGAGGCTCCGCAGAAATGACGATCCCGCAGGCACTGCAGGAAATCGCCGACGACTTCGGCGCGATGGAAGAGAGCCAGCGGTTGGAACTGCTGCTGGAATTCAGCGACGAACTGCCGGACCTTCCCCAGCGGCTGAAAGACGACCCGAAGCTGCTTGAGCCCGTTCCGGAATGCCAGTCGCCGATCTTCATCCGCGTGGAGGTCGACGGCACACAGCCGGACAGCACGGTGCACCTGTTCTTTTCGGCACCGGCGGAGGCCCCGACCACGCGCGGCTTTGCAGGGATCCTCAACGAGGGTCTGGATGGAGCAACCGTGCAGACAGTCCTCGACGTTCCCGCAGATTTCCCGCTTAAGCTCAATATTGAAAAGCAGGTCAGTCCGCTGCGCCTGAACGGAATGTCGGGCATGCTGGCTCGCATTCAGCGTCAGGTACGCGAAAAAGCGCAGCAGTGACCTCCCGTCCGGTGGTCTGAAAACCGCAGGGCAGGCCAATCCACGAAAGGAATTCTCATGGCAGACATCACTTTCCAGGGCAACCCCATCACCACCGTCGGAAACCTCCCCGAAAAGGGTGCCCAGGCTCCCGCTTTCGCTCTGGTGGGCACGGACCTTTCCGACGTTGAGCTGAAGAACTTCGCCGGCAAGCAGCTGGTCATCAACATCTTCCCCAGCATTGACACCGGCGTATGCCAGGCCAGTGTCCGCGCCTTCAACGAGAAGGCCGGCGGCCGTGACAACACGGTTGTCCTCAACGTGTCCAAGGACCTTCCGTTCGCGCAGGAGCGCTTCTGCGCGGCTGAGGGCATTGAGAATGTTGTGAGCGCCTCGGCGTTCCGCTCCTCCTTCGGTGAGGACTACGGCGTCACGATGACGGCAGGACCGCTCGAGGGTCTTCTGTCGCGCGCGGTTGTCGTGGTGGACGCCGACGGTTCGGTTGTCTACATCGAGCAGGTTCCCGAAATCGGTCAGGAACCGGATTACGAGGCGGCACTGGGCGCGCTCAAGTAAAGCTCACTGGTCAGCACTCAGCTGATTGGAAGGGCCGGCGGGAGGAAATTCCGCCGGCCTTTTCGCTGTCTTCAGTTGGCAGCCGCCTCAAACCCACGGCCGGCGGCAGCCACAGGGCTCATTCGTAGGACAGCCCCAGGAAGTCGCGCAGGCTGGGAAGTTCACGGCGGCCGACGGAGAGACCGTGTCGGTGTGCTGCCGCCAGCTGTGACAGGTTCCGGGTGGAGTTTCCGATCTGCATGATGTCCGGTTCGATGATGAAGACTCTGCCGTCTGCTTCGAGGTCGAACAGCTGTTTGCGGATGCTGTTGTAGCGCGCCGCACGGGTTTCCATTGCAGCGGGGACAGCCGGCAGCCTGCGGAAGATCTGCCGGGTGCTGTGTTTGAACCGCGTCGGGGATTTCCGGTACCGCCGTTCTTGGGTGAGGACGAATACGCCCCGGTCGAATCCCGCATCGAGCATAGCCGGCAGAGCGATTCCACCTCCGTCGCCAAGCGCTCCGTCAACGTAGAGTGTGCCGTCAACGTCGGTGACGGGCATGACGATCGGCATGGTCGATGAGGCGCGCACCCGCAGCAGGTAGTCGTCCATGGTGGGGAAGTCGGCGCGCCGCCATTCGACGGTCGTGCCGTCCTCTGCATTGAACGCCACAACCGACACTTCTGACGGGTGCGCGCAGAAGGTGTCCCAGTCAAGCGGCAGAGCCTGGTCCGGCAGGGCAGTGTTCTGGTAGATGTATTCGGCGTTGAACAGCCCCTGCCCGCGTGCAAAAGTGCGCAGGGATCCGAACTGCGGGTCGGTGGAGAACTCCACGAAGCTGCGCCTGGCGCGCGTGATGTCGCGTGACACCAGGTTTGCCGTCGTCGAAGTGCCCGCGCTGACCCCGAAGGTGTGCGGAAAGTCGATGCCTGCGCGAATGAGCGTGATGGCAATACCGGCAGAAAAGGCCGCCCGCATGCCCCCACCTTCAAAGACGAGTGCGGTGTCGGTGATGCTCGGCGCGGACTCCGGCTGCCACGGAACAGCTGTCACAGCCGTACCTCACGGACTGGCAGGGCGGCCTCAATCCCGAGGCGCCTGCCGGCTTCCTCTGTCACACCCCGGTTGATCTGCTCTGGGGTGGGATGGTCGGGCAGCCCTGCAAGATACTGTTCGTGGGCTGCCAGTGAGGCGATGCCCTTCTGCAGCGGCTCGCCGGACACATCAACATAGTGCGTGGGCTTGGTCGCTGCACAGAACAGGGCCCGGTCGACCTTCCAACGCTCAAGGCCCAGGTCCTGGAACAGCCACGGGTTATCGGCGTCCCGAATGGCGTCCATGAGAGCAATACCGCAGGCGCGGTGGTCAACGTGGTTGATCCCGAACCCAACCTCGAGTTCCCACGTCAGTGAGATCGCCATCTGCGGCCGTACTTCGCGGATCTTGCGGGCAATAGCCTTGCGCAGACCATGGTCGGGTTCCAGCAGTCCGTCGGGAAAGTCGAGGATTTCCAGTGACGCAGCACCGACGATGTTGCAGGCCGTCTGCTGTTCTTTGGCGCGCACCGCGGCGGTCTGGCTCGGTTCGATGGAGGCGATGCCGGCTTCTCCGGCGGTCAGCAGCAGGTAGTGGACCTCGATTCCCTCGGCCGCCCATTTGGCAACTGCCGCGGATGCTCCGTACTCCATGTCGTCAGGGTGGGCTACAACTGCGAGCACCCGCTCAACGCCATCGGTGTCCAGCTTCTCAAGGTCAGTCATACCGCCAACTCTAGCCCCGCCTCGTCAGCGGTCATAAGCAAGCACCACCTCAACAGACAAGCGGGGCGGCAGTTCTCAACTGCAGATCGGAAGAGCACACGTCTGAA
>CABTZE010000068.1 GCA_902489215.1 uncultured Brevibacterium sp.
GTCGCGCTGTCGGTGCAGGTTGTCGGCGTTCTGCTGGTCATGGCCCTGCTGGTGACTCCCGCGGCGGCTGCCATGCAGCTGTCCTCCCACCCTATTGTTGTGCCGATTCTGTCGGTTGTCTTCGCCGTGACTTCCTCGGTCGGAGGGATTCTCATCGCCCTGGGATCACCGGTGGTGCCGATCAGTCCGTTCGTGACGACCATCAGCTTCCTCTTCTACATCATCGCTCGGATGATAGGCGGATACCGCACCAAACACCAGCTTGAGGCGCGCAACCGTCGGCTGGGCGACCTTGACAAACACCCCCACCTTGCAGAGGGGCGGGACGCTCCCGCGGCCGACTAGACTTCGGCACTATGACACGTTCTGCTGTCCGCCGTCTTCGCCGTGCAGCACTGGGGTTCAGTGCCGCTGCCGCGGCAACTGCTGCCTACGGTGTGCTTGTCGAACCGAACCTGTTCACTGTGCGCCGCGAAAGAATCGCGGTGCTGCCGCCGGGCCGTGAGCCCGTGCGAATCCTGCACGTCTCTGACCTGCACCAGACGGCTTGGCAGCGGCTCAAACCACGTTGGGTGCGCAGCCTGGCTTCCCGTCTGCAGCCGGATTTCGTTCTCAACACCGGGGATAACTACGGGGGGCCCACCAAGTCGATCGTGCTTGACAGCCTTGATGAGCTGTTGGACGTTCCCGGTGCTTTCGTTCTCGGTTCAAACGACTTCTGGGCGCCGAAGATCAAGAACCCGGCTCGCTATCTTCTGGGTCCGTCGAATGTGGCCAAAGCCCACAGCAATCCACCGGACCTCGATGCTCGCGGGCTGATTGATTCCTTTGCGCAGCGCGGTTGGACACAGCTGGACAATCAGAGTGCTGTCGTCACCATCAAGGGCACGCAGATCGGACTGTCCGGTTTGGGTGATGCGCACATGAAAGCCGATGCGCCCGAAGCCCCCGCTTTCCCCGACGGCTCAGAAGTCAAGATCGGGGTGACACACGCCCCGTACTCGCGTGTGCTCGATCGTCTTGCCGACGCCGGAGCACAGCTGATTGCGGCCGGCCACACGCACGGTGGGCAGATCAGGGTGCCGTTCTACGGCGCTCCGGCGACCAACTGCGACCGGCCGCGTGATGAAGCTCGCGGTCTTTTCCGCCGGAGAGGAGCGTTTGTCAACGTCACCGCCGGGGTCGGGGTGGCCCCGATGGCTCCGATCCGTCTGTTCTGCAGGCCCGAGGTGTCGGTCCTGGAGCTGGTCAGCGGCT
The DNA here is from genome assembly GCA_902489215.1 of uncultured Brevibacterium sp. Classification (GTDB taxonomy): domain Bacteria; phylum Actinomycetota; class Actinomycetes; order Actinomycetales; family Brevibacteriaceae; genus Brevibacterium. Next base: position 1,258 of record CABTZE010000068.1, read on the forward strand.
GACCTTTCCGGTTCGTCAGGGTGCTGTATTGGGTGCCCGTGTCAGGGGTCGCCTGTACGATATTGGGCATGGTGTCTTCAGAATCAGCGTCTGCGGCATCGACTTTTACGGCATGGATGCAGTTCATTGCCGTCAGTGTCGTTGCCGGAATCGTCGGTGCAGGTCTTGCGATCCCATCCGTGGGTGTGGCATCCATCGGTGCGAACAACGCTCTCAAGGTATTCAACGCCCTGCCCGCACAGCTTGACGAACGGCCCCTGGCCGAACAGTCGCGCATGCTCGATGCCGACGGCAAGCAGATTGCGAGCTTCTACTGGCTCAACCGCAAAGAAGTTCCGCTGGACAAGATCTCTGAGCCCATGCAGGAAGCCACGGTGGCCATCGAGGACTACCGTTTCTTCGAACACGGCGGTGTCGACTTCCAGGGCATCGGTCGTGCTCTCGTGCATAACCTCGTGTCCTCTTCCAAGCAGGGCGGTTCGACCCTGACACAGCAGTACGTGAAGAACGTGCTGGCAGAAAACGCGCACGCGGATGCTGACGAAGAAGGTGTACAGGCGGCCAAGGAAGCTTCCGGTGTTGCCGGCTACGCCCGTAAGCTCCGCGAAGCGAAGCTGGCGGTGGCAGTCGAAAAGAAGTACGACAAAAAAGAGATCCTCAACCGCTACATGAACATCAACAACTATTCGGGCTCCCCGAATGTCTACGGTGTTGAAGCGGCTGCCCAGCACTACTGGTCGATCCCGGCGTCCAAACTCAACTACGCTCAGGCCGCAACCCTGGCCGGCATTGTGAAGAACCCCAGCGCATACAACCCCGAACGTTTCCCGGAGAATACGCTGGAGCGCCGCAACGTTGTGCTTGCGCGCATGCACCAGCTGGGCAAAATCTCTGACGAAGAATACGAAAAAGCCAAGAATTCGGGCCTTGACCTCAAGGTGACCAAGATGTCTAACGGCTGCATGGGTGCAGGCGACATGGGCTTCTTCTGCGACTACGTGCAGGCCTACATCGAAAACAACGAGGCCTTCGGCAAGACCAAGGACGAACGGCGCAACCTCCTGCAGCGCGGTGGTCTGACCATCAAGACGACCATCAACCCCAAGCTGCAGAAAGCCGCTTTCAAAGCGGTGAAGAAACGCGTTCCCATCGGCGATCCCTCGGGTGCAGGCCATTCGATCGTGACTGTCGAACCGGGCACCGGAAAAGTCCTTGCCATGACGCAGAACCGCAACTACTCCGTCACGGAGGGCAAGAAGAACAAAGACACCGCGATCAACTACAACGTGCAGAAGCTCTACAACGGGGCCAACGGCTTCCAGGTGGGCTCAACATGGAAGCCCTTCGTGCTGGCTGAATGGCTGAAAGAAGGCCACAGCCTCAACGGCACTGTCGATGCGACAAAGCGCACCTACCCGGCCGGCTCGTGGCGTTACGACGGCTGTGACAGCTACGGTTCCAACTGGTCTCCGAACAACGCCGGTGACTCGCGCGGATCCCAGACGATGACTGCGCTTGCGGCCACGAAGAACTCGGTCAACACCGCCTACGCCGCGATGGCCAACCAGCTCAATATGTGCGGCATCATGAAGACAGCCGAATCCCTGGGCATCAAGTACGGCAACGGCCAGTCGCTGGAAACCGTCCACGAACAGCTGGGTGTCGTTGAAGCGCTCCTGCCGTCTTCGGTTCTCGGCATTGTGCAGGTTGCTCCCATCGACATGGCAAACGCCTACTCTGTTTTCGCCTCTGGCGGCATGCTGTGCCAGCCGACTCCTATCGAGGAGATCACGGACGGCAAGGGCAAGAAGGTCAAAACCCCAGACCCTGACTGCCACCGTGCGCTCGACGAAGACGTGGCCCAGAACGTGGCCTACGCGCTGTCGCAGACCTTCAACGGCGGAACCACCACGCGCCTGAAGATAGGCGCTCCTGCTGGAGCGAAGACCGGTACGACCAACTTCGAAGTCGGGTCTACGTGGCTTGCGGGCTTCACCTCCAATATGTCGACAGCGGTTTGGACCGGCGACCCGAACGGTTCGCGCGACTGGCGAAAGAACAGCAAGGGCGTTGTCCGCGGCCGTGTCTACGGTGCTACCTATTCGGGTGCCACCTGGCAGAACTACATGAGTAAGGCCGTCGGCATCGTCAAGAACAACAAGGGAATCGGCGGTCCTGTTGGAAACAGCGCGAAGAAGCCGAAGAGCGACGAAGATGACGACTGACGAGCACCTGAAGCGTCTATGACGCACACCGCGCCGGCAGCGTAAGAAGCTCGTAGAATTGAACCTGTCCACCGAAAGGGGAGAAAATGCAGAAGTGGGAGTACGTCACCGTGCCCCTCATGATCCACAACACCAAACAGATCCTCGATCTGTGGGGTGAGGACGGCTATGAGCTCGTCCAGGTAGTGGAAGGTCCCCAGGGCAACGGGGGACTCGTTGCCTACATGAAGCGTCCGAAAGGCTGATATGTCGAAGATCGAAGACCGCCTCAATGAACTCGGCTTCCCGCTGCCGCAGCTTGCAGCACCCGCCGGTTCCTACCTGCCCGCAGTGAAGTCGGGTGACCTCGTGTTCACCTCGGGCCAGCTGCCGTTCCGCGACGGCGAACTTGCCAACCCCGGCCGCCTCGGTGACAACGTGACCGTCGAGCAGGCTCAGGAATCCGCTCGCTACTCGGTGCTCAACGCACTCGCCGCAGCCAAGAGCGTCATCGGCGACCTCGACAAGATCGAGCGCGTTGTCAAGGTCAACGGTTTCGTGACCAGCACCGATGACTTCAAGCAGCAGCCCGAAGTGATCAACGGCGCTTCCGACTTCCTCGCTGATATCTTCGGCGAAGCCGGCCAGCACGCACGCTCGGCACTGGGCACCAACGCCCTGCCCAAGGGCACCTGCGTCGAGATTGAATTCATCTTCCGCGTCCGCGACTGACGCACAGCCGGCGCAGCAATCTGCGCCCTGCCTTCAGGCGGGTGGATCGAACAGACCCACCCGCCTGATTCGCGCCTCCAGCGAACTGGTGCGCACCATCGAGCTTTTCCGGTTCGCTGACACACAGCCCAATGCCGACTATCCGCGCAGGGCAGTCAGCCTTGTTCTGGTGCGCGATACCGAGAAGGGCCTCGAAGTGTTCATCACCCGGCAGGCTGACCAGCGCGGTGTCAATGACCGCAACCGGTTTTCGTTTCCCTTCAGCGTGATCCGCCAGGAGGACTCCCGCCAGCTCTCAATGGGCGACTGGACATCAGAGCGCTGTGCCAGGGCTCTGCGTCTGAATCGCTCCGGCCGTGCCGTCGCGTTTTTCGCGGCCGCAGGCCGGCTTGCCCTGCAGAACATGGGCATCACCTTGGCTGAGGGCCACGACCTGCGCGTCGTTACGGACATCGAACCGCAGTTCCTCCACACCGCGGGAAAGAAGCTGCGCGATCACCGGGTGTCATTTCCCGCCGTGCTGCGCAGCCGCGATGTGGAGTTCCGGCCTGACCTCCTCAAACCGTGGATGCGGTGGGTGAACACCTCGTGGCAGCTGCGCCGCTACGACACCGTGTACTTCGTGTGTGTGGTCCCACCCGGTCAGCACGTGGACTTTGCGTCGATCAACCAGTCGTGGGGCGGATGGATGACCCCGCAGGAAATCCTGAGCGCTGTCAACGTGTGGGAAGAGGGCAAAGGCGCTTCCGCCCAGTTCATCAGCGTGTCAACACGCCTTGTGCTGGAGTCCCTGCGCACCGTCCCCAGCGCGGCTGCGAGCATGCTGAAAATCCGCGACCTCAGGCCTCTGCAGCCGACAGTCCTGCGGCACGAGGGCGATTGGTACATCAGCATTGAGCATCAGACTGACCACGCGATTGACGAACTGTCCCAGCTGACAACTGAAAGCGAAGAAGAGGATCCGACGACGCTGTCGGAATCAGAAAGTGAACCACCAGAAGAAGAATGACGACACCAGACCAGCAGCCGGCACCTCGCTTTGTTCGCCGCACAGCAGACAATCCCAGCCTCATGACGCTGGACGGCACGAACTCCTATGTGCTGTTCACGGCTGATGACACAGCGGCCGTCATGATCGATCCCGGCCCTGAACTTGCAGAGCACCTGCAGGCTCTTGGCGAGCTCGTGGAGGACCGTGAGCTGCGCGGGATTGTGCTCACCCACCACCATTGGGACCATTCGGACCTGCTGAAGACGGTCGATGACTGGGCGCCGCAGACCCCTGTTTTCGCTGTTGACAGCAGGTTTGCTCGCTTCGTTCCCGCATTGGAGACCGATGATCTTCACGGTGACGACGCCGTTCTCGAATTCGGTCCTGCGGACACTGACCGCATCCAGCTGATCCCAACGCCGGGGCACACGCTCGACTCGATCAGCGTGCTGTTCGGCAGCGTGCTGTTCTCCGGTGACACCGTGCTGGGGCGGGGAACAACGGTCATCATGCACGGTGGCGGTTCGGTGGAAAAGTATCTTGATTCGCTCACGCGCCTGCGTGCCATGGTGGACGAGGGCCTCGTCACCGAAATCCAGCCCGCCCACGGGGACACCATCACGGACCCCGCTGAGATTCTGGACTACTACATTGCGCACCGCCGCGAGCGGCTGGATGAAGTGCGCGCCGCTCTCAAGGAGCACGAGGCGGAGCTCACCGGGGTCGACATCTCACCTGGGCATGAACTTACTGAGAAGGTGGGTCGGACCGTGTACGCCACCGCGCCGCAGGACATGCGGGAAACAGTCAACACGATTGTTGCCGCCCAGCTGGAGTACGTGCAGAAGCACGGCTGAGCCGCTGCGGCTGATCAGCCGGCACAGCAGGCCTTCGCGCCGGCCGTAGCCGTCGCGATAGCGGGCGCACAGCAAACACTGTCGCGCACTGCAGCAGAAATGCTGAAGGCCCGCCCCGTTCGCGCGGGGAGGGCCTTCAGCATTTTCAGGTCTTACCGGGCATAGCCGGCGGCCGGTGGATCAGTGTGCGCGGTTGTGCAGGCGCTCCATGTCGAGGATGACGACGGCGCGTGCTTCCAGGCGGATCCAGCCGCGCTGTGCGAAGTCGGCCAGAGCCTTGTTGACGGTTTCACGCGATGCGCCGACAAGCTGGGCGAGTTCTTCCTGCGTGAGGTCGTGCTGCACCAGGCTGCCGTCCGGTGCGGGGCGACCGAAGCGGCGGTTGAGGTCCAGGAGTGCCTTGGCGACACGGCCGGGAACATCGGAGAACACGAGGTCGCCGACGGTTTCGTTGGTGCGGCGCAGACGCTGGGCGAGTGCGCGCAGCAGGTTCATTGCGGCCTGCGGGCGGCCTTCCAGCCAGGCCAGGAGGTCTTCGTGCTTGAGGCTGAGCAGTTCGGTCTGGCTGACAGCGGTGACGGTCGAGGAACGTGGGCCCGGGTCGAAGAGCGCGAGTTCGCCGATGATTTCGCCGGGGCCGACGACCGACAGGAGGCTTTCGCGGCCGTCGTCGGATTCGCGGCCGACCTTGAGCTTGCCGGAGGACACGATGTAGAGCTCGTCGCCGGAGTCTCCTTCGTGGAAGAGGACGGCGGCACGGCGCAGGCTGCGCGGCTTCATGTACTTGACAAGGGCGTTCGTCGATTCGTCATCGAGTCCTGCGAACAGGGTCGCGCTGCGGACTACTTCGATATCCACGTCTGTACCTCCGGGTTGCTGTTCTGCGACGTTGGGACGCGGTGTTTCGGCCCATTGAACTTCTTGCCGCATGTGATTCAGGTCAATCCTAGCAATGCTCACCGGGTGTGGCACGGGTCCGTGTTCTATGCTGACCTGCAGATAGAGGAGTGGGTGTGGCGCAGAAGAGCATGCTTGAACGCAGCCAGCGTCGCTTTGCCGAAGAAACCCAGTTGGGCAGAGTCCGCAGGGCGCGCAAGATCGACAGGATGCTGCAGAAGGTTTTTCCCGATGCGCGTGCGGAGCTTGATTTTCGCAATGCGTTCGAACTGCTGATTGCAACGGTGCTGTCAGCCCAGACGACCGACATTCGCGTCAACCAGGTGACCCCGCAGTTGTTTGCCGCCTACCCTGACGCGACGGCGCTCGCGCAGGCTCGTCTGGAAGATGTCGAAGAGATCATCCGTCCTACGGGCTTCTACCGCTCAAAGGCGAAGAACATCATCGCCCTGGCGGTGCAGCTGGTCGAGGATCACGGGGGCGAGGTGCCTGCTGACCAGGCCGCGCTGGTTCGCCTTCCCGGGGTGGGTGTGAAGACTGCGAACGTTGTGCTCGGCAATGCCTTTTCCATTCCGGGACTGACAATCGACACGCACGTGGGGCGTCTGGCCAGGCGGCTGGGCTTCACGACCGAAGACAATCCCGACAAGGTCGAAGCTGATCTGCTTCCGCTGTACAAGAAGTCTGATCTGACGATGGTGTCGCACAGGCTGATCTTCTTGGGCCGGCGCATCTGTCACGCGCGCGGGCCAGCCTGCGGTGTGTGTCCGATTGCCCGCCTGTGCCCGAGTTTCGGCACGGGTCCGCTTGATCCTGCCGAAGCCGAGGCGAAGCTCGCCTATGGTCTGCAGGTTCCGGAAGGCGGGTGGCAGCTGTGAGTGATGACGGCCTGCTGGAGGCTCTCAGCGGGTTGGCACAGTCGGATATTTCCGATCACTGGATTCACCATCGCAGGCCGAAAGAGGACGATTCTGTGCGGCTGGCCGCTGTTCTCATGCTGTTCGGCCGCGGCACGCAGCCGCGTACCGAAGCGGGTCTGCGCGAACAGGACCGTCTGGGGGATTTTGGCGATGTCGATGTCGTGCTGCTCAAGCGGGCCGAAACTCTGCGCAGTCATCCCGGCCAAGTGGCGTTCCCGGGTGGGCGCAAAGACCCCGAGGACGCAACCGCGATTGATGCCGCGCTGCGAGAAGCGCAGGAGGAAACGGGGGTTGATCCGGGCCGCGTGGACGTCATTGGGACGTGGCCATCACTGTGGGTTCCAGTCAGTCGGCACAGTGTGACGCCCGTGATCGCCTCGTGGGATGGTGCGCAGACGCTGCGGGCCGTGGACCAGGCGGAATCGTCGTCCGTGTACCGGGTTCCCGTAGCCGATCTTGTGGCACCGGCTAACCGAGGAGTGTTCGAGGTGCCGAAAACCGGGTGGCATTCGCCGGTTTTCGACGCCGGCGTGCTGCGATCCTGGGGGTTCACCGCGGGGCTTCTTGACAGTGCGTTCGAGGCTCTCGGCTGGTCGCGGGACTGGGACCGGTCCAATCGCCTGCACATCGACATGTGAACCCACCTGACCTCCACCTCGGGAGGGTGCTCCGTGCTCATCTGACATGAAGACCCGAAGACAGAAGAGGGGCCAGCTCATATGAGCTGGCCCCTCTTGCTGAGAATTCAGAAGTTCACACGCGCGGACCCGACGGGTTGGTCAGGGCGGTCTTGACCGCCGCGATGACCGACTTGCCGCGGTCGCTAGCGCGGGTCGGCGTGGGATTGCCCTTCTTGAACAGCGGCACCGCAATCGCCACGAGGATCGAAGCGATAACAACGTAGATGCCGAACACGATCAGGGTGCTGGCCCACCAGCCCCAACCGGCGAATTCGTGGAAGATCGCAACGAAGAACGCGGTGAGGACGAACAGGGACATGATGAGGATGCCCAGGCCGACGACCGTCAGACCGATGGCGGTGCCGAGTTTGACGGAACCCTCTTTGATCTCCTGCTTGGCGAGCGCGGCTTCTTCTTCTGCCAGAGCCTTCGTGTCGGCAGAAATGTCCCGCACGATTTGCGCAATGGAACGATCAGACATGGGGCGGAGTCCTCCTAGAAAATGCAGGCCTTTGTCTCGATACTAGTGGGAACTGTGCACCAGCACCAACGAAAGGGTGCGCTCAGGAGTTGTGCGCACGATCGACGGCCGCTTGGATGCTCGTCATGACGGATGCGTCCGCCAGGGTCGAAGCGTCCCCGCCGTCTTTGCGCTCGGCCAGGTTCTTCAGGAGCCTGCGGACGATCTTGCCGGAGCGGGTCTTGGGCAGATCGTCAACAAAGTAGATGCGCTTGGGCTTGGCGATCGGGCCGATTTCGCGGCCCACGTGCTGGCGCAGCTGTTCTTCTGCTCCGTCGTCGTCGGCAAAATCACCGCGTGTGATGACAAACGCGATGACCGCCTGCCCGGACGTGGGGTCGTCGGCGCCGACGACAGCGGCTTCGGCAACAGCGTCGTGGGACACCAGGGCCGATTCGATTTCCGCGGTCGACAGGCGGTGGCCGGACACGTTCATGACGTCGTCGACGCGGCCGAGGAACCAGATGTCTCCATCGTCATCGAACCGCGCACCATCACCGGCGAAGTACATGTTCTCAAAGCGCGACCAGTACGTGTCCTTGTAGCGTTGGTCATCGCCGTAGATACCGCGCAGCATCGACGGCCACGGTTCGGTGATGACGAGGTAGCCGGCCTGGTTCTTCCCGATGTGCTCACCTTTGTCGTCGACGACGTCGACGCTGATTCCAGGCAGCGGGCGCTGTGCCGAACCGGGCTTGGTGGAGACAACGCCGGGCAGGGGAGCGATCATGTTCGCACCGTTTTCGGTCTGCCACCACGTGTCGACGATTGGGCACTTCTCGCCGCCGACCACCCGGTGGTACCACATCCAGGCCTCCGGGTTGATGGGTTCGCCGACGGAGCCCATCAGGCGCAGTGACGACAGATCGTACTTCGCTGGGATTTCTTCGCCCCACTTCATGAAAGTTCGGATGGCGGTGGGGGCGGCGTACAGCTGGGTCACGCCGTACTTTTCGATGATTTCCCACCAGCGGCCCTGGTGCGGGGTGTCCGGGGTGCCCTCGTAGATGACCTCTGTCATGCCCATGGCCAGTGGGCCGTACGCGATGTAGGTGTGTCCGGTGATCCAGCCGACGTCCGCGGTGCACCAGAAGACATCGGTTTCCGGTTTGGCATCGAACACGTATTTCATGGTGTAGGCCGCTTGGGTCAGGTAGCCGCCGGAGGTGTGGAGAATGCCCTTCGGCTTTCCGGTGGTTCCCGAGGTGTAGAGGATGAACAGCGGCTGTTCGGCTGGGAAGAACTCGGGGGAGTGTTCGGTGGACTGGCGGTCGACGACATCGTGGAAGTACTGGTCGCGGCCTTCGACCATGTGGGCGTCTTCGCCGGTGCGCTGTGCGACGAGCACGTGACGGACAGGGGTGTCACCGTGGGCCAGGGCTTCGTCGACCGTGGCTTTGAGGTCGCTTGGCTTGCCGCGGCGGGCACCGCCGGCGGCCGTGGGAACAAACTCTCCCCCGGCGTCCCAAAAGGGCGAGGGCAGGGCATCGCGGACGAACCCACCAAACACCCCGCCGA